>NZ_JBJGED010000019.1:0-155666 GCF_045062745.1 Paenibacillus sp. HJGM_3
TGGAGATTGACTTGGGTCCGCTGCGCATCTCGGCCGTACCAGAGCTCGTCCATGATCTGCGCTTTGCTGACCGGCTTGCCCTGGTGATGATACAGGTAGGCGAGCAGCTCCTTCGCCTTCGAATTCCGAAACCGGATCTCCGCGCCCCCTCGCATCTGAACGGTGAATGGGCCGAAGCGATGAACGACGATTCCCGGCTCGGGCGGCTGGCCCTGATCGGGAGCGTGACCGGCATTGCGGCCGGTTCGCTTCAGGAACCGGCCGAGCGTGCGGTTCAGGTCGTCCTGCATGACCGGCTTCAGCAAGTAATCAAGCGCCTCCACCTCGAACGCTTCCTTGGCGAACTCCTCATAAGCGGTCAGGAACGCGATCTGCAGCTCCGGCCGGCATTCCCGGAGCCGTCGCGCGAGCTCCAGGCCATGCATCTTCGGCATGTCCACGTCCAGCAGCACGAGATCGATCGGCTCCCGTTCGGTTAAGACATATTCCAGACAAGCGATCGGCCTGTCGAACAGGCCTGCGAGATGGACGTGCTCGAGCTGCTCGAGCAGCTTCCCGACTCGGCGCAGCGCGGGCTGCTCGTCGTCCACCGCGATGACTCGAATCATCGGCTCACCTCCCTGTGTTCCATCGCGGCATGGGGAATGCGAATGGTCACCTTCGTGCCTCCGCCGCTTCCCCGCCCGAGCTCAACCCCGGTGCCGAACAGCCTCAGCATGCGCAGATGAATGTTGCGCAGCCCTACGCCTCCCTTGCCCTCCGTCTCCATGGACTGGATCGTCCGCGCCCATTCGGGCATGCCTGGACCGTCGTCTTCTACGGACAGCTCCGTACCCTCCGCATCGGCGCGGACCGAGACCGTCACGGTACCACCGTCCTCCAGCTTCGTAATGCCATGCCGGACCGCATTCTCCACGAGTGGCTGGAGCGTCAGCGGCGGCAGCATGCAGTCCGCGTCTTCGTCCACCTCATAGCGGATGCGGAGCCGCTCCCCGAACCGGGCCCGCTCGAGCTGGAGGTACGCTTCGGCCAGCTCCAGCTCCTTGCTCAAGGGGACGAGCCGGTCCTTGGTCTTGAAGTCGAAGCTGCCGCGGAGATAGCGGCTCAGACTTAGCAGCAGATCGTGTGTCAGCTGCGGATCCTCGAGCGAGAAGCTGATGATCGTGTTCAGGGCATTGTATAGAAAGTGCGGCTTAATCTGTGCCTGCAGGAACGCCAGCTCCGAACGGACCGCTTCCTCGGCCGAGCGCTTCATCTCGAGCAGCGTACGCGTGCGGGCGCGCAATTCATAAGCCTGGAACGGCTTCGTCAAATAGTCGTTTGCCCCGGCCTCGAAGCCGACGATCACATCTGCCGGCTCGCTGCGCACGGTGGTGAGCAGGATAGGAAGCTCGCTAAGCGGGTAGGTCTGCCGGATGAGCCGGCACGTCTCGTAGCCGGACTGCCCGGGCATCATCACGTCGAGGATGACGAGGCCGATTCGGCTCCCCAGGCGGTCCAATGCGGCCATCGCTTCCTCGCCGCCGGAGACCGCCACGATCTCGTACGGCTCATCGGCGAGTACCGCCTGGATCACCCGGAGGTTGACCGGATCGTCGTCCACCGCCAGGATCACATGCTCGCGCCGCACCCCGCCGGCCGACCCCGGAGCTCCCGCAGCAGCCGCCGCCGCCTCTGGCCGAACGGCCGCTGCCGCGGTTCGAAGCGCTGCCGGGCCTGCCTGCTGCACAGCCGTGGGCATTACGCCGGATTCGCCTATCGGCAGGGTGATCGTGAAGACGGAGCCTCGGCCGACCTGCGACTTCACCGAGATTCGACCGCCATGCAGTTCGACTAGCCGTCTCGCGATGCCGAGTCCCAATCCGGCGCCGCCGTATTCTCTCGACTCCGAGGTGCCTACTTGCTCGAACGACTGGAAGATCGTCTCGAGCTTGTCGGCCTCGATGCCGATCCCTGTATCCGACACAGCCAAGTGCACCATCCCGCCTTCCGCCCAAGCGGATACCGCAACCTCGCCTTCCGGGGTGAATTTTATCGCATTCCCGATCAGGTTGTACACGATCTGCAGCAGCCGGCTCTCGTCGGCGTATGCATAGGGCAGCTTCTCCGGCCAATGGAAGCGCAGCGCGATCGGCTTGTCCCCGATATAATGACGGAACACCTCCTGCTGCGCCGATACTACGGCCCGAATATCGACGGGGCCGAGCTCCAGCTGCATGCCGCTGTTCTTGAGCCGCGACCAGTCCAGAATGTCGTTGATCAAGTTCGACATCCGGCGGGCGACGGAGATGACGATCTCCAGCTGCTCCCGCTGGCTCCCGGTGAGCGGCCCGGACTTCTCCTCGGTCAGAGCCAAGGAGAGATTCATTATCCCATGGAGCGGCGTCTTCAGCTCGTGGGAGGTGTTGGCCAGGAATTCGTCCTTCATCCGGTTCGAGGCGAGCAGCTGCTCCGACATCCGGCCGATAATCCGGTACGCGTTGGTGAATCGGCGGGCGAGCTCCATCGCTTCGATGAACACAAGCAGGATGACACCGTAGGGCACGAGCTGCAGATCGCTCCAAAGGATGAAGCCGTTGCTGTACAAGATATCGTGGATGGCTGCCGCCACGAAGAGCACCCATCCGGTCAATTGAAGCAGCGCGCCTTCCCGCCTGCGCCAGCCCGCCCAGGCGAATCCGAACAGGATATAGGCCAGGCTGGCCAGCGAGACGTATTTATACAAATCGATCAAGCGGGTATACCATTCCGTCGGGAGCAGCACCACCGTCCCAATGAAGGCGCAGCCTATTCCGGCCAATATTTTGATCGCAACAGGGTGGAACTCCCTCGGGTACAGCTCCCGCACGAACAACAGCGCGGCGGTCACGCCTCCGTAGTAAGTCAAGTACTCTATGAAAATAAGCAGACGAATATCGGTATGCGGGAAGAGCTGGACGATATACATGCCGCCCACCGCACCCATCCGGATCGCTCCTAATAGACAGCATATTCCGAAATAGAGCGTCGAGCGTTCCGACCGGCGCAGGACGAACAGGGCGAGCTGGTACAAGCCCAGCAGCGCGCAGCCGCCGAACACCGCCATCTCCGCATAGCCGGTGTGCTCCTTCAGCGCCAGCATCGAGGGTTCCGTCCCAAGCATCAGGCTGAACCAGATGCCGCCTTGCGGATACAGCTCATTGGCCACCTGAATCGTAACATCGAAAGTGTCGCCCTCAGGGTCGAACGAGACGGTTTGCGGCTTGTAGGCGGCCCGTACCGCGGTTCGATCCGGGGAGACGACGCCGGTCTCCGTGATGACGCGGCCGTCGACTAGAAGCCGGTAAGCGGGTGCGATCGCCGGGATGTGCAGTGCGAGCGGACCGACGCTTCCTTGGGTTAGTACGGTAAGCCGGTAGGTAGCAAAGCCCCGTCCCGGCAGTTGAAGGCCCTTCCATTCGCCGGGCACCTCCGCGAAGTCCGGCTCATTTCCTTCCGCGAAGCCTTCATCGACAGGAGACAACAACGCGTTCCAATAGAAGGCCCAGCGGCCGTTCAGACGGACCGGCCCGTCTTCCTGCAGATTCCACTGTCTGAGGTCCAGGACGCCGTCTACGGCCTGGGGACTGCGCTCCGCCGTCATCATCTCCGTGAGGGGCCAGCATAGCGCGACCAGGGCGAGCACAAGGCCGAGCAGCACGGCCAGCCGTTTGCGTGAATGTGGAGACATCGATCGTTCTGCACCGCTTTCCAGGGAGTGTAGCCTTTCACTCTCATCTTAGCATACTTCCGGGGGGCTCCTGCCCGTTAAGAAAAATTAGCATACATGAGAATGCCGAGCGCGCTTACGATCCACAGGGCGGGGAACACATTCCAGAGGATTGCAGCTCTGTAGCGCTGTCGACTGTATAACCGCCAGCCGGCTATCACTGCGGCGAGCAGTCCCGCCGGATAAGACAGTAGGTAGAGAATGACGAACCAAGTGAACGCCTGTGCGAACACGCTCGGGTCGTTGAAGCTCATGAGTGAGATGCCGGCCATGAACAACCAGACTGCGAGGAATAGTACGAACACAAGATGAAATCCAAGCAAGCTCCAAAGTACGGCTTTTCGTTTCATTGACTGCACCTCATCGATAGCGGCTGCAGAAGTCTGCGAATTCGCGGAAGGACATCGAGTAGACGTTGACCTTCCCATATGGGGAATCGTGCGACTGCACCCGGGATGTAAGCTTGCGATACAAGCGGTTTGTATAAGCGTTATCCGCCAGTGTAGGAATTCTTACTTCCCGTACGTTTGGGCCCGCATCCTCGATTTCCTCGACCAGCTTTTGCAAGCCCCTCACAAACGTCCGGTTATTCTGGTAGTCCTCCAGGAAGCAGCTGTTGCCGAGCACCGCAATGTCTTTGTCCTGATACTCATCCTCCGCCAATCCTAGCACAAAGCTGCCGATTCCGACCACCTGATCGGTTTCGTTCAGAATAATCGCACCCCGTCCATGCTTCATATAATTCCTGACGTCTCTCACCGCCAGGCTCACTCGGTAGTAGGGGATGATGCTCGTTCGATGCTGGATATAAAAATCGGTAAACCGGCTCCATTGCCGGGTGTCCGCGCATGTTTGGATTCGAATCATCGGCAATACACCTCATTATGGGTATAATAGAAAAAAATTGAAAACATGCTTGTTATTTCTAATTACCTGCCGTATATTAAAGTTGAATTCAAGCGAGGAGGTGAGCAGGAATGGGACAATCCGGCTGCAATATGCCACAGCAAACGGCGCCAGAGCGTGACGACGGATCGGCCGATCGGCAGTAACACGGGAAGGAGGCCGGCAGCCATGCCGGTCCCCTTCATCTGCTCCTGTGCGAAGAGATCCGAGCCACATATTGCCGTAATCGCTCGGGCGTAGTGACATAGAAGTCGAGCAAACCGCAGGAATGGGTTCTCGTATCGTGTAACGTCGCGATTTTGCCGAAGAGCTTTCTATGGGCTGCAGTCGAAAGGCAATAAAATTCAAACTGACGAATCGGTTGCGGCAGTTCGGCTTCCCGCTCGAGCAAAGCTTCCATCGCTTCCACGAGCTTCGTTCCCTTGCGCAAATCAGCATCAAGACAGAGAAGAAAGATTTCAATCCGGGCTGGATCAGCGCTTTTGTTCTCCCCGGTCCCGTAAGTATAGACCAACACGCCTCTAGCCTGTCGATCTTCATCATCCAGAGCAATCATAAGGCCGGAATCGTAGATGGATGTATACAAAAAATTCATGATCGTACTCCAATTGTACGGGACGCCGAGGTCCTCCACATGCCGGCACAAGAACCGGACCCCCTCTTCCTTCAATTGCTCCGTATCGGCGGTCATCCATTGCAGCATCACGCATCTCTCCTTTGCATTCGCGATTTTAGCGTCGCTTCGAGCTCTTCCCGGATGGCCGGATAGCGCAGCAGGAGCGGGTGGAAGTGGTTATAGGACAACGACAGCAGCCAGCAGGGCGTCGCCGTGACGATCGTGGCCGTTCGCGGAATGTGCTGCATCAGCGCGATTTCCCCGAAATGATCCCCGTCCTCGAGCACAGCTACTTTGCGGCGTTCGCCTCTCTCCGCGGCAATCATAACCTCGACCTTCCCTCTCGCGATCAAATAAAACTTATCCCCCTGATCGCCTTGCTCCACGACGGTCGCTCCGGCTTCGAACTTTTCCGTAACGAAGAGCCGGGAGATTTCGTCGAGCGCGCCGGAATCGATGCTTCGGAAGAAAGGCAGCTGGCGCAGCCGATTCGACTCCACTTGCGCGCCGTCTCCGCCGTGGGCAAGCAGGAACCCTTGCTGCTTCTCCCACATAGCACGGTATAGGCCGTCCTGCTGCAGCAGCTGCTCATGCGTTCCCGTCTCGGCGACGGTCCCCCGATCGAGGACGATGATCCGGTCGGACATCGCGGCGTAGGCCAACCGGTGCGTGACCGACACGATCGACATGCGCCGTCCCAGCGCCAGGATCGTCTCGTTCACGGCTCGTTCGGTGTCGGGATCGAGGGCTGAAGTGGCTTCGTCGAGGAACAGGACGCGCGGATTGCGCAGCAGCGCCCGGGCCAGAGCGATGCGCTGCCGCTGTCCGCCCGACAAGGAATCCCCGTACTGGCGCACGAGCGTATCGTAACCGTCGCGGAATGCGGCGATCGTGTCGTGGATGCCGGCCGCTCGCGCGGCATCTTCGATCTCCGCGTCGCTCGCGTCAGGCCGGCCTACGAGAATGTTGTCCCGGATCGTTGCCTGGAACATCACCGAATCCTGGAAGACGACCCCCACCTGTCTGAGTAACGTTGCATACCGGGCGTCGCGAATATCGTGCCCGTCGAACAGCACGGCTCCGTCCTGCGGGTCGACGAACCGCAGGAGCAGCTGGAGCACCGTGCTCTTGCCGGCCCCGCTGGAGCCGACGATCGACGTATAGCCGCTGACCGGGATGGCAAGATTCAGCCGCTGCAGCACCGGCTCGCCAGGCACGTAGCCGAACGTGACGTCGCGAAGCACGATGTCCGTCCGTAGAGGAGAGAGCTCACGGCCGTCCCGCTCGATTACGTCCGGCTTCCAGTCCATCGCTTGCCTGAGGCGGTCCAGACTCGTACGCGCCGAGAGAATATAGGGCAGCACGGAGGTTACGCCGAACATGGACGTGCCTACCGTGAAGAAAATCGAGTTGTAGGCGATAAATTCGCCGATCGTGAGACTTCCGTCGAACGTCAAATAACTGCCATAAGCGAGTATGGCCGCGGTCAGAATAGAAATGGCGAGCATCGGCAACCGGGTCAAGTTCGAGTTCACGAAGTTCCTCTGCACGCCGAGCGAGAGCATCGAATGGAGAATCCCATCGATCTTCGCGAGCATGCTGCTGCGCAGATCGAACGCACGGATGACGCGGAACGTCTTAATGTTCTCGTCCACCGATCGGTTGAACTGATCGAGATACTTATAATAGACGTCTCCGAGCGCCAGCGAACGAGACTTGAGCAGCCGAAAAGGGATGAATAAGAGAGCGGAACCGGCTACGGTCACCAACGTCAGCTTCCATTCCATCGTGAACAGGATGGCGATTCCGACCACGACGCTGGCGATCGAGAGGAATCCTCCGGTCAAGATATAGAGGACGGCGGACTGAATGGCCGGGATATCCTCCGAATAACGGGCCATTAGATCGCCGACGCCGAATCGGTCATAGAAGCGCTGGGACTGGAGCTGCATATGCCGGAACAAGCGCATCCGATGCTCGTACAGGAAGCCGGACCCGACTCGGGCTTTAGCGTAGTCGCTTGAGATGCCGATCAGCACGTTGAACAAACCCAGAATGAGCAACACGCCGATTATGATCGCGAGAGCTTTGCCGTCCCGGGGCAGCAGGGCGAGATCGATCAAATATTTGTAGCTGAGGGAGGAGAGGTAACGGAACAAAATGTCGATGACGGCACCCAGCAGGATTAGGAAGATGAAGAAGGGAGACGACCGAACCGCAGCGAGGATGCTCTTCCACAACATTGTTGTCCGACTCCTTTGTCAGTCATGCGTTGCCTGCAAGCGCACTTGCAAGGCCGCCATTAGATTCACTCTAAAGGAGAAGACTAGGTCGCAAACTGAAAAGAAAGCGCTTCATGTCAGGTTTGATCGAATTTTTTGAATTAGATTTGCAAAAGCTGAAGCGGTGTGATATTGTATTTCTATGATTTTAGAAATAACGAATTTTGAGAAAGGAGTGGGAACGATGGTCGAGGACAACGAGGATGTCAAACAAGCGGTGAAGGTGTACAAAGCGCTCGGTGAACCGACCCGGATCAAAATCGCAATGCTGCTTACGGAAGAAAAGAACTTGTGCTGCTCCGACATCGGCAGCAAGCTCGAATCCGTGGCCGGCTCTACGCTGTCGCATCACCTGAAGCAGCTGACGGACAGCGGATTGCTTACCCTTCGCAAGGATGGCACTTATATCTACTACAGCATCAATAAAGAAATCGCCCGCAAGTACGCACCTTATTTGCTGGAGTAGTTTTTTAGCCCTATTTTTTGCTTTATATTTCGATAATTCTAGATATATAGAAACATTAAAGGAGTTGGAGAGGTTGTCTAATACTTGGAAAATCTACATGCTGGCGGTGGTGAGCTTCCTTGTCGGCACGTCGGAGTTCATCATCGCCGGCATTCTGGATAAAGTCGCGGCGGATATCGGGGTTTCGGTCGCCGCCGCCGGTCAGCTCATCACCGTCTTCTCCCTGGCCTACGGGTTCGGCACGCCGTTCCTGATGGCGATGGCCGCCAAGGTCGATCGCAAGAAGCTGCTATTGTACTCGCTCGCCGTCTTCGTGATTGGGAACGCCGTCGCCCTCTTGCTGCCGGGCTTCGGCTTCCTGATCGCCTCCCGAATCATCTTGGCTCTTAGCACCGGTGTATTCGTCGTGACGTCGCTCACGGTTGCCGCGAAGCTCGCTCCTCCGGAGAAGCAGGGCAGCGCCATTGCCACGCTGGTCATGGGATTCAGCACCGCGCTGATCGTCGGCGTCCCGATCGGCCGGCTCGTCGCCTCCGTCTATGACTGGAACCTCGTGTTCGGCGGGATCGGCTTGTTGGGCCTGTTGGCGATGGTGCTCATCGCCTTCACCATTCCGTCTACGGAAGGAGAGGCGCCGGTGCCGCTGCGCGGGCAGCTCGCTCTGCTCAAGCAGCCGAGAATCGTCGTAGCGCTGCTGATCACCTTCTTCTGGATCGGCGGCTATTCGATTACGTACACGTACATCTCCCCGTATCTGCTGAACATCACGGGCATGAGTGAGAAGGGCGTCAGCATCGCCCTGTTCGCCTTCGGCATCGCCAGCCTGATCGGGTCCAAGCTGGGCGGCTTCAGCTCGGACCGCTGGGGCTTCTCCCGCACGCTGGTCGGCGGCATGCTCCTGCACTCCCTGGCCCTCGTCCTGATCTCGCTCGCGGCGCAAACACCCACGCTGATGTTCGGACTGCTCGTGCTGTGGTCATTCTCGGCTTGGTCATCCGGCCCGACGCAGCAAGTGCATCTCCTGACGCTCGCTCCCGACGCGTCCAGCATCATGCTCAGTCTGAATATGTCGGTGGTCCAGCTGGCTATGGCCGCAGGTGCCGTCATCGGCGGCGTTATCGTGGAGCAGGCATCGCTGACCTCGATCAGCTGGATCGGCGCAGCCGGCGTGGCGGTCGCCGCACTCACCGCCGCCAGAGCGTTCGGCTACTTCCGCTTCCCTTTTGCAGCACGCCGGAAGCAGGAGGAACCGCAAGGGCAGGAGCTCAGCGCCTAAAACGCATGGATGTGAAGAGAAGACCCTATCTGCGACCAATCAGCGGATAGGGTCTATTTCGCTTCGATCCACTTCGTGATTACGTCCAGCAGCTGTTCCTTTTTGGCCTGCACATCTTCCGGACTCGTCAAGGTTACAATCGCCCGGTCGTTCGACGCCCATTCCAACAGGCCTGTCGTGTCTTCGATCAAGCGAGCTTGTCCGGCATGCGCTCTTACCTTGGCGCCGCAGTGAAAAATTAGGCGGAACCGGCCTGTGCCGTGCAGATTAAACGTGATCCGGTCTTCGTTCTCATAGCAGAAGCTGGGGGCGTTCCATTTGATCTGTTCGGTGATGCCGGGATTAGCGCTTAAGATAAGATTGCGCACCTCCAGCATAGCCGGCTTCAGCGGGTGCTCGAGACAGTCCAGGTAAGCTTGAACTTGCTGGGGGCCTGACAAGGCCGTCGGCTTTTTAACAGACTTTGGCGTGGTCATGGCAACGATCGCTCCCTTTGGCAGATTTTCTCATTCGAAATACCTCCATCATAGCATAAAAAGGATGCGCCGAATTCTCTTGGATTGCTGCCCTGGAGCGTCCAAACGAATCGGGCTAGCCGCCAACCAAAGGGGACCCCGTCTCGAGGAGCGTCTTCATCCCCGACAAGACGACCGGCACGCCCGCTTCCAAGACGCGCGACGTATTCGGCGCTTCCTCGAATTCGTCGTGGACGACGGTGACTAGCGTAACGCCGGCGAGCTCCGCATGCGGCTCAATCTCCCATGTCAATCGGGAAGGCTGCTCATGCGCCGTATCGGAGAGGGAGAGCAGCTGCCACGTCATCACCAGCTTGCGCGGCGGGTCCACGACGAGCAGCTCGCCCTTGGCCTGCAGCTTGCCCTCGGGATCCCGGATTACGTACGGACTGCCGGCATTCCACTCGGCATGAATGGATCCGTTGTACCAATACTTGGATGTCAATGCCGGATCGGTCAAGGCGCTCCAAATTCGTTCCGGGGTTGATTTGATCGCGATTTGGTTCACATGGCTAGGTTTTGGGGTCACTGCGGGTTCACTCTCCAGTTCCGTTTTTAACTGCGTCAGCCCCGATACCCACGGCTCCGCGTACTTGCTCACCCAGCGGTCATAGATTTGGCGGATGGAGACCGGATTGAGATAATGCAGCTTCTCCCGGCCGATTTTGCGCGTAGTAAGAAGTCCCGCATCCTCCAGAACATGGAGGTGCTTCATGACCCCGAATCGGGACATCTGCAGGTGAGCGCACAGCTCGCTCAGCGAGCGGCCGTCCGAGGCGTGCAGCAGATCGAGCAGCGTGCGGCGGCTCGGATCGGCCAATGCTTTGAATACGTCATTCTCATTCTCCATGGGATTGCCTCCATGTATTTCATTCCTATTGACACGTGACCATAGGGTAACTTATATTAAAGGTGACACTTTGGTCACATTATACCATAAATCGGGTTTGTTGTCAGCTGACCATAAGGAAACTCATGGAATCGTGGAGGATGGTGAAAGATGGCGATCTCAGCGGATAAGAAAAAATACGATGTTATTGTGATCGGCGGCGGATTGACGGGATTGACGGCGGCTGTCTATATGGCGAGAGCGGGGAAGTCCGTACTCGTGTTGGAAAAGGAACGTCAACTCGGCGGGATGGCGCGTACGGTGAAGCTGAACGGAGCGTTGTTCAATCTCGGCCCCCACGCCATGTACGAAGGGGGCGCTGCGCTTCGTATTCTGCGGGAGCTGGACTGCTTGCCGGAAGGAGGGTATGCCTCGAAAGGCAGCTTGATCGGACTATGGAACGGAGGGCTCGTATCGGTCCCGAACGACCTGTCTGCCGAAGAGAACGAGGAGTGGCGCAAGCTGATGGGAGGGCTAAGCGGCATCGACACCGAATCCATTCGGTCGGTCAGCCTGCGGGAATGGGCGGAGGAGCACATTCGCCACGACCGCGTGCGCCTGTTCTTCCACGCCATGTGCAGGCAGTGGTCGTATTCGGATGCGATGAGCGAGCTGAGTGCAGGGTATGTTATCGAGCAAGGTCGTCTGGCAGGAAATGGGGTCCGTTACGTAGAAGGCGGGTGGCAGACCGTCGTGGACGATCTGCGCCGCGAGAGCCTCATGGCCGGGGCCGATCTCGTCACCGGTGTAAAGGCCGATCGAGTGCTGCTGACCGACGGGAGGGTTCGAGGCCTCGCCTTGACGGACGGGACTGAGATCGAGACCACGTCCGTCATCGTCTCAGCAGGGCCCGATGAAGCGTTCCGGCTCGTTCCGGAGGCCGGGCGAACGACGCTTGGAAGATGGCGTAGCGCCTGCCGTCCGCTCTATGCCGCCTGCCTGGATGTTGCCTTGAGAAACTTGCCGTTTCCGGAGCGTGTATTCGCTCTCGGGTTAGACGAACCGCTGTATTATTCCATCCACTCGGGTGCCGTTCGATTGAGCGATGATGGCGCGCACGTGCTGCATGTCATGCAGTACAACAATCACGATAGCGGCCGAAATGCCGTGGAGGACGAACGGCGGTTGAAGCGGGTGCTCGATCTGCTGCAGCCCGGCTGGGAGCACGATGTCGTTGCCATGCGCTATTCACCTAATGTACTCGTCGCCCATGATTCCCGCACGATCTACCACGACGGTGCAGGGCCGGCCTCCGATTGTGCCGTACCGGAGGTTCGCGGACTGCTCGTAGTCGGCGATTGGGTCGGCGAGGAAGGACGACTGGCCGACGCGGCGATGGCGAGCGCCAAGCGGGCGGCGTTGAGCGTCATTGGAGGGATTTGAGCCTATTACGATGGACTCTAAGTCACGGTAATGACTACATTTCCCTTTTTGTGCCCTTGTTCTACGTATCGATGCGCTTCGGGAACTTGTTCGAGCGGATAGCGCCGGTCTATAACCGATTTGATTTTCCCCGTCTCCATCAGCTCTTTGAGGAAATGCAAATCCTCCAACCGTTCCTTGGCAATCCCCTGACCTTCAACCGACAAAAAGGTTCCGTCCGGTGCCAGCGCCTCTTTGCATTTGGATTTCGTCGTTTTCCCGACGGTATCGAAGATAATGTCATACCGTTCGCCGCTTTTCGTAAAATCCTCTCTAGTGTAGTCCACCGCCTTATCGGCACCCAGCGTTTTCACCAACTCGATGTTGGCTCCGCTGCATACCCCCGTCACTTCGGCCCCGAAGTACTTGGCGAGCTGTACGGCAGAAGTGCCGACCGATCCGGATGCCCCGTAGATGAGCACTTTTTGCCCGTGCCGGATGTTCCCTTTTCGGAGAAAATGCAAAGCGCTAGTCCCGCCGAAAAGAACGGCAGCGGCTTCCTCATAGGTCGCGTTAGCCGGTTTCAGCGACACCATTCCGTCTTCAGGCAAACAGGCGTATTCGGCGTAAGCGCCGAATCGCATCGAGGGAAAGGCATACACCTGGTCGCCCTTCTTGAATCGCTTCACATCTTTTCCTATCGCCTCTATTTCGCCTGCCAGCTCCACGCCGAGAATCGGTTTTCTCGGTTTACGGAGGCCTAGAAACAATCGCATCGGGATCCAATACAAGAGTGGACTGTTGAAACCGCGAACCCGGCAGTCGCCGGATGTTACAGTCGTAGCGTGAACTTTCACCAATATTTCGTTGTCCTTGGGCTTACATTTCTCTACCTCTTGCAGCTGCAGTACATCCGGAGAGCCGTATTTCGTGCATACGATCGCTTTCATAGGATTCCTCCATCCTTGGTATGCGACTAGTATAGAGGCGGCACCGACATACATGTAGCTACTAAAGTATGGTTTCGTTCACAGCAACCCCCACTCGCGGGCGCGGGCGACTGCCTCGGTTCGCCGCTTGACCTGCAGCTTGTCGAAGATGATGCGGTTATGTCCTTTGACCGTAGTCAACGCGATGTAGAGACGCTCGCCAATCTCATGATTGGACAGCCCCTCGGCAATGAGGCGCAGAACTTCCAGCTCCCGCGCGCTGAGCGGCTCGATGAGGGGGGCGGCCGGCCGGGAGAGACTCGGATCGGATTGGGCCAGGCTCGACGGTTCCTCCGATTCCCATTCAGCGATCAGCTTACCTACGTACTCCGGCATAGCTGTACTAGCGGCCGCTTCCTCCAACACGCTGCGCATCGGCATCCCTTCGTCGACGAAAATCCGGATGAAGCCGCCAGGCTCGGCCATCGTCAGAGCATCGGCCACCACCTGCCCGGCCTTGAGCGCTTCGCCGTGCGCATGCAGCGCCACCGCCTGCACGACCATAAGCTTGAGCCGTTCGTCCTCCAGAAGGTTGGCCTCCGCCTGCTCCCGCGCTCGCGCCAGCACCGCCACAGCCGCAGCAGTGTCGCCCTTCGCCAGGTGTACCCGAGCCTGGCTGAGGGGAAGCTCCTCGTGCTTGTACGCGAGTCGGGCGGCTGCCGTCACATCGCCCTGGCGAAGCAGCACCAGCACTTGGGCGGCCGCGATACGGGGGAGTTGATGACTGTAATTATGCCTGCGAGCGTAATGCTCCGCCTTATCCAGAATAGCGGCCGCGCCGCTAGCCTCTCCGTGAGCCAGCTTCAGCCGGGCGAGAAATACCTCGCCTGCAACGACTCTGTCCGTGTGCTCGAGCTGCTTCGCCAGTTCGACGGCCTGCTCACCATGCTGCAGAGCGGCGTCCAACTCGTTCCATTCATACAACACACGGGCTAACCCCAAGTGCGCTTCGCAAGCGGCGGGCAGGGGCGGGTCCCCGGCGAGGCTCAGAGCACGCCGATACGTATCGGCCGCCGAATAGAGCCGGTTTTCGGCTTCCTCGATGTTCGCTAGACCGAGTGTTGCCATGAGGGTGATGATGACATGCCCGATTTTCTCGCCGATCGATAATGCTTCGGCATAGGCAAGACCCGCCGAGGCCCGATCTCCTTGGAGATAGTAAGCATAGCCCAGCGTCCATGTAGTCGCCGTGCGGACGGGCAGGTTGTCCGGGCGCAAATAGTCCAGAGCGCGCCGCGACTCGGCCAAGATCGTTTCCGCCTGGTGCCGGCTGACCGCCATCGAGGCGCGTATGGAGGCAATATGGCCGATCAGATCTCGATTCCTCTCGTCGGGCTCCATCCCGCTCAGAGCTTTTTCCGCCGCTTGCAGTTTCGGCTCGACCCCAGCCATCTGGCCCACCATCAGCAAGGCGGAGGCATGCATCACCCGCAACGAGGGCCTTGCATCCATGTCTTCTTCAGGCAGGGAATCCAGCCATTTCATGACCGGTGCTACCGCTCCACGAAAGAGCAAGGGTATGCCTTTGCCTTCCAGCAGGCGTGCCGCCCGGTCCGTATCGCGGGCGGCCGCGGCATGGTGAAACGCCTCAAGCTCAAGTCCATGGTCTTCGTACCATGTGCTGGCTCGTATATGGGATTCGTCCACGACGGTCACAACCTCTTGCTGGAGGAGCCGTTTCCGCAGCAGCTCGGCGAAGAGATGGTGATAGCGGTACCAGTGCCGTTCGTTGTCCAGCGGAACGATGAACAGGTTGGCGCGCTCGAGCGATTCCAGCGTCTGTTGGCCGGAAGAGGAGGGGGCCAAGACTTCGCCTCGAAGAACGGCGTCACACAGAGGACCGCACAAGCGGTCGAGGATCGACGTACGCAGCAGGAAGGTCTGAATCCCTACCGACTGCCTCTTCAGCATTTCCTCCACTACATAATCGAGTACGTAATGGTGGCTGCCGGTGAACGAACCGATGAAGCTGGCGGGATCTTGATGGCCCTGCAAGGAAAGCGCGGCTAATTGCAGGCCCGCCACCCAGCCTTCCGTGCGGGACTCCAGCAGGGTCACGTGCTCCGATGAAAGGGTCAGACCCATCACGCGGCCCAGAAATTCGGCTGCTTCCGATGCGGTGAAGCGCAAGTCGGCGGCGCGCAATTCCGTCAGCTGGTTGCGGACCCGCAAACGTGCCAGCGGCAGACGAGGATCCTCGCGGGTGGCGAGGACGAGACGCATCTGCGCCGGCATGCGCTCGAGCAGAAGGGACACGGCATCGTCGATCGGTCCGGGCTCTATGACATGATAATCGTCCAGCACTAGCACGAAAGGGTGCGGAATGGCGGTGACGTCATTCAACAAGGCGGTAATAATCGACTCGGGTGACGGCGGCTGAGCGGATTGGAGCCCGCCCAACACGCCTACCCCCACATGGGGCGAAACCGTCTGCAAGGCCACGGTGAGGTAGGTCAAAAAGCGTGCAAGATCGTTATCCCCTTCGTCCAGGGAGAGCCAGGCGGCCCGGTGGGGAAACGCGGCGAGCCATTCGCTGACAAGCGTAGTTTTCCCATAGCCGGCAGAGGCGGAGAGGAGGGTCAGCCTGTTTTGTACTCCCTCGTTCAGACGCTCAACCAGGCGGGGGCGGAGGACCGCTTTCACCCGCGGTTGGGGGATATACAGTTTCGTGGATATAAGGGGTGCCGACATCATAACCCTCCGTTGTTCGCTGTCCGATACAGTGGTTCGATAGGTAGTTATGTTCGACAGCTAGCTTATATTTCCCTTGATTCCGAAATAATTAACTCCACTTCTGAATCTAGTTAAGCAAGGACCTGTTCCCCAAAAGCAGTAAACCGGTTGATCGATCTATAAAACGGACTATGGCGATTTGCCGGCAAACGAGCTAAGATAGGAAGATCAGAGCGCACGGAAAACGGGTTGTGAACTAATCGCATTGGATCTCGAAAAGAGGGTGTCGCCAGTGGGGTTGCTGCGCAAAGCCAGCCGTAGAAAAAGCATTTTCATTACCCTGCTCTTCTCCTATCTCGCCATTCTCCTGTTGCCGGTGACGGCTGGGATCTACCTCTACCATCAGGTGGAGAAAATCATGGTGGATCATGCGAACCGCACGAACCTGGGGCTGCTGGAGCAGATCAAGCTGGTGGCGGAGGAACGGTTCAAGGAGGTCGACCGGATGTCCGTGCAGCTGGCGTTTAATCCGAAGCTGCAATGGGCGCTCAACCACGTCGAAACCGATCTCATCAAAAATGAGTTCGACCTGGCCGAAATCATCAAGGACTTCCAGAACGTCACGAAAGAACGCAGCGCCATCTACGATTTTATGGTGTATTTCAAAAATACGGATACCCTCCTTACCTCGTCCGGCAAATCGGATGTGTCGTTTTATTTCAATAAAATCCTCCGCTATAACGAAAAAGACGCCGACTGGGTCGAAGCGAATTTATTTTCCGGCAGCCGGCTGAAAACGTATTTTCCGGTCACCAACATCAAAGAGGGCGAACGGGTCAGCCCTGTGATCACCTATGTGCAATCGCTTCCAATCGGAGAACAGACGAACCCGAAGGGGTATTTGGTCGCTTTCATTCACGAGCAGGAATTCGACCGGTATTTCCAGCAAATCGAAAAGGTCAACGACAGCTCCATCTCGATCATCGACAACAACGGCCAGGTGATTTTGTCCACGCCGAGGGAGCATGCATGGTCCCCGGACGTATGGTCGCTCCTCCGCGACAAAGACGGGTATCACTCCTTCCAGGAAAACGGCGAAGCGATGCTGGTCTCCTCCACGACGGGCGAAAACGGCTGGAAATACGTCTCCATGGTGCCGATGCAAAGCGTCCTGCAGCAGGTCAACCTGGTCAAAGCATTGGCTTTGATGCTGCTCCTGCTGATCCTGATCGCCGGCCTGATCGCTTCTTACACGTTGGCCTACCGCAATTACAGCCCGATCCGCGAGGTCGTGCGCATCATCATGCAGGAGAATACGCAGAAGCGGGCGGATGCGGAAAATGAATACGAATACATCCAGCACTCCATCGTCCGCTCCTTGGGCGAAAAAAACCAGATGCGGCAAACGCTCATGCAGCACCTGCCCGTCATCCACGCCAATTTTTTATCGAGGCTGATCAAGGGCCACATGGATGTAACCGCTCTAACCGAAGAAACCTTGACCTTCATGGGGCTGCGGTTCGAATACGACGCGTTCGGCGTGTTCCTGCTCGAGATCGAGGATTGCCGCGATTTCATCCAGAAGGATACGGAGCGGGAGTGGGCGGACGTCCGGGTTTTGCTGACGAATTTATGCCGCGACCTGCTGGGCAAACACGGGTATATCGCGGAGCTGGACCGCACTCGGCTGGCCGTGCTGGTGGACGTGGGGCCGGCCGCGGATCCCGGGCATCCGAACGGGACGGGGTTTGCCGAGCAGCTGCAGGAGGCGGCGTATCAACGTTATAACCTGAAGCTCTCCATCGCCATCAGCCAGGTGCACCGCGGGCTCGAGGAGATCGGCCGCTGCTATCGCGAGGCGCTGATCGCCCTGGATTATCGGATGATTCAAGGCTCTCACGCCGTGATTTACCACCGGGATCTTACCGGGCTCGAACCGCATGCTTACTACTACCCGCTGGAAGATGAAGTGCAGCTGATGAATTTCCTCAGAAGCGGGGACGACGCTAGTGCGGTCCGGCTCTTGGATCACATCTACGAGGCGAACTTCCAGTCGCATGCCATCTCGCCGGAGATGGGCAAGTTCCTGCTGATCGACTTGCTCAGCACGATCGTGAAGGTGGTCAACGGCATGCAGCTGACGGACCAAAAGCGGTTCGGCAGCTTCCTCGATCCGGTGAAAGTGATGGCCGAATGCGCGACGGCGGAAGAGATGATCCAGAAAACGAAACAGATAAGCCGGCAAATCTGCACGTTCGTCCGGGAAGAGCGAACGGAGCACGGGGACCGGTTCTACGGTAAAATTTGCGGCTACATTGACGAGCATTACGCCGACAACGGCTTGAGCCTGGCTTCGATGGCCGAGCATTTCGACGTGAGCCTGCAATACTTGTCCACCTTCTTCAAGAAACACAGCGGCGAAAACATTACCGACTATATTGCGGCCGTCCGCATCCGGGAAGCGAAGCGAATGCTCGCCAATCCTGCGCTTACGATGGGGGACATCGCCCTCAAAATCGGGTACGCGAATGCGGTCAGCTTCGTGCGGTTTTTCAAAAAAGTGGAGGGCGTGCCGCCGGGGAAATA
Organism: Paenibacillus sp. HJGM_3; assembly: GCF_045062745.1. Lineage (NCBI taxonomy): Bacteria > Bacillati > Bacillota > Bacilli > Caryophanales > Paenibacillaceae > Paenibacillus > Paenibacillus sp. HJGM_3. The sequence goes on from NZ_JBJGED010000019.1 coordinate 18,309, forward strand.
CCGCGACATGCAAGAGCCATAAGATTAGGAGGAAAAAGAGATGTTTGATGCGTTGCACGAGCCTTATGCCTCCCGCCGTTCCGCGATTTATGCGCGGAGCGGCATGGTGGCGACCTCGCAGCCGCTGGCCGCACAGGCCGGGCTTGAGGTCATGAGAAAGGGCGGGAACGCCATAGATGCGGCGATTGCCGCCGCGGCGGCGTTGACTGTGGTGGAGCCGACCTCCAACGGAATCGGCGGAGACGCGTTTGCCCTGGTCTGGGTGAAGGACAAGCTATACGGCCTCAACGCCAGCGGTCCCGCCCCCTCGAGCTTGTCGCTGGACGAGCTGCGGCGGGCGGGCATCGATACGATGCCCCGGCACGGTTTCGTCCCGGTAACGGTGCCGGGCGCTCCGGCTGCTTGGGCTGAGCTGTCCGCCCGCTTCGGCAAGCTGCACCTGACGGAAACGCTGAAGCCGGCGATCCAATACGCGGCGGAAGGGTTCCCGCTGTCTCCCGTCCTGGGCAGCTATTGGAAGGGAGCGGTAAAGGTGTTCGGCGGCTCGCTGAAAGGACCGGAGTTCGAAGCCTGGTTCCGAACGTTCGCCCCGGGCTGCCGAAGCCCCGAGATCGGCGAGATTTGGGCTTCCCCGGACCATGCCAGGACGCTGACAGCGATCGCGGAGACGCACGCCGGAGATTTCTACCGAGGGGAGCTGGCGGAGCGGATCGACCGGTTTTCCCTTCAGTACGGCGGCTACCTGCGTAAGGCCGATTTGGCGGCCTACAAGCCGGAATGGGTTGATCCGATCCGTGTCGGGTACCGAGGGTACGACGTCTGGGAGATGCCGCCCAACGGCGCAGGCATCGTAGCGCTGATGGCGCTGAACCTGATGAAGGGGTTCGAATTCGGGGAGCGCGACTCCGCGGAGACGTACCACAAGCAGCTGGAGGCGATCAAGCTGGCCTACGCCGACGCCAAACGGCTGGTGGCCGATCCCCGCTCGGGGCCGGTGCCCGTAGCGGAGCTGCTGTCCGACGCGTATGCGGACGAGCGGCGCCGCCTGATCGGCGGGACGGCGTTGGAGCCGGAGCCCGGCCGGCCGGCGGCGGGCGGCACGGTTTATTTGTGCGCCGCGGACCGGGAAGGCAACATGGTGTCGTATATCCAAAGCAATTACATGGGCTTTGGCTCCGGCCTCGTCGTGCCCGGCACCGGCATCGCGCTCCACAACCGGGGCTGCGGCTTCTCGCTGGATCCGGCGCACCCCAATCGGCTGGAGCCGGGCAAGCGGCCGTACCATACGATTATCCCCGGCTTTTTGAGCCGCGACGGGGCTCCCGTCGGGCCGTTCGGCGTCATGGGCGGATTCATGCAGCCGCAAGGCCATCTCCAAGTGGTGATGAACACGGTCGATTTCCGGCTGAACCCCCAATCCGCGCTGGACGCCCCGAGGTGGCAGTGGATGGAGGGGAAGACGGTGGAGCTCGAGCACTCGACCCCGCGTCCTCTATTCGAGAAGCTGGCCCGCATGGGCCACGACGTGAGATGGGCGCGGGGCTCCGGAGGGTTCGGCCGGGGGCAGATCATCTGGAGGCTGGACAATGGGGTGCTGGTCGGAGGCACCGAACCGCGGACGGACAGCCAGATAGCCGCTTGGTAGCAGGCGACGGGCCTTCTTAGGAAGGCCTTTTTTGCTGCCAGCCCGCGCTGCAGAAGGCAGCTCCCCCCTCTACCAGAAAGCGAATCAACGGGAACGGAAACGGATAACGCCAAACGAGTAAACCGGTTTACCCGGTTTTAATATGGACTATATGCGGAATATCGCGTCCCTACTATGATCAAAGCAAGCCAAACCGGCTCTAAGTGCTTTCAAGCGCTAATTCAAGGGAGGTTAACGAAGCATGAGGCTTTGGAGGAAAAAAGGAGTTTTGACAGCGCTTTCGATCGCGCTGCTCGGCGGCGTTACGGTCGCCTGCAGCAGCGACGACGAGCCTGCCGCCTCGCCGAACGCCAGCACGTCCCCGGCTCCGGCGAGCACGGGTCCGAAGTACCCGGCATCCTTCTCTTATTGGGTCATCATGGACACCGAAGCGGCCGTCTCGATCAAAAATTACAGCGAGATGGGCGTCTTCAAGCAGATGCAGAAAATTACAGGAACGAAAGTCGACTTCCAGCATCCGCCCGCGGGCGAGCAGCAGGTGAAGGATCAATTCAACCTGATGATGGCGACCGGCAGGCTGCCCGATGTGATGTACTATAGCTGGAAGGCGAATTCGCCGGACAAAGCGATCAAAGACGGCAAAATTGTTCGCCTGAACGAGCTCATCGACAAATATGCGCCCAATCTGACCAAGGTGTTGAAGGATAAGCCCGACTTGAAGCGCCAGCTGACGAGCGACGAAGGCAACATCTATGTGTTCCCTTCCATTGGAGAGGATAATCCGGTATTCGTCACCCACGGGTTGTTCGTCCGCAAGGATTGGCTCGACAAGCTGAATCTGAAACCGCCCACAACGATCGACGAGTGGGAGAAGATGCTGATCGCCTTCCGCGACGGGGATCCGAACGGCAACGGTAAAAAGGATGAAATTCCGTATTTTTACCGCCAAACCGATTACGAAACCGACTTTCCGTTTCTCGGCGCTTACGGGCTGAATGCTGCCTTCTATCAAGATAACGGGGTGGTGAAGTTCGGTCCCTATCAGCCGAAATTCAAAGAATATTTGACGCTCATGAATCGCTGGTACACCTCCGGCTTGATCGACAAGGATTATCTCACGACGGACACGAAAGTCCGGGACAGCAAAATGCTGAACGATCAAATCGGCGGGATGGCCGGCTGGGCCGCCAGCAACTTTGGCGCATACGTCCAGCTCAAGAAGGAGCAGGATCCGAATTCGAAATTCAGTCTCGTCGGGGTTCCGTTCCCGTCCCTGAAGGCGGGCGAGCTGGCCGTCACGAGCGGAGCCGACAAAGCCCAGTGGGGCGGCAGCGGCGCAGCCATCACCACCTCGGCCAAAAACCCGGAGGAAATCGTAGCTTGGCTCGATTACGGCTATAGCCAGGCGGGCCATATCCTGTACAACTTCGGCGTGGAAGGCGAGAGCTATAAGGTGGTGAACGGGAAACCGCAGTATACCGACGTCATCCTGAAAAATCCGAACAAGCTGTCGATCACCCAGGCGCTGGGGCTGTATACAACCGTTGCTACAAGCGGCCCTTACCAAAACAACGAAGACGCCGACAAGCAGTGGCATCCGGGCGAAGAGCTCCAAGCGGCGATGATTACGTGGACCAAAGCGGACCGCAGCAAATATATGCCTTCGAACTTGAATATAGAGGAGCAGACGAAAATCGCCTCGATCATGACCGATCTGAGGACCTACATGTTCGAGATGATCAACAAATTCATTATGGGCGCAGAGCCGTTGTCCAAGTTCGACGACTATTTGAGCACGCTGAAAAAACTCGGCATCGAAGAAGCGACCAAAATCTATCAAGCGCAATATGACCGATATTTGAAGAAGTAACCGCTGAGGGATGTTCGTATCTAACGCAAAGTTTCGGCACGAGCATCCCTTTCCGGCCGGAGAAGGAGGAACTGTGCATGCAGCTTGAAGCCAGACCGGTAGCGAAGCTGAACGCGGCGGACAAATTGAAATTCGGCTATCGGTTGAAGCGGGATCTGAAGGTGAATCGCTATCTTTATCTAATGGTGTTTCCCGTCGTTTTGTTTTATATCGTCTTTCATTATATCCCCATGTACGGCATCCAGATCGCGTTCAAGGATTATTCGCCGGCTACGGGGATGTGGCATAGCCCCTGGGTGGGGCTCAAATATTTCAACGATTTTTTTCACAGCTTTTATTTCGGGCGGCTGATCAAAAATACGCTGCTGCTTAGCTTGTATGAGCTGCTGTTCCAATTCACGGCTCCGATCGTCCTGGCCTTTCTGCTGAACGAGCTGCGCAGCGCCTTGTTCAAGCGGATCGTCCAGACGGTCGCTTACCTGCCGTATTTTATCTCCATCGTCGTCGTGGTCGGCTTCATCGTCGATTTTCTGGCGCGGGACGGATTGATCAACAACATCTTGTCCGCTCTGTTCGGCATCGAAAAGGTCGCTTACCTGGCCGAACCCGGCTGGTTCCGAACGATATTCGTCTCTTCGGGTATTTGGCAAAACGTCGGCTGGGGCACGATCATTTATTTGGCGGCGATCGCCACCATCGATCCTTCGCTGTACGAAGCGGCCAAGGTGGACGGGGCGAACCGGTTTCAGCAAGCCCTTCATATTACGCTGCCCGGGATTACGCCGACCATTATCATCCTGCTGATTTTGCAGATCGGCAGCCTGATGTCGGTCAACAGCGATAAAATTTTGCTCATGTACAATACGGCAACCTACGAAACGGCGGATGTGATCGGGACCTATGTGTACCGCAAAGGCATCCTGGAAGCCAGCTTCAGCTATAGCGCCGCCATCGGCTTGTTCAATTCCGTCATCAATTTCATTCTCTTGGTTCTCGCCAACTCGATCAGCAAACGAGTGACCGAAACCAAGCTCTGGTAAGCGGGAGGTTCCGATTCCATGATTCGACCGACAGCAGGAGAGCGTCTCTTCGATATCGGCAATGTCGTGTTTATGCTGCTGCTTATGTTCGTGACCTTGTACCCGTTTTGGTATGTGCTGGTCGCTTCCATCAGCGAACCGGGGTATATCGCCGCGACGCGGGGGGCAATCTGGTGGCCACACGGGTTCAACCTGGGGTCCTACAAGGCGGTGTTTCACAATCCGGTCATTCAGACGGGGTATCTGAATACGTTGTTCGTCGTCGTCGTAGGAACCGCCCTGAACATCCTGATGACGTCGCTCGGCGCGTATGTGCTGTCCCGGCAAAACGTCATGCTGAAAAACGCCATTATGTTTATGATCGTGTTTACGATGTTTTTCGGGGGCGGGCTCATTCCCAATTACATCCTGGTGACGAGCCTGGGCATGCTGGACAGCTTGTGGGCGCTCATCATCCCGGTCGCCGTGAGCTCCTTTAACCTGATCATCATGCGGACGGCGTTCCAGGCCGTGCCCGTCAGCCTGGAGGAGTCGGCCCGGCTGGACGGCGCGAACGATTTTACGATTTTGTTCCGGGTGGTGCTGCCGCTGTCTTTGCCGGTCGTGGCGGTGATGATCTTATTTTACGGCGTGGCCCATTGGAACTCCTGGTTCGGAGCGCTCATTTATATGCGCGATCGGACGCATTATCCGCTGCAGCTCATTCTGCGCGAGATCCTCATCAGCAACAGCACGGACAGCATGACGGTGGATTCCGGAGGCGACAAGCTGCAGGTCGCTTTGACGATCAAATATGCGACGATCATCGTCGCCACGGGCCCGATTCTGATTTTGTATCCGTATTTGCAAAAGTTTTTCGTGAAAGGCGTCATGATCGGTGCCATTAAAGAATGATGTAGGGACCGAAAGGGGGACTTCATATGAAATTCAGTTTGTCCAAAGCGGATATTACTCCGCAAACTCCCGTCTGGATGGCCGGCTTCGGCGATCGGACCCATGAAAGCGAAGGTATCCACGATCCGATTTTTGCCAAGGCGGTGCTCCTGCAAGCGAACAAAACGCTGTTGATCCTGACCCTGGATTTGTCCGGCGGCGATCGAAGCTTCATCGTGGGGATCAAGACGATATTGGAGGAAACGTTCGGCTTGAAGCACGACGAGGTGCTCATCAACTTCTCGCATACGCATCATGCTGTTGCCGCGCGGGGAGAAACGCACGGAGAACGGGATCCCATGTACCGAAGCGCCATCGATTACCGGTTCATCCGGGACACCATCGTCCGGCTTGTCACGGAGTGCTGCTCGAATCTGGAGGAAGGACAACTGCTGCTGGGCCGGGGCACCTCTATCTTCGGCGTCAGCCGCCGCAAATTGACCGACAAGGGCGTTTTATGGAAGCCGACCTATAACACCCCTATCGATCACGATTTGTTCGTGTTCCAGCTGCTGAACGCCGCCGGGGAGCGGAAGGGCATCATCTACAGCTATGGCTGCCACCCGACCTCGATGAGCTCGGACAATTATTTGATTTCGAACGATTTTCCGGGTCGCACCAACAGCTACCTCGAGGAGACGTACCCCGGCACGATGGCGGTGTTCCTGCAAGGCTGCGCAGGAGAAATCAAGCCGCTCAAGTGCTCGGTCGGCGACGACTTCATCAGCTGTACCTTCGAGCAGATGGAGGAAGCGGGGGTGGATCTCGCCAAAGACATCGTCCGTGTTCTGGAGAAGCAGCCGTTTACCCCGGTTCAAGGCGTGTTCAAATCGATTTTAGTGGAAGCGTCTTTGTTCATGGAGCACACCCCGATTGAATTTTTCGAAGCGATCGTGAATAACCCCCAGATCGGCGAAGTGCGCCGGAGAGGAGCCCAGCGCAAAATCAAGCTGTTCCAGGAGGGCTTGGCCAAGGACCGGACCTCGATTTACATCTGCATCTGGCATCTGGATGAAGACACGCGCCTGATTGCGATGGAGGGCGAAATCTCGACCGAATATTCCATGCTGCTCAAGCAGCTGTTCCCGGGCGGTAAAACGATCGTTTTGGGGTATTCGAACGGAGTTACCTTCTATGTGCCGACCCGCAAAATGATCGGCGAAGGCGGCTACGAGGTGGATTATTTGCATATCGGCGGGCCGTACACAGGGATTTTTTTGCCGGAGATCGAAGATATAATCGTGGGTCAAATTACAAAAGCAGATTTGGCCCTCCGAAAATCGGAAGCCAGTGTGAACTGAGGAGAGGGATGCAGCTGTGGAACACATCGTGGAGCAATGGATGGAGCGGTTGACACTGGAGCAGAAAATCGCCCAAATGATCGTGGTAAGAGGGCACGACTACTTGGACCAAGCCCGTCGGATGAATGCAGAAGATCAGATCGGGGGGATCGGAGCGGTCCTGCTGACGACCAAAGGCTCGCGCAAGCTGGAGGACGTGACGAAGTGGATCCGGGAATTTCAAACCGGCGCTTCCGCTCCGGTCCTGTTTTATCTGGACGCCGAAAACGGCCTCGCCGATACGTTCGAATTCGGGACGCCGTTCCCGACGCTGATGGCGCTCGGCGCCACCCGGTCTCGGGAGCTCGCTTACCGGATGGGGCGTACGATCGCGGCGGAAGCCCGCGCTCTCGGCTTCGGCGTCGTCAGCAATCCGACGGTGGACGTCAACTCGAATCCCGACAACCCGATCATCAATACCAGAGCCATCAGCGACCGGCCGGAGCTGATCGTCGACTTGGCGGCGGAGATCGTACGCGGGATGCAGGAAGGCGGCGTCGTGCCTACGGCCAAGCATTTCCCGGGCCACGGCGATACGCAGGAGGATTCGCACGTGTCCATGCCTGCGGTTGAGCGCAGCAAGGACTATTTGATGGAGGTCGACCTCAAGCCGTACCGGGAGCTGATTCCCCGGGGGCTGATGGGGATCATGACGGCGCATATCCTCTATCCGGCGCTGCTCGCTCCGGGAGAAGAACGGGTGCCGGCCACCTTGTCCCGCACGATTATGACGGACCTGCTCCGGGACGAATTCGGTTTCGAGGGGCTGCTCATCTCCGACAGTCTGACGATGAAGGGGATCAAAACGCAATACGGCATCGAGCAGGCGGCCGTACTGGCGATTAAGGCGGGCCACGATATCATCCTGCAGGATTATGAATCGGATCCGGCGATTACGTTCCAGGCCGTATTCAATGCGGTGCGGACGGGCGTGCTCGAGATGGAGCAAATCGATGCTTCCGTAAGGCGTATTCTGGAGATCAAAGCCCGGTATAACCTGCTGGACCTCGTCCCGCTCGAGCCGGAAGAGGTGCTGAAGGTCGTGCAATCGCCCGAGCACCGGGCCGTCGCCGCGGCCATCAGCGACCGGTCGGTAACCGTGCTGGAAGCGGCCACCTTGCCGTTCGCTGACCGGAAAACGCTGCTGATCGCCACGGTCGGGCAGGAAGAGGGCATGGAGGCGGAGGACCTCGGGTATGTGGTCAAAGGCAAAACCGGGTATCTCCAAGAGCAAATGCAGCCCTATGTGCGGGACTTGGACCGGGTCATCGTTCACGAGCATCCGACCGACGAGGATTTCGCCAAAGTCCGGGAGGCTTTGGAAGGAAACCGCTACGAGCAAGTGATTTACGCTACCTTCGTGCGGGTGTTGTCCTACAAGGCAGGAAGCGGGACGGTGCCGCAAGTCCAGCTGGATCTGATGAACCTGATCCGGGAGCGGCATCCGGAGACGGCGCTGCTGATTTTTGGGAGCCCCTACATCCTGCGGAAAATGGACCCGCCTTCCAACTGCATCTGCACCTATGGAGATTGTGTCTATTCCATCGATGCGGCGCTGAAGGTGTTGTTCGGCACCATGCAAGCAAGCGGCAAGCTGCCGGTTAACGTCAATGAAAAATATCCGTACGGGTACGGTTTGTAATGAATGTCGAACGACAAGAACATAGCCCGATCCAACCCGCATAGCTTGCGGGTTTTTGTTTTTGGTCTCGGTGTAAAGATGAAAATAACCAAGCTTAAGATTTAGGGGGTCAGATTTGACCCGAGAAGGATAATTGTTTCCCAGTAAAGTTTAGCATCGCCTCGTTTATCGGCGAGGTCGATCGCTCTACCATGAGAAGTGAGCTTGTGACTTTCGATCCGGCGGTGGAGTTCGCCGCAAGGCAGGACGTTTCCCGCTTCAACCGGAAAGGAACACCAGTCAGGCCGGGAGACATCGACGTTCGGGCGTTGAACTCGTCAGTTAAAATCTAAGCGACAAGGGGACGGGCCATGAAGAACAGTTACTTGATTCACGATTTGATCCGGATTTGTCCGCAATCCGGCCAAGTGTTGGAGGAGCAGGCGCGTGTCCGTACGCTGGAGGAGCTGGCGGAACAGCCGGCGAACCTGATTTCTCCGCGGAACGCCTATGTATGCTTCCAGCTGATCGTACGGCTGGGCGGCGGTACCGTGCCCAAGATCCTTATCGAGGCCGATGCCGTCACGGGGGAGCAGGACGAAATTGCCGCCCGGGAATTCGATTTCTATGCGGAGTGGTTTCACTGCGTGAAAGACCGGTACTATCCGGATGCGCTCGTACCGTTGGCTGAGGGAGATTCGGAGGCGCTCTCGCTCGCAGCGGTGACGAAGCGGAACGCCATTCCGGAACAGGCCTATGCGGCCGTCTGGGTCGATCTGTTCGTTCCTGCGAATATTCGGGCCGGTGACTATCGCGGCGCGGTTCGCGTGAGAATTGGCGACGCGACCGATACGCATGAATTCCGGCTTAAGGCGCTGGAAACCGCCGTGCCGAACGAATCGCTCGTGATTGCCGATCTGAACAGCTACGCGGACAATCTGTCCAGAAGAATCGATTACTTGCGAAGCAATCGATATCGCTACGAGGACGGCACCTATTTTCAGGTCGAGAAGCAGTTTTTCCGGATGGCCCACGAGCACCGGTGCCTTTTTCATTATTTGCCTTATGAGCATTCGGGGAACATTCCCGACGTCTTCATCCCCGAGCTGGAGGGTCGCGGCAAGGAGATGCGCGTGAAGGACTGGTCGCGCTTCGACGAGCATTTCGGCCCGTATCTGGACGGCTCTGCGTTCGCAGACACGAAACGCGGCGCCATTCCGATTCCGTATATGTATCTTCCGTTCAATTTTCATTGGCCGGCGGATTATGTGAAGTTCGGGACCAAAGGCTACCGGACGGAGTTTAAGGCTATCATGGAGGAATTTCATCGGCATTTTACGGAAAAAAGCTGGCTGCAAACGAAATTTGAGCTTTTCCTCAACCATAAGAAGCGGTATAAGCTGTTCCCCTACGACGGAGACGAAACGCGCTTCATTTGGGACGAGAAGATTAACGATATTTTCTACGACCTCTCCAAGGATGCGTTAGAGAAGGAGAGCGGCGCCCAGTTCATCTTCCGCACCGACTCGAGCTGGAGCTACGGATTGCATTATGAGAAGTATGCCGATCTGATCCGTCTGTGGGTTGTCAACGAGCAAATTTTCTCGTGGTTCCCGGAGAGCTTGGAGGTGCTCCGTGCAGCCGGCAACGACGTATGGACTTATGGAAGCGCTCAGCCAATAAGCCAGACGCTGTTCGGCACCGTAATTGCTCCTCTTGCGGCGGTAATGAGAGGGGTGGACGGGATCGTATACTGGGAGAATACGCTCTGGGGCGATGATTGGCACCATACCCCCGAATCGGATGGAGGCACGACGATGTTCTATCCGGGTGACCGGCTGTTCGGCATTCTTGGTCCCATTCCGTCGATCCGGCTCAAAACACTGCGCAGCACGATGCAGGTGGTCGATTGCATGGAGCAGTGGATCCGTAAGCAGCCGGAGGGCGGAAGGCACCGAATGGGCGAGTTGATCGCCAGCGTCCTCGGCATCGAGCCGGGCTCCTGGTGGCCGGGCAAGCCGGATTTCCTTCAGAAGCCGCCTTACGAATGGCTGGGCGGAGTGTTCAGCGAAGCACCGATAGCGACGCTGTACAAGGGACAACCGCCGGAAACGTTCGCGGATCTACAGCGCGCATTATGGGCCATAGTAGGATAAGGGAGGAGGAACGCAACATGAAACGATTGTGTGATCCGTTAATGGAAATCGCTCGGATCGGAGCGCTGTTCGTTCCGGGAGACATGTTCGAACAGGTGATGCCTCCCGAACGGCGCGAATATCCCTTAATTGTGGCGGGCTCAACGAGTCAGTTCGCGGTCAGCGACGAGGTGGACTTCATGGAGGATCACTTCAATGCCCTGAAGCGGGTTCTGTTGTTGACGGAGCGAATCGATCCGGAACGGCGTCCTTATGCGGCGCTATGGATCCGACGTCCCGAAAATCCGTCGCACGGCGAAGTGATGGTAGCCGGCCGGGCTTTGCCGTCGGAAGGGTGCGATATTCAGCCGTTATGGCCGGAAATATTGCGCGCCTTCTCGGGCTTGCCGACACGCAGGGACCGGGGCTGCGGGGAAACGGTCTACTATCCTATTCGCAATTCGGATGAAGAAATCGTGGGAGTTCTGGAGATCACCGCAAACGTCCAGCCGCTTTTCGTATAAATAGGCGAAGTTCCAATTGTTGCACCATGCGATCGGTCGTCCCGATAAACCGTTTCGGGTTCGGCCTCTCGTGCGGTGCTTTTTTACCGTTTTCTCACTTTTCGCGAGAGGAGAGCTCGCTCGAAGCGCCGAACAGTACACATACGGATAAAAATAACCGGAAATAGATAAATGTATCCCATAGCGGCCTTATGGATCGTTTAAGCAATATTAGAAGTAGGCAAACTTACAGGCGGGGAGAGAGCGCAATGGCACGTGTACTGGTCGTGGACGACGAGCAAGAAATTCGGAAAGGTCTCGTAACCCAAATTCCTTGGGCGGAGTGGGGCGTGGACGAGGTGCTCGACTCCGATGACGGCGATACGGCACTCGAGCTTGCGCTCCGGTTACGCCCGGATCTGATCATCACGGATATTCGCATGCCTCGCATGAGCGGGCTGCAGCTGATTGAGAATCTCGTGCGCCGCTCCTACGAAGGCGACTTTATCGTCATAAGCGGCTTCGATGATTTTCATTATGCCAAGGAAGCGTTCAAGCTGGGGGTATCCGATTATTTGCTCAAGCCGATCAGCAAGGACGAATTGGGCAAGGCGGTTGCGATATGCTTGCAACGCATACGCGAACGAACGGCACTGGAGCAAAACCGAAGCTTCCTGCGGGAAGGGTACGAGCTGGCGATTCTCAAGATGAGGGAGGCAGCGCTGCGCGAATTGATCAGCCGCCCGACCCGCGAAGATCAGGGGCTGCGGATCGAGCATAAGCTGCAGCAGCTGGATCTCGAATGGCTGCTTGGCGCGAAGCTTCGGCTCCTTCTGTTCGGGGTCGATAGCATGAAAGCGTTAACAGATGAGCCGTCCGCGAACGATAAGGATCAACTGCTTGATTCCGTCGGCCGAATATTGCTGCAGACGTTCGAAGAGTCGCTGCATGACCGGTACGTGCTGTTCCGTTCCAAAGATGACGATTGGGTAGTCTTGCTTGAAGACAAGGGGGAAGCCGAGCCGCTTGAAACCGTGTCGGATGCGGCTGCCGAACGAATAAGGGCGGAGATGAAGATCCGTGTATACCGGAGTGAATCGGATAGCTGCGGTACGCTGGCGAACGTATTCGATATGCATCGCAAAGCGCAAGCATCGCTTGTTTATTCGAAGGTTCACGGAAGCAGCGGAGACATTGAAGAGGAGAGCGATCCGGACGGCCGACTCGAGCTTCATCATGCGAGCTCCAAAGAGCTGGTGGAGATGATGAAATTCGAGACGGAGCACGAAATCCGGGAAGTAGCGGAGAGCTTCTCCAAGCTCGTCAAATCATGGAACGTCCATCATCCGAAGGATCTTCAGCAGCGAACGTTCGAATGGCTGCTCGACATCTTCCGGACCGCGCAGAAATCGGGCTGGAAGGAGACAGCCTGGGAGAAAAATCCGATCGTCCTATGGGAGCGGCTCGAGCGCTTCGACACCCTGGAGTCGCTCAAGCAGGAGGTAACGCTCCTGCTTCTTCAGGCAGCCGAGAGCATGCGAGAGCAATTCGGCTCGAGAAGTCAGATCGTGCACGAAGCGCAGCGGATCATTCTACAGCGCTATCAAGAAAACCTGACATTGCAAACGGTTGCAGAACAAGTGCATGTGACGCCGGTATGGCTCAGCAAGCTGTTCAAGAAGGAAACCGAGATGAACTTCCTGGAGTATATGACCGACATCCGGTTGACCAAAGCGGCGGAGCTGCTCGGCGATCTGAACCATAAGGTGTATCAGATCAGCTACATGATCGGGTACCAGGATCCGGTCCATTTCTCCAAGCTGTTCAAGCGAAAATATGGCTGCACGCCTCAGGAATACCGCAACAGCAAGGGGAATCAGCATGAATAGATTTCTGATGGCCGCGCTAGGGCGATTCTCGATCCGACATCAAGTGATTCTGCTGTTCTTCCTCGTGATCGTCCTTCCTTTCTTGTTTATCGGCTATTTCGCCTATTCGAAATCCGTCAAAGCCATTCAGGACGTGAGCTCCGTCGTGTCAGAGGAGATGATGGGCAAGAACGCCAAAAATCTCGACAACTATTTGGAACTCGTAGACACCGCGCAGAACGAAATCATGTATTCATCCGAGATGCAAAACCTGCTGAGTATCGAACCGGCCGACACGCTCGAGGAGATGGAAATCGCGGCACAGCTCATTCAATATACCAGCATGCTCAGCAGCAACTCACAAGCGTACTCCATCCGGATTTTTCCGATCGAGCCGTCCCGCTATCCGTCATTCACCCATTCGATCTACCAGGGTGTCGACGTCGAGAAGGAGGATTGGTTTCGCCATGCGAAGGATATGAAGTCGCCCTTCTGGCAGCTGTTCCTCCCGAATGATAATAAAGCTTTCTACAAGGAGCCGATTCTGTCGAAGATCAAGCAGCTGTACGGGCTGGACAAGTCACAGCCGCTTGGCTACGTCGCCGCCGATATTAAAGCGAGCACCCTTAGCTACTACCTGGCTCCGGTCAAGACGCTGGATCAGCAGCAGATCATGCTGCTGGACGAGAACGATATGATCGTATATCACCAGGATCAGTCGCTGATCGGTACTCGCATCGACTCGCTCGAGCTCCGCGACTATTTGCATCAGTCCCCCGAGACGTCACATCCCATTGATATCGGCGGGACGAAGTATATCGTGACTACAGCGCCGCTCGCCCACAACGATTGGAAGGTCGTCAGCCTGCTTCCGGTCTCCGTCCTGACGAAGCCGGTGTCCGGCATTGAGCGTATCAGCCTGCTGTTTCTCTTTTTTTATTTTGCGTTATCCGTCTTTACGATCGCTTACTTGACCTCGCGGTTCACCAATCCGATTCAGAAGCTCGTTCTGGCCATGCGCAAGGTGGAGCGGGGCGATTTTTCGTCCGGCTGGCCCCAGGTCCAACGTGCGGACGAAATCGGCTGGCTATACCGCGGCTTCGACAACATGGTCCGGAGAATCGATCAGCTCGTGGAGATGGCGGAGAAGGAGGCCAAGAACAAGAAAGAGCTGGAGTTTCAAGTGCTCACGCATCAAATCAATCCGCATTTTCTGTACAACACGCTGGAGGCGATTCGTTGGAAGGCGGAAAGCCGCAAGGCCGACGACATCAGCGAGATGGTCAGGTCGCTCGGCAATTTGCTTCGGCTCAGCTTGAACGACGGCCGCGAGCTGTCGACAGTAGAGAGGGAGATCGAGCATGTCAAGGCTTATGTCAGCATTCAAACGGCGCGTCAGCAAACTTCGATCCGGATCGTCTATATGATCGACGACGACATCATGCGCCTGCCCTGCCTGCGGCTGCTGTTCCAGCCGCTGGTGGAAAATGCGATCAAGCACGGTACGCGGCATGCGGGCGAAGGCGAAGCGGTAAAAATCGTCATTACAGGCAGCAGGGAAGCCGCTTTATTGCGGTTTGAGATCATGGATAACGGTCCGGGCATACCGGAGGAAGTCCGCGACTCGCTGCTGTCTTCGGAGACGGTCGCCCCGAATCAAAGGAAGGGAGTCGGTCTTCGCAACGTTCACGAACGGCTGGTCATTTACTTCGGAGAACGTTACGGGCTTCGGATTGCGGGCCGTACGGGGAGCGGGACCGTCATTGAGCTGCTTCACCCGGTGCTGGATGAAGCGTCCGGGCTCGGGAACAACCTTTAAACCCGCACGGCACCTGACCTTTTCGCGTCAGGTGCTTTTCCTTTTTCCAAGCCCGAGTATCCCGGAAGATTAATAATCACCTAGTAAACATCAATTTTAATAGATACAAAGCGGTTCGTGCCGGGTGATAAAATGAGGTCAAACAGGATGGAGGAATGGGAATGAATACGAAAGCCGTTTCGGACTTGAAAACGATTCCAATCAACAACAGGAGAACGTTGCGGTTTTCCCGGTTTTGGAAGCAGATCAAAAAACAGCATGTACTCTTATGGATGTCCGTTCCGATCATGCTGCATCTGGCTTTGTTCCAGTTCGTGCCGTTGTGGGGCTGGCTCATGGCGTTCAAGGATTATCATATCGGACAAAACCTGCTGGAGGCGAAGTGGGTCGGGCTGAAGCATTTCCAAACGCTGCTCGGGCACAGCGATTTCCTCCAGGATTTGCGCAACAACATCGTCATGAATTCGATGCAGCTGGTAACGGGAACTGTGTGCGCCGTCGCACTCGCCATCGTACTGAGCGAGCTAAGAAGCAAATGGTTCGTCCGCATCGTTCAGACGATGACCTACTTGCCGCACTTCGTTTCCATGGTGGTCGTAGCGAATATCTTCGTCATGCTGCTCTCCCCGGACGGGGGATTGGTCAATGAGCTTATGATCCAGTGGGGCTGGATTGACGAAGGGATCTTTTACTTCGGCCAAGCCAAATGGTTCTGGATTTTGCACACGCTGATCATGACGTGGAAAGGGTTCGGCTGGGGCGCGATCATCTACTTGGCGTCGATCTCCGGCATCGATCCGAGCCTTTACGATGCGGCGCAGGTTGACGGAGCGAGCCGCTGGCAGCGCGTGAAGTATATCGTAATCCCGTCGATTATTCCTACGTTGGTGCTTCTGACTATCCTGGACATCGGCTACTTGATGACCGGCGGCTTCGAATCGCAGTTTCTGCTAGGCAACGTGATCAATGCCGAATATTCGGAGGTCATCTCGATTCTGGCACTGAGGCTGGGGCTGAATGAAGGGGACTTCTCGTTCGGAACGGCTGTCGGCATCTTCAATTCCGTCGTCAGCGTGACGCTCGTCCTTATCGTGAATGCGATTGCCAGAAGGTATAAAACCAACCTTTTTTAACGATTGGAGAGAATCCGACCATGCTTGATCAACGGACTATGGGTGAGCGAATCGTCGATGCCGTTTTCTACACGCTGTTGACGTTGGCCGCCATTTCGACCGTATACCCCTTCGTATATTTGCTCATCATTTCGCTGAACGAGACCTCGGATGCCTTGAAGGGCGGCCTGTATTTGCTGCCCCGGAAGTTTACACTCGAGAATTACGCTTATGTATTTCAGAACGAGAGGCTTGCTAGGGCGACCCTTAATTCTGTGCTGCGAACGGTGATCCAAACCTTATTGTCCGTCTTCTGCTGCGGGATGCTCGCATACGTGCTCAGCCGGCGAACATTTATATTCCGCAAGCTGTTCAGCTTCCTCCTCATCGTCACCATGTACGTCAGCGGGGGGCTCATTCCCACCTATTTGCTGATCAAAAATTTGGGGCTGATGAACACGTTTGCCGTTTATATCGTTCCCGGCATCGTGAGCGCTTTCTACGTCTTCGTAATGAGAACGTTCTTCGAGCAGCTGCCCGATGGACTCGTCGAGTCGGCTTATATCGACGGAGCGAACGATTTTCGGATCTATACGCAGATCATTCTGTGGATCAGTCTTCCGGTCGTGGCAACGGTTGCACTCTATGTCGCCGTCGGCGAATGGAACACGTGGTTCGACAACTACCTATACAACAGCCGCAATGAGAAGCTCGCCGTCCTTCAATACGAGCTGCAAAAAATGATTCAGACCATCGAAACCAGATCTTCGGAATCTGGAGAAAGCGGGGGGATTCGAATCATTTCACCACTCACCATCAAAGCGACGTTAACCATTCTCGTTACCCTACCGATCCTGCTCGTCTATCCGTTCCTGCAAAAATATTTCGTCAAAGGCTTGACGCTTGGGGCTATGAAGGACTGATTTCATTGCCGTCTCCGGTAAGCGAGTCATGTTGGGGACGATATGAAATAAATCGATCAAAAATCGGAGGTCGCAAAGAATGTGGAAAAGGAACAAGCTTAACCTGTTAACCGCCGTATTGGTAACCGGAAGCCTGCTGGTCACCGCATGCTCCAAAAGCAATACGGGCGAGGGGTCCACACAGAGCCCGACCCCAGCCGCGACGGGAACTGCGTCACCGGGGCCGGCTACCCCGGCTAAGACGCCGTTCACGTTCACGATGAATACGGACAATCCGATCATGAACTGGACGAGCGACGTGGCCAAGGAAATTACCAAACGCACGGGTGCCACCATTAAGTGGGACATCATCACCGGCGACTTCCGGACGAAGATGAACGTTTGGCTCGCGGCAGGCGATTTTCCAGAGGTCGTGAACATTCACGACAATACGCTGCAGTCGTATATCCAAGCGAAGGCCGTTATCGATCTTACCGATCTCATCAAGCAACACGCTCCCAATATTATGAAAGCGTATAACAACGACTTGACCTTGCTTAAAGATAAAAATGACGGGAAAATATACGGTCTGCTGCAGCCCCCGACCAAGAAGGTGAACGATCTAACTAAGAAGGGATGGATCGGCATCCAATCGGCCGTCCTGAAGGACGCCGGATATCCGGCGATCAAGACGCTCGACGATGTCCGCAACGTCGTCGCGAACTATATGAAGAAATATCCGGAGATCGGAGGAGGCAAGACAATCGGCTTCTCCAACTACGGATCCGCGAATCAGTTGTTCAATATTTTCGATACGGCGGCTCGATCGTATGGCGGCTTCGCGAGTACGGCGTCAGTATTCGTCGACGATCAGTGGAACGCCAGATTGCGCTTCTTCGAGCCAGGGTATACCGATTTCTTTAAATTCTTAAACAAAGTCAATGGGGAAGGGCTCTTCGACCCCGAATCGCTGGTGCAGACACCCGAACAGTTTGCTACAAAATGCAACCAAGGCCGCGTGCTCGCCATATTCGGTGGCGGAGGGGACTGTAACAGCACGCTGGAGAAAAATAACATGGCCGACCGCTCCTACGTCTGGTTCGACATCGTGGCGCCAGGGAAAACCAAATATGAAGTGAAACCGACGGGAGAAGCGAACCGCGGCGGCGAAATGTGGCTGTCGATTACGAAGAACGCCAAGGACCCGGTCCGCATCATCCAGTTCTACGACGATATGTTCAAGCTGGAAAACCAAATTCTTGTCGGCTGGGGATTCGAAGGAAAGTATTATAAAGTCGAGAACGGGAAACGGGTTGTGACGGATTGGCTGGTCGATCAATATAAAACCCACCCGGATACATTCTGGGAGGATGTGGGGTTAGGTTATGCCCGTCAGATGTCGACCAACTATGGAGCCGGTTTTACGCTTTCGGACGGCGATTTTGCAATGTGGCAATTCTCGGAAAGCTGGATTTCGAAAACCACGAGCCCTGTCGTGGTAGAGACGCTGTCGAAATACGGGGCAAAAACGCAAGCCGATCTGCTCGTCAAGTCGATTGAAAGAGATTATGGAAGTACGGCCGGCAAGGGGACGGACGAAATGAAGAAGTTTAATACGGAAGCCATTGCCGAGTACGGCAAAACACTGCCGAAGTTTATTCTCGAGAAGGACGCGTCCAAGCTCGACGGTATCTGGCAAGGACTCGAGAAGACGCTCAAGGAGAAAGGACTCGATAAGTATAACCAAGCCTCAACGGAGATTTATCAAGCCGCCTCGAAAGAAATCAAGAAGTAAGCAAGCGGCGTAAGCAAGGGCCGTTCCGAGCAGCGAGAGCTGCTGAAGGAACGGCCCTTCGTTCTTCAACCCTCCGGAAGCTAAAAAACAGGACAAGGAGTGTGGACGCGATGATCGGTAATGTACAGGGTCGTCGATTGTATAGGAATGGCAAGGTGTTTTTGAACGGTCATTTTATGGATAATCGAAGTCTGTTAGTCGACGGGGAAGGGAGAATTGAAGCGGTCGGCGGTGCGGAGTTATACTCAGCGGACACGCCCGTTCTCGATCTGGCGGGAAATCTCGTCATCCCCGGGTTGATCGACGTCCATGTTCACGGGGGAGGAGGGTGCCAGTTGATGGACGGATCTTACGAGGGGTTGAACGGGATGAGCCGGTTTCATGCGGCACACGGCACGACCTCTTTCCTCGGGACCACGGATTCGGCCTCCGGGCGGGAAATCCTGAGCGCGTTGCAACTGGCACACGATGAGGAAGTGAAGGGGCTGGACGGTGCAGAGCTGCTCGGGTTCCATCTGGAAGGGCCCTTCCTGAATCCGATTCGCGGCGGGGCTCAGGATCCGTCCCATATTCGGGCCGTGAACCTCGACGAGCTTCGTCGATATATCGAGGCTTCGGGAGACCGAATCCGCCTTGTCACGCTTGCTCCTGAGATGGAATTGGGGATGGAAGCGGTCGAGCTGCTGTCCCGTGCAGGCATAACCGTATCAATCGGGCATTCGGATGCGACATACGGTCAGGTGGCGGAGGCGATTCACAGAGGGGCGAGCCATACGACGCATCACTTCAACGGGATGAGCCCGTTCCATCATCGGGAGCCCGGCGTCGTCGGCGCGGGACTGATGTTTTCGGACCTGACGACCGAGCTGATCGCGGACGGCGTACACGTTCATCCGGCCGTCGTCAAGCTGCTGTTCGACATCAAGGGCGCCGATCGTATCTGCATGATCACGGATGCGGTGGCCTGTGCCGGCCTTCCCGACGGCGATTACGGCCATTCGCTTATGCGTGACGGCCAAGTATGGCTTAAGGACGGCTCCAGCCTGGCGGGCAGCTCGTTAACGATGCTTCAGGCGTTGCGAAACACCGTTGCTTTCACCGGCTATACCCTGGAGCAGGTGCTGCCCGCCTTTACGGAGGCGCCGGCGCGTCAGTCCGGGTTTCCGAACCGCAAGGGGAGGTTGGAGGCGGGGATGGACGCCGATTTTCTCATCGTTCGCGAAGATGTCACGCTTTTGGCGACTTATGTTCGAGGAAGGGCGGTTTACGAAAAGGAATAGCGTATTCGGTTACAAGGCGCGGAAAGAGATCCGCATAAATCCTGAAATCTAGCATTATGATTTAATATAAAGTGTTGTGCAGCATACCATAAACTTCCGCTGAACCCAAACTGGGGGGCTGTATCATGAAGGCGTTTCACTCTTTCATCCACAACATCCCCTTCAAGCGCAAGCTCATGCTGTTCTCGCTCCTGCTGAGCATAGGCCCCGTCCTGATCGTGGGCTTCTCCTCCTCCTATATCACCGCCCGTACCATGCAGGCCGAAGTCAACGCCCACCATGCCTCCGCCCTCAACCAGATGCAGTTCCAGATGAACAATCTGATCAAATCGCTTCACATTACGTCCATCCGCCTCGCCACCAACCTGTCTCTGGAAAAATCCGTCCTGCTCGGGCCGAGTATCGACAATCTGAATCAGACGCTCGAGGTGTCGGAAGCGATCCGCCGCGAGATGAGCCTGTCTACATTCAAATTCAACGTCTCGCTCGTGTATCCGCAAAACAGCTACGTCTATACGACCGCCACGGAAGCGAACAAGCTGAGTGGGGCGCAAGCCCGCGAGCTCGTCGCGCAGAGCAAGCCGCTGTACAACTCGGCATTCATGGTCCTGCCCGACCCGGACCGCAACCGCGAGGACCTGCTGCTGTTCCGCCCGGTTCCCCTCGCAACCTCTTATACGGAAGGCATCCTCGTCCTGCACGTGAGCGTTCACGAGCTGGTCAAGTTTCTCACCGCGCTCTCGGAGAGCACGGAGAGCAAGATCTTTATTGTTGATTCAAGCGGCTCCGTCATCGTGAGCAGAGATACCCGCGATATCGGCACCCGGCTGAACCTGTACCCGGCTGGAGCGCCGGCCGATTCCGTTTTATCGGAAGCGCTTCCGCGTCACTATAACCTGGACGGTACGGACTATACGGTTTCCTCCCAAAGCTCGCAATTCGCCGACTGGAGCTACATCATCGTGACGCCGAGCAAAGCGCTGACCCAGCGGTCGGACTCGATTCGCGCCATTACCTGGACCATTGTCGCCGGTATCGCCGCCTTGTGGGTGCTCGTTGCGTTGTTCGGCTCCCATCGGCTCTACTTCCCGATCGCCCGCATCCTGCAAAAGTCACTCGCAAGCGTTGCCCCAGGCAGCGCCCAACCGACCGGCGACGGGCTGAAGGCGCTCGACTCCTTTATCGAGACGATGGTCAGTACGAACCGCGAACTGAAGCAGGAGCTTCATGATCAATCGCCTTACCTGCAGATGAGCCTGCTCCAACAGCTCCTGCTGGGCGAGATGTCCGAAGCCCAAATCGCGGACAAAATCGCCCGTTTCCGGCTGCCGATCAAGGGCACTTTATTTTGTGTCGCCATAGTTGCCGTCGATCAGCACAAGCGCTTCATCCACAAATACAAGGAACGCGACCGGACCCTTATCCATTATGCCATGCGCAAGATGATCGAAGAATTGTGCGGCGACGAGTTCTCCTGCCTCACCACTGTCTCCCAGCCGGGCTCGATCGCGGTTCTGATCGGCGTGGAGCCCGGCGGCGGGGGCGAGGCGAATCGCTTGCCGCGCCGGCTGGACGACATCCGGCTTCGGGTGAGCGAGTATTATCAATTCACCGTCAGCGTCGCAGCCAGCTCGTTCCGACACGGATATACGAGCATACACGAAGGCTACCAGGAAGCGCAAAACCTGCTTCGCCGGCGCCTCACGCTTGGCCCCGACTCCACCATCCTGGACGGCGCGGAAGAGGGGGAGGGCCGCCTCCGGAGTCCCAATTACAGCGAACTGCAGAAGTCGATCGTAACGCATGTCATTCACGGCAATTTGGAGGAGGCCGAGGCGCAGCTGTCCGAGCTGATCGACGGATTGCCCGAGAACATCCGGAGCGCCGAAGCCGCGACCGGCGCTATCGCTTACCTGCTGGGGGAATTGGACTACATGCTGCACCGGTTGGAGTGCAAGCTCGACGATGTGCTGGAGGCGGATGCGTACAAGGAGCTGTATGCCCAGACGACGATTCAGGAGGTACGGGACTGGCTGGCCGGTACCGTCTTCCCTGCGGTCAAGCGCCGCTTGGACGCGGCCGCCGTAACTCGGCAGGAGAGGCTCGTGCAGCAGGTGCTGCATTATCTCGGGGAGCAGGCGGAGGCCAATATCTCCCTTCAGCTGGTGGCCGAGGAGTTCCGGATTTCCCCTTCCCATCTCAGCCGGATGTTCAAAGAACAGACAGGCAAAACGTTCAGCGACTATTTGCTCGAACACCGGATGCACAGGGCCAAGGAATGGCTGACCCACACCAGCATGCCGATCAAGGACATCGCCGACCAGCTCAGCTACACGAACGTTACGAATTTCACCCGGGCGTACAAGCAGTTCTTCGGAACATCACCGGGCAAATACCGCAGCCGGACGCTCTCCGAATGACTTATCAGCAGCGCGCAAATGGCTTATCAAGAGCCGCTTCGCCTTTCGCAGCAAGTGATAATTGCTTGTCAGCCGCTCCCCCCTCTATATTGAGGATGCACCGCCCAAAATCCATATGGAGCCGGAAAGGGGACCGTCATGAAACACGTTCGGAATAAGAAGAGAGTGGCCGGTCTGATCGTGCTGTCGATGCTTGCCGTTACCGTAGTTTCCGCGTGCAGCAGCAATGGAAAATCCGAGGAGGGGGGTGCAGAGGCCCCGAAGGACATTCATATCCTGCTCTCCCACACGTTGGCGAAATACGCCATGCAGTACAAGGACGACGACATCTATACCAAAGAGCTGTCCAAGCTGTCCGGCTTCAACCTCAAGTATGAGTTCCTCGGCCACAACACCGACTATATCCAGCAGCTGACCGTCCGCTTCGCGTCCAAAGACTTGGCAGACATGGTGCGCACCGACAGCATCCTCTCCAGCATCCATCCCGGCGCGCTCGAGCAGGGCGTATTCACGCCTCTGAACGACCTTCTCGACAAATACGGCCCGAATCTCAAGAAAAAAATCGCCCAAGAGCAGTGGGACAGCCCCAGAGTGTCAAAGGATGGAAAAATCTATGGCATTCCGTATTTGACTGCCGCTCCCGCCTACAAAGTGATCTATATCCGTCAGGATTGGCTGGACAAATTGAACATGCCGCAGCCTAAAACCCTGGATGACTACCTGAAGTTTTTTGAAGCGGTCAAGGTACAAGATATGAACGGCGACGGGGATCCGAATGATGAATACGGGTTCTACGTCCGGGAGAACCTCGACTACTCGGACTTGTTCTTCAAGGAGTTCGGCGTGCACCCGAGAGAGTGGATCTGGAGGGACGGCAAGCTGCAGTCCGGCATGATTCAGCCGGAGATCAAAGACGCTTTGCGTTTCTGGAAAATGCTATATGAGAAAGGCTATATCAATCCGAATTTGTTCACGAACAAGAGCAGCGATTGGCGCGCCGGAATCAAGCAGGGCAAAGGCGGCTCCTGGATGCACGACGTGCCCAACTATGCGGCCGATTGGCAGCCCAGCTTGTTCGTCAACGAGAAAAACGTGAAGATCTCGATGCTGCCCGGGCCGGAAGGACCGAAGGGCAAAGGCCTGTCGCCGGTCAGCGATCAGATCGGACACGTCTGGGTCATCCCTTCCACGAACAAGCATCCGGAGAATGTAATCAAATATTTGGATTGGGCTTGGTCCAATCCGGCTGCGGAGAAATATTTCTCTTACGGAATCGAGGGCGTCAATTACACCGTCGAAAACGGCAAGGTCAAATACGACGCCGCCAGCAAGGCGAATACGGACAACGATTCTTGGGAGTTCTACCGCACCACCCAAAACCCTATGAAGGACGGGCGTCTGGAGCCGCTTGTCCTCGATATCGACCCGAACGCGGAGATTTTGAAAAAGGGGCTCCAGGCGGCGAACCAGTCCATCTACAAAAACGACGGGCTTCACATGCCGGTTCTGGAGTCCTTGAAAACGCGGCCTGAGCTCGGATTCGGCAGCGGAACGCTGTTCCTCGACATGTTCGCCAAGGTGATCACCGGCAAAGCCGACTTGGATGCCTCCTTCGACGAATTCGTGAAGGAATGGAAGAGGCGCGGCGGCGATCAAGCGATCCAGGAGGCGACGGACTGGTACAACAAATTCCACGCCAAGAAATAAGGGGGGTCGCCCATCGGCCTGCTTTCCGGGAAAGCAGGCCTTCCGGCGCCCGAGAGAGGAGAGTCCGCCATGTTTCGAAGTGCGGGGAAGCGGGACGCGCTTGTGTTGTTTCTACTCGCCTTGCCGGGCTTGCTGCATTTTGTCATCTTCAAATACATTCCGATCGGCGGCAACGTCATCGCCTTCAAGAACTACAACATGTTCCTGGGCATCTGGAACAGCCCCTGGGCCGGTTTATTACATTTCAAGAACATGTTTCAGTTTGCCGAGTTTTTTCAAATTTTGCGCAACACGCTCATGCTGAGCTTGTATTCGATCCTCTTCGGCTTCCCCGCACCGCTCGCGCTGGCGCTCTTGCTGAACGAAGTACGGCGCATGTGGCTGAAGCGCCCGGTGCAGACGCTTCTCTACCTGCCGCATTTCCTGTCGTGGGTCATCGTCGGCGGGATCTTCATCAATCTGCTGACGGTCGGTGGATTTTTGAACACGCTGCTCAAGAGCCTCGGCTTCGGCGAAACGGAGCTGCTCACCGATCCGGAGCATTTTCGCGGCGTGCTCGTGACGATCGGGATCTGGAAGGAAGCCGGCTGGGGCATGATCATCTATTTGGCTGCGCTGGCGGGCATCAACCCTAATTTGTACGAAGCCGCCATGGTGGACGGAGCCGGCCGCTGGCGCCAAATGTGGTCCATTACCCTCCCCTCGCTGATGCCGGCCATTGTCGTGCTGTTCCTGCTGCGGGTCGGCAGCGTCCTCGATACGAATGTGGAGCAGGTGCTCATCTTCATCAATCCGCTCGTGCGCAGCGTCGGAGAAGTGATCGACACCTATGTGTACCGCGTCGGTCTGCTGGGCGCGCAATTCAGCTATACGACCGCCATCGGCATCTTCAAGTCGGTGATCGGACTGATCCTGATCCTGGGCCTGAATTTCCTGAGCAAGCGGACCACCGGCGAAAGCATCTATTAACGAGGCGGGAGGGATACCGTTATGCCCAGCTACAAATCGGACCGCGTCTTCGGACTGTTCAACGGCACGCTCCTTATCGTCATCAGCCTGTCCATGCTCGCTCCGCTCGTGCATCTCCTCGCGGTTTCGCTCAGCTCGCCGAAGTATGTCGGCGCGAAGCAGGTGTATTTTTGGCCGAAGGAATGGAATGTGCAGGTGTACAAGACGATCTTCGAGACCGATTCGTTGTGGAGGGCGCTTGGCGTCAGTGTCTATATCACCGTGTTCGGCACGCTGATTGCGCTGGTCATCACCTCCACCATCGCCTACTCGCTGTCCCGGGCCCGCATGCCCTTCCGGCGCCTGATCCTGCGCGGCATCATCGTGACGTTTGTCTTCTCCGTGCCGCTCATCCCCAGCTACCTCGTCGTCCGCTCGCTCCAGATGGAGAATACGTTGTGGGCGCTTATGATTCCGGGCGCGCTTACGGCGTTCAACGTCATCATCATGAAGACCTTCTTCCAAGGGATTTCCAGCGAAATGTTCGACGCGGCGAAAATCGACGGCTGCGGCGAGGCCGGCATCTACACCCGGATCGCCATCCCCCTGTCCACCCCCGTCATCGCCACCATCGCGCTGTTCCATGCCGTCGGCCAGTGGAACTCCTACTTCAGCGCCTTAATTTACATTCATTCGAAGTCGCTGCTCCCGATCCAGGTCGTGCTGCGCAATCTCGTCATCGAGGACAATTTGGGTTCGTTCACGCAGCTCGGCACCGTCGATTTGTCGCGACCCGCTACCCCCGAGATGCTGAAGGCCGGCATTATTTTGTTCGGCACGCTTCCGATTCTGATCGTCTACCCGTTCCTGCAGAAGTATTTCGTCAAAGGCGCCATGCTCGGGTCGTTGAAGGAATAGCCTATTTTTCCAGCACAAACATCCCCGGCAGCCGCAGACGGTTGCCGGGGATTTGCAAAATTATTTGGATGCTGTAGCTTTAAGCGGTTTGCTTTCCATAATCTGATCCACTTCTTCGTATCCGGGCGGGAAGGCAAAGTTGTAACGCGCGGGAAGGGCAAAAACATACGTATTGTTGCGCCCCAATTCGCTTGGAGCGACAGGTGCTGCTCCAATATGGAATTCTCCCTGTTGAAGAGCGTTCCATTGACTAAGGGTAAAGACCATAATGGGGATATCCTGCCTTGGCGTTTGGGCTGTCCAGCGAGGATCCCGAATTGTAATCAAAGGACCGGTTTCCACAACTTTTTCACCGCGGTCCCCATCCATGGCAAGACCGTCCCATTTATTATTGATAATCGAATAGCCTTTCCAACGATCGGGCAAAGCAAACTGAAAACCGTATTGGGCATTCGTATACACGATGGAGTCTGCATCGGCGGACGCAGGCGAGTTCCATGTTTCTCCGCCGTCGGTCGTTTGGAACTCGACGGTTTTCTTATCGGTATCGCTCACAAATTCGATCTTAAGCGTCCCTAGCTTCACATCCGTTTCCTTGAACACCGGTGGATACACATTGCCGTAGTGGTATCCCGAAGGAATGGCGATCTCTTGCTTGCTCCAGCTCTTGCCTCCGTCTTTGGTTCGAATCAGAGGTACTGGTGTTACACCATGATAGGTGGCACTAATCCACCCATTCCGGTCATCGCGAAAAGCAACGCCGGTTACGTACCCGTCCACAATTTGACTGACGTCATTTACAAACAACCAGGATTTTCCGTTATTCTCGGACTTATAGAGTGTTTTCCCCATTTGCCCCAGGGCCGGTTCCGATGTGAGAAGGAGCCAACGGCTATTGGAAGCTGTGGACGAAAAGACGTTTTCTTCCTTCACGTCTTTCTCCCAGTCCTTACTGATCGGGACGTTGGACAGCAGGCTTGGCGTACTTGTCGGAGTCGGACTCTCCGTTTGCACCGCGGGGGTTTGGTTAGGCGCGACAGAGTGACCCGGTCCGATGTTCGATAAGAAGCTTGAAAGGGCTACAACGGCAACCACCGCCGCAGCGGCGACTCCGCCCCAATACCATCTGGTCCTGGCAGGCGCTTGCTTTTCCGTTCCAATCCGGCGTTTGACCCCGGCTGCAAGGTTGCGATGGAAGTGATTTCGCTTAAACGGTTCCTTCCCGGCTTGATCATACCATTCCGGTTTACTCATGGACCCCAACCTCCTGAAGCTTTTTAGAAACCTTGGCTCGTGCACGATGCAGACGGGATTTTACGGTTCCTTCCGATACCCCGAGCACCCCAGCCATCTCTTGAATCGTCATTTCATGCTGGAGATCCAGCAAGAGAACTTCGCGATAATGGAGCGGCAAATCCAAAATGATTCGCCAAATCTCATTGGCTGCCTCGCGATCCATAAACTCGTGCTCAGCGGACGTTGCCGTATCGCTGCGTCTGACCCACTCAAACAGCGTCACCCGCCGCAGAAACGCGGAATTCCGGTGATTGAAGGACAGATTACGGGTAATTTTGAGCAACCATGTTTTCACCGTCGATTCTCCGCGAAAGTCCTTTACACTGCGGAATGCCCGCAGAAAGACTTCTTGGGAGATATCATCCGAGGCATGGCGGTCCCGCGTCAGAAAATAGGCGAAGTTCCAAACATCCTGGCCAAAATCTTGCATCAATTGATCCAGTGCAAAGGAATTCACGTCGGATGTTAAAGTTCTTAGGTATTCGTATTCCTCCACGATTTTCCCCTCCCACTTAAACAGACAGAGTACCCCAAGTCAAAGTTCCCGGCTCCCATCATTTTTCCCTTGATTCATAATTATTTAACTGCCATCCTGAATCTAGTTAAAGTAAAATAGAGTCCATATAATCAGATCAATTCCCATCACGCAGAACTTTTTCTGGAGGGTCTTCGATGTATACCGTGTTAGTGGCCGAGAACGAGCCGTGGGTGTTGAAAGGCATTGTCAAAATGGTGGAAGAAGCCGGAGAGGAATTCGAGGTTGTCGGAGCTTGCAGCAATGGGGAAGAAGCGTGGAGCATGATTCAGGAAGTATGGCCCATGCTTCTGATCACCGATATTATGATGCCGGATCTGGACGGATTATCGCTTTGCAAAAGAATTCACGAACATCGCCTCTCACTCGTCTCCATTATCGTCAGCGGGTACGATAACTTTCAGTACGCCCAAAAAGCGATGACCTACGGGGTGTCCGAATATTTGCTGAAGCCTTTGCAATTCGAGCTCCTCGCGGAAACTTTGAACCGGTCGAAGGAAAAACTCGAAACGCTCAAGGACTTGAACCGCTACATCGTCAAATTTCAGACCTTATTGGACAACCGGCAAGGGCTTCCGCCCAAGCATGTTTTGCAAAAGCAGGTCGAGCTCGTTCAGTCGGTACTGAGCATGAGCTATATCCATCAAAACGTGCGAATCAGCCTGCTCAATATTTTTGAACATAAACTGAAGATGCTGCTGGAAGAATGCGACGTCAGCTATAAGGAAGTTCCCGCATACGATGCCAACCAGGAAGACAGCATTCTTCGCTATTATACCGTGATGCTGGAAAAATGGTATCTGTCGCAAAACAAAGCAGGAACATCAAGCATGCCAAAAGTGATCGAACAGTCCTGCCGATATATCAAGGAAAACTTCAAGGAAGAGATCACGTTAACGGAAATGGCCGCCTTAACGAATTTCAGCGTCTCCCATTTCAGCACGTTGTTCAAAAAGCATACGGGAAGTTCATTGGTCAACTATGTGAACGGAGTCAAAATCGATGAAGCCAAAAAGCTGCTTCTCTCCACCTCGTATTCCGTTTCCGAGATTACGGAGATCGTCGGATTTTCCACAACGCCGTATTTTTCAAGGGTATTCAAATCGACCGTAGGCCTATCGCCTCTCGAGTATAGGAAGAGGATGGGGACATGAAGTGGCATAATTGGCATTACCGCTTTTCTTTTAAAACGAAGATTCTCGCATTGGTGCTGTCTGTAAGTTTTATCTCGATCGTATTGATGGCCGTTTTTACTTCTTACTATTATACCGTATCGGCGAAGAAAGACTTTTACTTGATTGCCGAAGATTCGACAGCGAGAATCAATCATCAGCTGGATCGGTACTTCAATCAAATCGCCCAATCGACTTATGCCTCCATAGCCGGCCCTTTGCCCACCAATCCGCTGCTCGGCAATAATCCGGAGAGCGGTCTTTTGCAAAATTGGCTCAAATTCGGAGAGCGGTTCAGCCTGACCGAGGAATCGCTTGTGAAAGGGATTTTGACCCGATATATTGCCTTGAACGACTCCAACATTTTGGGCATTGTACTCCGCTCTCTGGACGATCGCCTTGCTTATTCCCAGGACAGCAATCTTCCCCAAAACCATTCGGCGCCGTGGATCGCGAATCCGATGTCCGAGCGACTTCGGGTCGTCCCCTACTATTATGATCGCAGCAGTACGACGGCTACCGCCTATCCTTTCGTTACGTTGATCATTCCCGTCTTTGACCCGAATACCGTGAAAATGGTCGGCAATCTCAATATCGCGCTGTCCATCTCGGAAATCTCCAATATTCTCGGACAAGCCCGTTTGGGCAAGACGGGGTATTTTTTCATTGTCGATTCCATGGGCAAAATTATTTACCACCCGGACGTTCAATTCGTAGGGGAGCTTTTGGAGAATACCGCTCTGCATGAAATCCGGCTAGCCGCGGAGTATGACGAGGTGAAGCAGGAAGGGAAAACGATTCTGGTGTCCAACAACCATTCGAAACTGACGGGTTGGAATATCGTGGCCTATGTGCCGATGGATGAAATGGCAAACGGGCTTAACGTGGCCCGGAATTCTACGTTACTAATTATGACGGGCATTATCGTCCTCTCCTTGTTGTTCACTCCCCGAATCGTCGGTCTGGTCGTTCGCCCCATCCGCCGCTTGAGTCAATTAATGAAACGGGTGGAGAATGGAGAGTTGTCCGTCAGCGCGGAGGTCGTTCCCGGGAAGGATGAAATCCAGCAGTTGAACAGGAGCTTTAATCGAATGACGGAGAGGCTGAAAGAGCTGATCCTGAACGTTCACGATCTGGAGATGAAGGAAGCCCACATGCAGTTAAGGCAAAGAGATGCTTTGATTCAGGCGCTTCAAAATCAAATCAACCCGCACTTGCTCTACAACACCTTGGAGATTATAAAAAGCATTGCCTATATAGAGAAAGTCCCCATGATCGAGAAGATGACGACCAACCTGGCCAGCGTATACCGCTATACGTCCAAAATGCCCGGGTCGGAGGTGCCGCTTCGGGATGAGCTTCGAAATCTGCAGCATTATTTGGAAATTGTCGACATTCGGTTTTCTCCCAAATTTCAGAGCCGAATCTTGGTGGATGAACCGTATATGGATTGTCAAATTATTAAGCTGTCGATTCAACCGATTGTGGAGAACAGCGTGAAATATGCGGTCGAGCCGAAAAGCGGCAATGCGGTCATTCAAATCAATGCGTATGAGGACCAGGGCGATCTGGTTATTGAAGTTGCCGATAATGGGAACGGCTTCTCCGAGGAGACCCTGCAGCGGATCCATGAGAGCTTTCGGGCCGTGGAGGAGCAGTCCGGACGGGCGACCGCGGATAACACGGAAGAATCCGTCGGAATCATCAATGTTCACGCCAGAATGGTATTGAATTATGGAGCCCCGTACGGCGTAAGCATACGCTCGGTTCAGGGACAAGGGAGCGTCGTGGCGCTTCGATTCCCCAAAAAGACAAAACAAGGACTGTAAAATCGGATAAAAAGTCCGTAGAATCCTGAAAAAGTGAGGCTGCCCCTGAGGTTATAATCAAGTTGCAAACCAATCATGGCATGAATCGAACTGGGGAGGTCTTCCAAAGCATGAAGAAAGCGTTAATCGTGATGGGCGCCTTAAGCTTGGCGCTTGTTATGGCAACCGGATGTCAGCAAAAGGATGAGGCGTCGAGCAATAATGCAAATTCAACCCCTGCCAAAACGGACGATAAGTCGGAGAAAATCAAAATCGAGATGATGGCGGCCTCTTGGACAGGGGGCGGCTGGCCGGACAACAATCATCCGGTCATTCAGTACATCAACAAAAAGTTTAATGTCGATCTACAAATTCAATGGGTTCCCAATGCCAATTTCGCCGAAAAGCTGAACGTCGTCTCCGCTTCCGGCAAAATGCCGGATGCGATCCGGGTCGATTCCGGCATGTTTCAGAAGTGGGTGGATGAAGGGGTCTTTCTGGACTTGCAGCCGTATTTGTCCCAATATCCCGTCTTGAAGAACATCGCCCAGCCTGAGGAGTGGGCCCTCTTGAACCCGTCAGGCAAAATTTACGGCATTCCGATCTATGAAACCGCCCAAAACTCGGTCTATGTTCGCGGCGATTGGATGGAAAATTTGGGCTTATCTTTGCCTGATGCGAAAGAGTTTACCATTGAAAAGTTTTATGAGATCGCCAAGGCCTTCACTACGCAAGACCCGGACAAAAACGGAAAGCAGGACACCTTCGGGTTCTCGGCGCTGGGGAACTCGCTCCAGCTGGGCGATCCGCAGCTGATGGCCGCATTCGGCATCGCCAATGGCTGGAAGGTCGAGAACGGCGAGCTCGTTCCTATGCAGACGCAAGCCAAGGAGTGGACCCAGTTCCTGACCTTCATGAAGAAAGCTTATGACGAGGGCGTACTCGACAAAGATTTTATTACGAATACGAATTTTAATGACAAATATGCGCAGGGCAAGGTCGGCTTCGCCATCGACATGCACTACCAGTTCAGTCAGCAAACAAATCAGCAGCTCCAGAAGATTGCCCCGAACGCCAAATTCGTCGAACTGTCGCCTCCGGCGGGAGCGAACGGCATTAGAGGGACGAGGACGCCTTCGAGCGGCATGCTGAAGCTCGTCCTGAGCAAGGATATGGATGAGAAGAAGCGTCAGCGTATGCTGGAAATATTGAACTGGTGGGTATCTCCGGAAGGAGAGGACATCATTAAGAACGGGATCGAAGGGATTCATTATCAGAAGAAATCCGATGGCTCGTATGAAATGACAGATACGTTAAAGGCCGAAGGCGAAGGACGGCAAAGCCTCTTGTGGAACTGGATGCTGCGGGGCAATTCGAATACATTCAATATCTACAAGTGGAGCGATCCGAAATGGGCCAGCGAAATGGAGAAGTCCATTAAAAACGCCAAGCAGTACCCTTACAAGAACGCCTCCGACGGGTACCTGAGCGCCTCCGACACGTTTACGAAACAAGGCAAAACGCTGGACGACAAATTCCTTCAATCCGTTCTGGAAATTATCGCCGGCAGGAAATCGGTTGACAGCATCAACGATGCGATCAGCGAATGGAAGAAGAACGGCGGAGACAAGATCGTCCAGGAAGTCAATACGGCGTTCAAAGCGAAAAAATAACTCGGAACAACCGGGAACAGTCTTGCGAGGTTGCGGCCTCCTGAGACTGTTCTCTTCATGACAGGCTGCTTTGAGAGGAGGTATACCGTGTTTAGTGGTTATTGGCGCAGAGCCTTTCCTATTTACTTGATGGTTTTTCCCGGATTATTGTTTTTTATCGTGTTCAAATACGTTCCCATGTTCGGCATTTTGATTGCTTTTCTGGACTACAGTCCGTTCAAGGGGGTCAGGGGCAGTGATTGGGCGGGACTGGACCATTTTCGCAGACTGTTCTCCGAAGGGGATTTCTGGAACCTGCTGCAAAATACGCTGATGCTGAATGTGCTGGACGTTTTGTTCTACTTCCCGGCCCCGATCCTGGTTGCCTTGCTCCTGAACGAAGTTAGAGTGAAATGGTTTAAAGGCACGGTTCAAACGATTTTGTACGCTCCCAATTTTATATCCTGGGTCGTCATCGTCGGTATAACGCTCCAACTGTTCGCCACCGGCTCGGGCGGGATCAACGAGCTTTTGGACAGCTGGGGATTCGACCGGATCGAGCTGATGACGGATCCGAAGTACTTTCGCTGGGTATGGCTGTTCCAGAACATTTGGCAAGGGGCGGGGTGGGGCGCCATTATTTTTCTGGCCGCCTTGTCTTCGGTCGATCCTACGCTGTATGAGGCGGCCGAAATGGACGGCGCGGGCCGCTGGCGTCAGCTCTGGCATATTACGCTGCCTGCCCTGCGCGGGGCGATCGTGATTTTATTCATCCTGCGGTTGGGACACATCATGGACCTCGGCTTCGAGCATGTTTTTCTGCTGCAGAACCCGATGAACCGGGATGTCTCCGAGGTATTCGAGACGTTTATTTACAAGGTCGGCCTTAACGAAGGCGACTACAGCTATTCGACCGCGGTCGGTTTGTTCAAATCCGCCATCGGCCTGGCGATGGTGCTGGCTGCAAATGCACTGGCCAAGCGAACGGGACAGGAGGGAGTGTTTTGAAGATACGTACAACGGGAGCGGATCGGATCCTCGACACGATTGTCTATGTCTTGCTCCTCATCGGTACGGTAGCCGCCCTGTTTCCTTTGTTTTATGTGCTTGCCATTTCGTTCTCCACGGAGCGGGAATATTTGACGCGCGGTTTTTATGTCATTCCCGAACGCTTCACGTTGGACGGCTACCTCTATTTAATGACACATCCGGGATTTAAGAAGGCTCTCCTTAATGCGGTCATCATCAGCGCGGTTGGAACGTTTATTAATATTGTGCTAACTACATTGATGGCATACGGCTTGTCCAAGATTTGGTTAAAAGGCAGAGGCATTCTGAACTTTCTCGTGGTGTTTACGATGCTGTTCTCAGGGGGGATGATTCCGACTTATCTAGTAGTCAATTCGCTCGGTCTGATTAACAGCTTCTGGGCGCTTTGGTTGAGCTCGGCGATCATTCCCTTTAACCTGGTTGTCATGAGGAGTTTCTTCCGGACGGTTCCCGTCGAGCTGGAGGAATCCGCCCGAATCGACGGCAGCGGGGAATGGAGACTGCTCACGACCATTATTCTCCCTTTATCCATGCCCGCCGTCGCCACCTTTACGCTATTTTATCTGGTCAACAACTGGAACACTTATTTCTCGGCGATTCTGTATTTGAACGATAACAAGCTGATGCCGCTGCAGGTCTTTCTCAGACAGATGTTGATCGAAGACGATCCGACCATCTCGAATGCTTCGAGCGTGCTGTACCGTTACACGCCGGCTGCGAAGATGGCGGCGATTATCATCACGGCGATGCCGCTACTGATCGCGTATCCCTTTTTCCAGAAGCATTTTAATAAAGGCGTTCTGCTCGGTTCCGTAAAGGGCTGAATGCGAGGAGAGACTATCAAATGCATAAACCGAAATATGTCGCCCATCGAGGGCTTAGCATGCACGCGCCCGAAAATACGATCGCTTCCTTCGAATTGGCCGGACGATCGGGGTTCTGGGGGATCGAATGCGATACGTATTGCACGACCGACGGTCACTGGATTGTCCACCACGACCGGACGGTTGACCGAATGACGGACGGGACGGGGAAGGCGAAGGATTTTACGTTCGACGAAATCCGCAGCTTGAACATTGTAGCCGGAATCGGCATAGAAGCGCATCCCGGTCTACGCATCCCGACCTTGGGAGAAGTATTGGATGTATGCAAAAGGTATGGGATGCATGCTTTTATTGAGATCGAGGAATACCATCATGACGCGGATCTGGAGAACCTTGTTCAACTGGTCGAACGGCATGGGATGTTGGAAAACTGCAGTTTCATCTGCTTCAACGCCGATGATCTAAAGAAAATGCGAGCGATTAACCGTCAAGTACCGCTCGGGTATTTATCCGCAGAACCGCCATCGGATGCCGATTTGGACCTGGTCCAACAGTTAATGCCGGCCTTTCTGGACTACTGCTATCGGTCGACCAAACCTAAGGACGTACGCATATTGACAGCTATGGGGATTGACGTTTCAGTATGGACGGTCAATTTCTGGGACGATGCCGCTCCCTTCATCGAGACGGGGGTTACTTATATCACAACCGATACTATATTAATGGACAAAACCGCTCTAAAATCCCCGTAAATCGGGGATTTTTTAGGGCGATCCGTAGGACGGTATTCTTAATTGTGATGTCTCGAGTAGTTGGAGAATTGTTCGTCTATGCATGGTTGGAATAATAGTCGGCCAATGCGGCGAATGACTGTTTGGGCTCCCAAGGCATGTCTTTATATGTTGCACCATTACGATCCTTCAACGGTTTGACCAAGCCGAAGCTCGCCGTATCCAGGTCGAATCGCGCGCTTTCATGGAAAGGATAACTGGGCATAATGAACGTAAACCAGAAGACCCCGTCTACTTTCTCCGATGTCAGGATATCCAGCGTCTCTACAAGATAATGGGCCTGCACACTTTCGTCCCGAACATACTCCCCCTTCAGGAGTGGGGGTGTCTCATTCCGATCTACGATCGCCCACCCATAAGCGCCTTTGTCTTCCGCCCCTCGATAGGTGCAGCACCCGAATTCCGTTATGACGACCGGCTTCCCGATGTCCAAGTACTTTTTCAGCTTCTCCCGGTAAGATTGTTGGTTGCGGGCATCCCGATAGTAGTCGATCGCCACCATGTCGAAAGGCTCCCAATTCACATTCTCCCAAGGACCGGACGCGTACGTAAGGGGGCCATGAAAATGTTCTCTCACCACATTCGCCGCACGTGCCAGAAAGGCATTTAACCGTTTGTTAAAAGAGCCCCTCCGAATCGTACTCTTCAGCAAGCGCCAAGGCTTCATAAACGTTTGAATGCGTTCAAACGCGGTTTCTCCGTCCACTAGGCCTTTCATAAAAAACGTATGCTCGCAGCCGGCTACAAAAATAACCTGAGGCGACTGTGCCCGCAAAGCTTCCGCAGCCTTGGCGCATTCGGCGAAGTATTGCAGGGTCTCTTGTTCGTCCGCATCGACTAAAGCCGGTGAAAACCACACTTCCAGCCCTTGCTCCAGCGCATATTGTGCAGCCGTCACAAGCCGTGAAATGTCTTGCCCCGAAATTCGGACGGCATTGCAATGCAAGTCGTTCGCGATGATCTCCATCTCCCGGCGCGCAGTAACTGGGTCGAACGAATCGCGCGACGACGGCGTTTGGGGTCCCCGGGTATGCGTTCCGACGTCGTAGTTGACGCCTTTCCGATTGAGTTTGCCATTCTCCATGATCATCGTCTCCTCCAAGAGCGTCGACAATTGTTTTCAAGCACTAAATATGTTAGAGTTTAATCAATATTTATTTACTAAAGTCGTATAATATCCGTCGTTTTTCTTGATTATTATAAATAAATGTTTACGAAATATCAAGATCAAATAGGAGCGCCAGATGAACTCGAAACCCGATCAGATCGCAGCCAGCTACATCCAGCTCATTCCGCTGCTGTTTACGACCCTCAATCAGCCAAACAACAGTGCAACGGTTCCGAAAAAGGCGGCCGATCTCACTCACTTGCAATATCACATACTGGAGGAACTCTTCCATCACAAGGAAGGGATTACGGTCACCCAGCTGGCCAAAAAAATTCAAATTTCCAAGCAGCAATTGACCCCCTTGATCTCGAAGCTGGAATCAAACGGGCTTCTACTCAAGGAATCGGATGTCCATGACAAAAGAGCGGTGAGATTGCGTTTATCGGAGAGAGGGGAACAACCCGTGGTGCAGCGCTGGGAAGCGTATCATCGAGTCCTCAGCGATCAGTTGAGCAGCCTTGGTGAGGAAGATTTGACCGACTTCGACTATGCATTGGGCAAAATCAAGCACATTCTTAGCAGGTTGAAGTAGCGGAAGCGTCGTGGAGGAGGGAATCGAAAAGCTGTTTGCTTCTGTATAGTTCGATTTATGAAGTCGAATTGTATGCGCCTATTTCGAACCACGCAGCCTTTTAATTCGACGAATGAAGCTGTCGATTAAATCGTAAAATTTCGAGCTAAAGAAGCCCCATCGTGGACCCGAATGACGTGTTAGTTCGATTTTGCCAAACTAGAGTCGGTGCCTAAGGGAAGTCCACGCTAAGCAGTTCGATTTTGCCTAACTAAGCGGCGGTATTCCGGGGTCCGTGTTCTAAACGTGCGCTCCAATTCGGCGAAATCGAACTAGAGCTCGTCCAAATGAAATCTAGCCTTTGTAAGTTGGCAAAATCAAACTAGAGCGCGTTTGTATCGGATGGATGAGAGCAATCCAGGAGAAACTCTATCACCATCGATATGCTATTCTTTGTTTGTGACCCCAAAAACTATGAGTAGGAGGAGACAAGAATGGCCAAGATTCAAAAAATCACCCCCAACCTCTGGTTCAACGATCAGGCGGAGGAGGCCGTACAATATTACGCTTCGATATTCAAAAACTCCAGGATCGGGAGAGTCTCCCGCTACGTAAATGACGGGAATGAGCATCACCGGGTGCGTGAGGGGACCGTCATGACGATCGAGTTCCAGCTTGAAGGACAAGAGTTCGTAGCTCTAAATGGGGGGCCGCTGTATAACTTTACGGAGGCCTTTTCTTTGATCGTGAATTGCGAGACACAGGAAGAAGTCGACTACTATTGGGACAAGCTTTCCGAAGGCGGGGACGAAGGGGCTCAAGTATGCGGTTGGCTGAAAGACAAGTTCGGCGTCTCATGGCAGATCGTTCCCGTCTTCCTGACCGAAGTGGTCCACGACCCCAATCCGGTAAAGATTCAAAAGGTGTTGCAAGCGATGTACCGAATGAAAAAACTGGACATCCCTACGTTGCAGCAAGCTTACGAGCAAGCGTAAATTGAAAAGCCGCCTGGCTGCCGAAGAGGCAGCGAAGCGGCTTTTCAAGAAACCTTATACAATTAGTTCCGGATAAGATGATCGAATGCACCTAGTGCGGCAGTAGCGCCCGATCCCATTGAGATAATAATTTGCTTATACGGACTGTTCGTACAATCGCCTGCGGCGAACACGCCCGGGATGCTCGTAGCCCCACGGCTGTCCACGACGATCTCGCCCATGCGAGTGCGTTCGATCGTGTCGCCTAACCAATCGGTATTCGGCACCAATCCGATCTGAACGAATACACCCTGCAATTCAATGTGATGAACGGCTCCCGATTCGCGATCGATATAGGAAATCCCGTTTACTTTGTCCGTCCCGGTTATTTCTTTGGTTTGGACGTTCTTCAGCACCGTAACATTCGGCAGACTGTACAGTCGCTTTTGCAGGACGGCATCCGCCTTCAGCTCGGGCATGAACTCCAGCACCGTGACATGGCTCACAATCCCGGCAAGGTCGATAGCGGCCTCGATCCCGGAATTGCCGCCGCCAATAACCGCTACGTGTTTGCCTGCGAAGAGAGGACCGTCACAATGCGGGCAATAGGCCACGCCTTTGTTCTTGAACTCGGCTTCGCCGGGGACGTTCACATTGCGCCAACGGGCACCTGTAGACAAAATGACAGTTTTGCTCTTAAGAATCGCACCGTTTTCGAGTTCAACTTCGATGAGGTCCTTTTTCTCCAGCCGTTTGGCTCGCTGAAGCTTCATGACGTCCACGTTGTACTCCTTCACATGCTCTTCCAGACTTGCTGCCAGCTTAGGACCTTCGGTATATTTCATGCTGATAAAGTTCTCGATGCCCACCGTGTCCATAACCTGACCGCCGAAGCGCTCTGCCACAATGCCGGTCCGAATGCCTTTGCGTGCCGCATAGACCGCTGCGCTGGCGCCGGCCGGGCCGCCCCCAACGACGAGCACATCGTAAGGCTCCTTCTCGAATAATTCCGATTCGTCAGGACCGCTGCCAATCTTGGAGAGAATCTCCTCGAGGGTCATACGGCCGCTGCCGAAAAATTCACCATTCAAGTAAACGGACGGCACGGCCATCACGTTTTTGCTTTCGGCTTCCGCTTTGAACGCGGCCCCGTCAATCATCGTATGCGATATACCGGGATTGAGGACACTCATCAAGTTAAGTGCCTGTACCACGTCAGGACAATTGTGGCAGCTCAAGCTGATGAACGACTCAAACCGATACTCGCCGCGGATGTTTTTGATTTGGTCAATGACGCTCTGTTCGACTTTGGGCGCTCTGCCGCTAACTTGCAGCAAAGCTAAGACGAAAGAAGTAAATTCGTGACCCAGCGGGATGCCGGCAAAAGTGATTCCCGTATCTTCGCCGATCCGGTTCACGCTAAAGCTCGGCGTCCTCGGCAACTCGGCCCGTTCGACCTTAATTCTGGAGGACATGCCGACGATTTCATCCATTAACGCCAGCATATCCGTGGATACCGCATCGGACGCTGCGCTGACTTTGATCAGCACATCGCCTTCCATAAGCTGAAGGTATTGGTTTAATTGTGCCTTAATTTCTCCGTCCAGTACCATTCAAACCGCTCCTTAGATTTTGCCTACGAGATCAAGGCTTGGCTTGAGCGTCGCAGCGCCTTCTTCCCATTTTGCCGGGCACACTTCACCTGGGTTTTTGCGAACATATTGCGCAGCCTTGATCTTGTTCACCAGCGAGCTTGCATCGCGGCCAATGCCGCCCGCATTGATTTCGACGGTTTGGATGACGCCGTCCGGGTCGATGATGAATGTACCGCGATCCGCAAGACCGTCTTGCTCGATCAATACATCGAAGTTGCGGGAAATCGTATGGGAAGGATCCCCGATCATGATGTAAGTGATTTTGCTGATCGTTTCCGAGCTGTCGTGCCATGCCTTATGAGTAAAATGGGTATCGGTCGAAACGGAATACACTTCAACGCCAAGCGACTTCAGCGTCTCGTACTGGTCTTGGAGATCGCCCAGCTCGGTGGGGCACACGAAGGTGAAGTCTGCCGGATAGAAGCAAACTACGCTCCACTTGCCTTTCAGATCGGCTTCCGTAACTTCGATAAACTTGCCATTGTGATAAGCATTTGCTTTGAACGGTTTGACTTCAGTACCAATGAGTGACATGAATCGTTTCCTCCCGTTAGTGGTTTATTTAAAATAATTCTAAATAAATATTAACTACTGGTTAGGCTGTTGTCAAGTGCTCTCGCCAGCATTTTCGGACGAATATTTTTGCTCTACAGTAAACGGCAGCCTGGTTAGAAACGGCCGGAACGAAAAATGGCAAAGAGGAGCCATAGGACCATGAGCAAAGCGACGATAAATCCAATCTCGAGAATCGGAATGTTCCAAAGTGTCGTTTGCGACTGACTCAGCGAAGCGCCGATGATCAATCCTACCATGATGATACTCAGCGATAACAAAACGATGCTGAACGACAGGCGGTTGCTGATGCGATCCAGCCTGTTCATCAAGTCATCCACCTGGGGAACCGAAACCTCCACTCGCACCTGTCCCTTGCGCAGCATCAAAGACCATTGCTTCAAACTGGCCGGTACCTCATGAATCAAATCGATAAATTCCGGCACATCCTCGACCCATTTCCTCAGCCATCGCACAGGATTCAGCTGCTCCAAAAACAGCTTGGTCCCGAAAGGCTCCGCTACATCAAATACGCTGAATGTCGGGTCCAGTGCCGATACGACCCCCTCCATGGTCAAGAGGGTCTTGCCCAGCAAAGTTAACTCCGTCGGAATCCGAATCCGATGGCGGAACGCGACGGCGAACAAATCCCGCACCGCTTCTCCCAGGCTAACCTGTTTTAACGGAACCTTGTAGTATTTCTCCCGCAATTCCTCTACATCGAGATAGAGCAGCTCTTTGTTCACCGTTTCCGGAATCACGCCCAAATTCGATATCGCTCGGATCACGCCCTTCGAACTCTGGTTTCGAAGAGCGATGACCAACGTTGCAAAATGCCTTTTCGCCTCAGGCGTCAAACGGCCTACCATTCCGAAATCGAGCAAGGCCAGATTGCCGTCCTTCATCGCCAAAACATTGCCCGGGTGGGGATCTCCATGGAAAATGCCCTCGATGAGCACTTGCTGGAAAATGGTCGTCGCCAATCGTTCCGCAAGCAATCGGCGGTCGAGGCCCGCGTGATCCAATTGGTGATGTTCGGATAGTTTGATCCCCTCTATGTAGGTCATCGTCATTACCCGCTTGGAGCAATAGTCCGGGTAAACCTGAGGTACATGGACATGCTCCCAGGTTTTGCTCAGAGCAGCAAACTTGGCGGCATTCCGCGCTTCCGTCCCGTAATCGAGCTCGGCTCGAAGCGCCTTTCCCAGTTCGTCCACCATATCGCTCAGCCGATAATTGTGCGCCCATTCCAACCTGGATTCGGCCGCCTTCGTCAAATCCTTCAAGATGTCCAAATCCGTTTCAATCTGGTCTTGAATACCCGGCCGTTGTACTTTTACCACTACCGGCGTGCCGTCCTTCAGTACGGCTTTGTAAACCTGTCCAATAGAGGCGGCTGCCAGGGGCACATCGGAGAATTGCAGGAAAAGCTTTTCGATGGGCGCCCCAAGTTCCTGTGCGATAATCTTGGATGCTTCGGAATAAGAAAATGCAGGCACGTTATCTTGCAGGCGCTCCAGCTCGGAGAGGATGGAGGGCGGAACCAAATCAGGCCGGGTGCTTGCGATTTGTCCCAGCTTGACAAAGGTCGGACCGAGCTCCTCCAGCAGCAGACG
This sequence comes from Paenibacillus sp. HJGM_3, assembly GCF_045062745.1. Taxonomy (NCBI): domain Bacteria; kingdom Bacillati; phylum Bacillota; class Bacilli; order Caryophanales; family Paenibacillaceae; genus Paenibacillus; species Paenibacillus sp. HJGM_3. The sequence goes on from NZ_JBJGED010000019.1 coordinate 59,769, forward strand.
AATCCTTACCCCGACGGTTTTGGCATGAATGTCATGCCGTTCCGTTCTCCACAAAAACCTAAACCTCTCGGTTTTGCCGATCTCATCGGACACATAGCCGAATCCATTGCGCGCGAATGCCGAGGCGATCGTTCGATAACGCTGCAATTGTCGAATCCGCTTGCCTGCACTCATCTACGCCTCCTGTTACTCCTCGGGTTGGACCTTTCGCTCCAGCGCTTCCAACCTCTGTTCTAGCCGTTCCAGTTCCTCCCGGGTGGCCCATCGTTCACCCAGTACGGCGTTCACCCGCTCACGCGCCACCGCCTCTATTTGCTGCCGCGTGTCTTCTCCTTTCCTTATGAGTTCTTCCACCATGGCTTTCGATTCAGCCCGGTTGACTTCGCCTTTTTTCACAAGCTCATCTACCGTTTTTTCAATTTGTTCCTTGCTTGCGATCACCAGGCCCAGTCCCAGAGAAATTGCTTTTTGGATGGTGTCTTTCATGTTCTTCACGGCTCCTTGTTTTGAATTGTTATGGAGGTTCAACTGTACTAATATGCGTCCAGCGTCTTCCTTAAGAACGCCTGTTTCATAGCTATTGTTCTCAAATCTTTGGACAAATTAACCCAGGTTTTCATTTTTGTTTGAAAGCGGTCGCCCAACTACGAACCGCAAGGTTCGAGACAGGAAATTCAAGATGAGTATGGAAGGACTGTATAGCATTTCGTATTTGGCCATTAACTTTGGATGAAAGTGTCACACTTTACTCTCCGGTAACGTCTTGTTCCCAAAAAGAGTGAGGTGGCCAACATGGCAAAGTATGATGTCGCGATCATTGGCGGAGGACTTACCGGTTTAACCGCATCGATTTATTTGGCAAATGCTGGACTGTCCACGATTGTATTGGAAAAAGCAAATCAGCTTGGCGGTCGTGGGATTACGGTCCATAAAAGCGGAGCATCGCTTAATTTGGGCGTGCATGCGTTATATCGGGACGGGGCGGGGGAGGAGGTTTTGCGCGAAATAGGCGTGAAGCTGAAAGGCGCCAGTCCGCCGGCTTCGGCGGGAGCGGTGTGGAATAACCGGGTATATACGCTGCCATCCAAACCTTTGCAATTGATTGCATCCAGGCTGTTTTCATTCCCGGAAAAGATGGAGCTTACCCGTCTAATGCTCAAGCTGGGCAAGATGGATACCAAACAAATCGGGCCGATCAGTTTAAAGGAGTGGGCTGAACGGGAAATTCGGCACCCGATGCTTAGGCATGTTATATATTCGGTGAGCCGGGCTAACTCTTTCGTTCCTCACCCTGAGCTTCATCTTGCGGGTCCTGCCGTGCGGCAGCTTCAACGAACGTTTGGCGGAAAAGCTTTCTATCTCGATGGGGGATGGGGAGCGCTGGTCGAGGATTTAAGAGAGCGGGCCATTCGCGCAGGCACTACGATTATGCATCATAAAAAAACGGTCGAAGTGGAACATGACGGGACGGTTCGACGGATCCGGTGTGCAGATGGCGATACGATCGAAGCTCCGCATGTCGTGATCGCTGCCGGTCCGAAGGAGGCGTATGATTTGGTCCATAACGCGGACGGCACCTCACTTGCCAGGTGGAAAGACTCCGCTAAACCGATCCGCGCAGCGTGTCTTGATCTCGTATTGCGCCGTTTCCCCGATGGCGGTTCCACCTTTATTGCCGGATTTTGGCTGGATCAGCCCATCTTCTATAACTCCCCGTCTACTGTAGCGAAGCTGAGCGATGACGGCTCCGTCGTCATCCACCTGATTAAACATCTTGGTCTGAATGACAGCCATCCTGAAAAGGATTTGTTGCAGTTGGAACAAGCCATGGATCTCGTTCAACCCGGTTGGCGAAAAGAGGAACTAGCCAGGCAGTATTTGCCGAACTTGACGGTTGTCCATGATTTCAATACGGTAGATAAAAGCAGTGTCTATCACGGTCCGGCGATCCCGGAAATACGCGGCCTGTATGTGGCTGGAGATTGGACCGGGCATGGGGAGCAATTGGTTGATGCATCGTTTGCCAGCGCCAAACGAGCGGCCCAAGCGATCATAGCCGATAAACATTCGGGAAGGGGAGAACTGCGCGTTGGAGAGGGGAGAGTTATATCTTGAATGGAAACCGTTGCTCTTGTCGTTAGCGTATCACACTCTGGGAAGCATCACAGATGCGGAGGATATTGTCCACGAAGTGTTCGTGTCGTGGGAAGAGAATCCGCCGCAGCAAGTACGCGACTTCAAGTCCTATTTGTGCAAGTCGGTTCATAATCGTTGCGTTGATTTCATTCGATCGTCGAGTAAAAAACGAGAATCGTATCTCGGTCCCTGGTTGCCGGAGCCGGTTGATACCGGGGAACTTCGGAAGAGCGATCCATTCGCGATGATGGTATGGAAAGAATCCCTTTCTACAGCGGGATTGTTATTGTTGCAGCAGCTCTCCGCGACAGAACGGATTGTATTCCTGCTGCGTGAAGCGTTTCATTACCGTTTTGATGAAATTGCCGAGATTGTCGACAAAAGCACGGCAAATTGCCGGCAAATCTTTCATCGGGCGAAGAAGAGCATCGGTCCATTGCCTGTACGGAGCCCGGAAGTAAGGGAGACCAAAGCGGCCTTAGCTGAACGATTCGCCGTGGCGTTGATGAACGGGAATATCGGATTGCTCATTGAATTGTTATCAGCGGAAACCGTACTTTACACGGATGGAGGGGGTAAGGTAAAAGCGGCATTCCGCCCAATCCTTGGTTCGGATCGAATCATCCGTTATTTCGTCGGTATTGCGCATGAGGTTCCGGCAGGATATCGATGTGAGACTTGTGAAATCAACGGCATGCCGGGAATACGGTTAGCGGCCGGAGAGATGATTTTCGCAGTTATTACATTTGAGTATTCGCAGGAGCGGCTATCCAACCTCTATATCGTGATGAATCCGGAGAAACTGTCGCACTTTAATCGTGCGAAGTAAGGCTGCTGTGAAAAACTTGTAGGCAGGTAGTCGGGGAGCAAAAAAACGGCATCTCTGCCGGCCATAAAAAATTCCGCATGATGGGTTTGACCCACTCATGCGGAACGATGGCTGCTCGCAATCAGTCAATCGATCCAAGCGTTTTCAGCGTCCTTACGAACACGACCACCGCCTGTGCGCGTGTTGTTTCTCCCTTTGGACTGAATGTGTCCTCGGCTGTACCTGTCATTATTTGAAGCTTGACCATGAGACGAACGTCCTCCAGATAAGACGCGTCCACGCTTCCGATATCCTTGTAGCCGTCCAAGCTAACGGGTTGCTGTGTGATCGCCAGATTTTCGAGCGTAATGACAGCAGCCAGCATACTTGCCATATCTTCGCGGGTTAGCGGCTGATCCGGCATGAAGCTGTAGCCTTTCACGAAGTTCAGTAGTCCGAGCTCCTTCGCTTTCGCTACCTCTCCAAAATACCATGCGTTTTGCTTCACATCGTCATAGGGCACCGTACTGCCGGTCGATGTGCCGCGTCCGAGCGCCCGGACCAGCATCGCAGTGAACTCCGCTCTTGTTACGGCTCGGTCAGGGTTGTATAGGCCGCCGCCAACGCCATCCACAAGCCCTTTCGCCGCAGCAAGTTCGACGAACGACTGGCTCCAATGCTTAAGCACATCGGTAAAGCTCGCCGCATTTTCCGCCACCGTATACACGCTATTGGAATAAGAGCGGATCATCACATACCATATGCCATCGATCAATACTTTCTTGGCGGGAACAAACTGAAACTTCTTCGTAGTATCGTTATAGCGGAAAGCGCCCCATTGCTCCGGCATGCTGGCTATGCTCTTCGGCATCGGTATCACTCTCGTGAGCGCCTTATTGAACTGATCCGCTGTTCCGATCGTTTGGCCAGTCTTCGTATTTATAACGTCGATGTGGAAATCCACCATCGCGCCCAGCACTTTACCCTCTGGTAAGTCGTTCGAAAGCGCCGTCCGTATGTCTTTGTCGCCGGACTTGTCAGTAAGCACAATCTTGAAATGGATATCCTCGGCTTTGAGGTTATGGTTTGCAAGCAAGTCTTTGAGTCCCGGAATCAGCGACGCCACATTGACCGGTATTCGATAGATGCCGTAAGGCGTCTTAATCTCGATTAAGAAGGTAGGGTTCTTACCCTCAAAGCTCGTCAAAATGCTTGCCGGAATGCTCACATACGCTACGCCGTCCTTAGGCGTAACTTCCAGTGTGACGGATGGCTTCGTTGTGTCGATTGTATCCGGGTTAAGCGTTACGCCATTCAGGTCGATGAGCGGCAATGTAACGGGAGGCGTTGAGTCGCCTTCGTCACTCGGTGATGGCGGCGTTGGTGTCGTGTCGCTCACCGTAACAGCCAAGATTGGATCGACACCCGCGCTAAAGTCGAAGGTCAGGTTGGTCGTACCAACCGTTTGCGCTGCCAAATAGCTCTTCTTGATCGTTACGGTGCTACCCGAAACAATGTAGTCGGTGCCGGATACTAGGGTAGACGTGCCGTTCTTAATCGCGCTGAGCGTGTTGCCGTTTAACGTCATCGTAACCGGGATGTCGGCTTGGGCGGACGTCTTCTTATCAAAAGCTGCCGTTGTCGGCGTTATCGTTGAATCATAGATTGTCGTATCGATTACAGTGACAGCCAAGACCGGATCGACACCTGCCTCGAAATCGAAGGTCAGGTTCGTCGTACCGACCGCTTGCGTTGCCAAGTAGTTTTTGTTGATGGTAACAATGTTGCCTGCTACGGTGTAGTCGGTGCCGGATGCGAGCGCGGATGCGCCGTTCTTAATCGCGCTGAGCGTGTTGCCGTTTAACGTCATCGTTACCGGGATGTCGGCTTGGGCGGACGTTTTTTTGTCAAAGCTTGCGCTTGTTTGGTCAATCCCGCTGTCAGGGATGAAGAAATACCGATAGGCAGCTGCCACTCCAGCCGGAACCCCACCACCTTGCGCTTCCAATACCAGTGCATATATCGTATGTTCGCCGCGAGTCATCGATGTCGTCGTTCCCGTCCAATCGCTGCCTGCTCTGTTTGCTTGTATCCATGGCCCTTCGGTGCTGTCAAGCTGGAAATACACACTTTGCACGACCGAAGGAAACGGCGTATAAGAATTGGTTACTTGGAACGTGAACGTCTCGCTCGTTCTGTGTGCAATGTTGTCGGGTAATGGCATTATCGCAACATTCATCGGATTCATCGTACGTCCGGCAGCGTCGATGACGGTCACGTTGACGCTGCTATTATTCGGGAGAACATAGATTTTGTTCGTAACCGAATTCACCGCGAGGGTATAAGGATCAGCTCCCGCCGCTACATGCGTCGTCGTGTTGGTCGCGCCATCTATGACTGTCACGGTGTCGCTGTTTTCATTAGCAACATAGATTTTGTTCGTTACCGGATTCACCGCAATTCCACTAGGACTGGTTCCTACCGGTGCCGTCGTCGTCGTGTTGCTCGTACCATCGATGATCGTCACTTTGCCATCCAATGGATTATTAACATAGATTTTGTTCGTTACCGGATTCACCGCAATTACACTAGGATATAATCCCACCGCTACCGGCGTAGTTGTCGTGTTGCTCGCGCCGTCGATCACGGTCACGTTGGAGCTGTCATTATTGGCGACATAGATTTTATTCGTTACCGGATTCACCGCGATTGCCCAAGGACTGGTTCCCGCCGCTATCGTCGTCGTCGTGTTGCTCGCACCGTCGATGACCGTCACGTTATTGCTGTCAGCATTGGCTACATAGATTTTGTTCGTGACCGGATTCAGCCCAATTGCCCTAGGACTGGTCCCCACGGTTACCAGCGTCTTCGTGTTGCTTACTCCGTCTATGACCGTCACCTTGCCAATACCAACATGGGCCACATAGATTTTGTCCGTTACCGGATTCACCGCGACTGCGAGAGGATTGCTTCCCACTGGTACCGTCGTCGTCGTGTTGGTCGCGCCGTCTATAACTGTCACGTCTTGATCGTTACAATTGCTGACATAGATTTTGTTCGTTACCGGATTTACCGCAATTGCGCAAGGTGCGTGTCCCACCGGTACTGTCGTCGTCGTGTTATTCGCGCCTTCAATGACCGTCACGTTGTCGTTGAAGCGATTAGCGATATAGGTTTTATTCGTTACCGGATTCACCGCGACTGCGAAAGGATTGCTTCCCGCCGCTACCGTCGTCGGCGTGTTGCTCGCGCCGTCAATGACCGTCACGTTGTCGCTGCCAGAATTCGCGACAAAGATTTTGTTCGTTACTGGGTTCACCGCAATCGCTTTAGGGGTGGTTTCCGCCGGTACCGCAGTCGGCGTGTTGCTCGCGCCGTCTATAACTGTCACATTGTTGCTGCCAGCATTGGTCACATAGATTTTGTTTGTTACCGGATTGACCGTAATTTCCCAAGGGCTGCTCCCCGCCACTACCCGAGTCGTTGTGTTACTCGCGCCGTCAATGACTGTTACGCTGGTGCTGCCCTCATTGGCCACATAGATTTTATTCGTAACCGGATTCACCACGATTGCCCTAGGATTAGTTTCCGCCGCTATCGGAGTCATCGTGTTGCTCGCACCGTCGATGACTGTCACGTTGGCGCTGCCATAATTGGTCACATAGATTTTATTCGTAACCGGATTCACCACGATTGCCCTAGGATTAGTTTCCGCCGCTACCGGAGTCGTCGTGTTGCTTGCACCGTCGATGACCGTCACGTTATTGCTGCTAGCATTGGCCACGTAGATTTTGTTCGTGACCGGATTCACCGCAATTGCACTTGGACTGGTTCCCACAGGTACCGTCGTCGGCGTGTTGCTCGCTCCGTCAATGACCGTCACGCTTGCGCTGCCAGTATTGGCCACATAGATTGTGTTCGTTACCGGATTCACCGCAATTGCACTAGGACTGGTTCCCACTGGTACCGCCGTCGGCGTGTTGCTCACACCTTCAATGACTGTCACGCTGGCGCTGCCAGTATTGGCCACATAGATTTTGTTCGTTACTGGATTCACCGCAATTGCCGTAGGATTAGTTCCCGCCAATACTGTCGTCGTCGTATTGCTCGCACCGTCAATGACCGTCACGAAGGTGCTGCCATAATTGGCCACATAGATTTTGTTCGTTACCGGATTTACCGCAACTGCTTCCGGAGTGAGCCCCGACGTCGCAATAGCAGTCAAGCGCGTATCTGCCGAAGTCGATTGCGGCGCCAAAAAAAACGATGTAATGAAGAGTCCGAGCACCATAATCGTGTGAAGGATAGAGGTAAGCGACTTTCTTTTAAGTGTCCATTGTTTCATCCGAGATTCTCCTGTCTGCGAGCCGCGAGACGCCGTTAATGGGCGTCTGACCCTGTATAAATGTATTCCGCTTCGTCGGTGCTCTAAGCCGCATTAGCCGCACAAAATAATTCCTGTTCGCTATCCATTTCTATTAAATACATACTCTAGAGTATATCATACCAAGACTAAAAATTGGTATAAGTAGAATCAAACCCGTTTCGATCAGCGTCTTCGGCTGACTAAGGGGATGTCCGAATCTTGATTGAACTTGCTGATGAAACTTATTCGATGATGTAGCGCGGCATAAAGAAAGAAGCCACCCGAAGGTGGCTTCTTTCTGTATAGAGCCTAAGGGGATTGAACCCCTGACCGCATCGCTGCCAGCGATGCGCTCTCCCACGCTTGCTAGCTACACTACCCAAATTCTATCTACACCTTAGAAGCTTCCAAACGCTCTCAATTCGAACGTATACCTTTAAAAACTTGAGTTACTAATTGCTCAACATAGTTTTTACCAATCGGATCCCCCGTAACTAGTAAACGGTAGAAAATCGGGCCGTAAATGAGATCTGTGCATAATGCGATATCGAGATTCTTCCACAGCTCTCCACGCTCAAGCCCCCGATTCATTATAGTACGAACCTCCAGCCGGCGAGGCTGAATATAGCGGGTCCGAAATGCCTCGGCCAATGCAGAATCAACCTGCCCCTGTCCTATAATTTCCAGAAAAATGGACCCCTCGCGGCTTATCATAAACTGGGCCATATTCGTAGCATGTTCCAGGATATCCTGAAACACCGAACCTGTATCCGGCACAGGCAATCTTGCAGTCGCAGCGGATAGAAAACCGTCCATCACCACTGCAGCCTTGTTTGGCCACCATTTATAAATCGTGGCTTTGCTTACCTGGGCACGCTCAGCGATTTTCTCTACCGTAACAGCTCCAAAGCCGCTTTCCAACAATAATTCATAAGAAGCTGATAGGATGGAGCTTTGCGTTTCCATATTGCGCGGACGCCCTCTTTTGCCCTGCACAGGAATCCTCCTTTGTCAAAATCCTCTTATTCCAAATAAACTATACGTTTAGTATACAAAACAAATTAATTTTTAAAAAGTCTATTTACAAAACGATACGTACAGTATATTATTTCAGTTAACTATATATTAAACTAAACGTTCAGTATTTATTAAAAGGAGGATTTTTATGGTTAGCGAACACGGTAAACAAGGCAACCGTATATCAAGTTGGATGATGTTTCTGTTGGCAGCCGCGTGCGGCCTTATCGTTGCCAATCTTTATTATGCTCAACCCCTTGTAGGACCTATCAGCGTTGCAACTGGCCTTACTGCTGCAACGGCGGGATTCATTGTTACAATGACCCAAATCGGTTATGTAGCCGGGCTGTTGTTCATCGTACCGCTAAGCGACGTCATTGAAAATCGGCGTCTCACGGTGATTATGCTTATGGTTGCAGTTGGCGCACTGTTAACTGCCGGACTCGCATCCAATGCACCGTTGTTCTTTATCGCATCTTTATTCATTGGGATTGCATCGGTAGTAGCCCAGATTCTCGTGCCATTCGCCGCCTATTTAGCGTCCGAAGATCAGCGCGGCCGAGTTGTCGGTAATGTTATGAGCGGCCTTTTATTAGGTATTATGTTCGCCCGGCCGTTGGCCAGCTTCGTAACCAGTCTTTGGGGTTGGAGAGCTATATTTATTTTGTCTGCAATTGTTATTTCTTTATTGACCGCCTTGCTATCATTTGCGCTTCCGGTTCGTAAGCCGTTTCCAGCCGTACGCTACGAAAAATTAATTGTTTCTTTAGGCGCTATTTTCCAACAAACTCCCTCGTTACGACGTCGCGCTATGTATCAAGCCTGTTTATTTGGTGCTTTCAGTTTATTTTGGACGGTTGTTCCTTTACATTTAGCGGATCATTTCGGAATGTCCCAAATAGGTATTGCATGGTTTGCGCTAGTTGGTGTTGGTGGGGCGATAGCTGCACCGATTGCCGGAAGATTAGCGGATAAAGGCTGGAGTAAAGTGTTAACTGGAATAGCCATGATTGTAGCCGTATTGTCTTTTTTGCTCATCCATCTGTTCCAAGGTTCTTCAAGCTTTGCTCTGATTCTTCTCTTTGTATCCGCCATTACACTTGACATGGCCGTATCTGGGAATCTTGTGATTGGTCAACGTACGATTTATTCATTAGGAAGTGAAGCGAGAGGACGCCTGAACGGACTCTTCATGGCCATATTCTTCGTAGGCGGAGCCATCGGTTCATCTTTGGGAGGCTGGTCTTATGCCCATGGGGGCTGGAGTCTCACGTCTCTTATTGGAACAATCTTGCCGCTCTTGGCTTTGGTTTACTTTCTCACCGAAAAAAGAACAACTGAACGGGTTGAACTTACAAGTCACGGCAGCTGAATTAGAACCTAGGGGAATGTCTGAATCGTGATTATGTTTGCTGACGAGGTGGGCTCGACGAAGTGAATGTCGGAAAATCCTGTATGCGGACAAAAAAGACCCGCGAGCAACAGGCTGCGGGCCTAACTGTTATTGTTCCTTATAGAGAAGTGGTAGCCCATCTCCAACGAATCGTTCGCCGTGTTTTGGCTGAAACAATCTTACATTCATATGATTATCATTTTTCGTACCGGCTCTATAACGCGATTCGCCCGACATCAGATGGATGGCCATCGATCTGCGCGGTTGATCCGTTGTATTCGCTCCGCTGCCGTGAATAGTTAGTGCATGATGAAAGCTGACCTGCCCCGCCTTCATTTCTATTGGAACCGGTTTGAATAATTTGCCCAACGATTCCTTTAATCCTTTCTCTTGCTTATCGATATCTTGCTCATAAAAATCGTTTACTTTCATTAAACCCTGTTTATGGCTGCCTGGAACAACCTGCATGCAGCCGTTAGCTACAGATACATCATCAAAAGCAACCCAGGCTGTCACTAACGTAGGCTCAGCCACGCACTGCCAATACGAATAATCTTGATGCCATCCAACGTTGGCCTTGATCCTCTCCTTGCTAGTTCCCGGCTTGTATAACAGCTGATCATGCCATAGCCGCGTGCTTTTCGTATTCAGCAGCTTCGCAGCAATTTGACCAATCAACGGATCAACGGCCAACTCGCGAAGGGTATAATCCGACCAATGACAATTGTCTGTTTGCCTGAGACCGGGTGTGTCTTTCCATGCTTTCCAAGGAGCTCTGCCAGTTTCGAATTCACCGTTATATACTTTGTCCATGTGGTGTTTTAGCAATGTCAGGCGTTCATCGTCGATGATTTTTTGCGATATCCAGTAGCCGTATTCGTTAAAAAAAGCAATATCCTGTTCTGTTGGTAAAAAATTTTTATCAACCATTTACAACACCTCAACCAATTTTTGATAACTTCATTGTAAATGGTTGAAAATCTAGTGTCTTTCCATATCTGACGCAACAATTTAAACTTTCGAATCATCTTTATAGTTTGTTTTGCTATGAACAAACTTACGAAATTCGGCAGGCGACATTTTCGTAAAATTCTTGAAAAACATGCTGAAGTTATGAATCGTGTTGAAACCCATTCTTTCTGCAATTTCTGTAACGGAATCATTGGTTTCCCGCAAGTAATATTTGGCTCGGTCAATATAGAGGGCACGTATATAGTCGCTGATGGAAATGCCGAGAGTTGTTTTGAATAACCTGTTTAAATGGGAGCGGCTTAGATGAACAGCAGCACATAAATCGTCTACGTTATGTCTGCTGTTTACTTCCAAATGAAGCAGTTCAAGAGTGCGCTTGATAGCCGGATGAAGAATGGTTGATGACGATTTGCCCTGCTCAACTGCACTTGAATAATTTCTTATCACTGTAATTAGAAGCTGAATCAACAGACTTTGAGCCATACGCATACTTTGCTTTTGAACGCTTCGAATTTCTTCAATGATCTTATCGAACATCAGTTTCAGGGTTCCCGTTCTATCCTCCACTACCCGATTATTCCCGATGTCAATATATTCAAGCTCCAGATTCTTCATTTGATCCAGTTTAAAGCCTAAGTAGTACATCTTAAAGGAATTGATTCCGGAAGCGGCGCCGTAATGGACTTCCCCAATTTTGGAAAGAAAAAGATCTCCTTCCTTTACGTTATAAAAGTGACTGTTGTTATAAAACCAACCCTGTCCCTTCACAATGTAGCACAATTCAAAATGAGGATGAAAATGAGGAGGGGTATACCACTTTTTTTGCTCCGCAACCCCAACATATAGCAGGCTGTCAAAAAGCATCCCGAACGGCACTTCATAACAAAATTCGTCCGGTATTTCCATAAGCCGTGTCGAAGTGGGTGTTGCGTATTCGGGTGCCTGATTAATCAAATTTACCCCTCCCTGAAAGTTTTCACGATCTAAAATCATATACTGCAGACAGACTCGGAAAGTTCCGATGACGTAAGACGGGAGACTCCAGATGCTAATGCATGCTTCAGGACACGCATGCAACCGTACTAAATTGGTCGAGAGAGCGGAGCCTAGTGTGCGCGGAACGACCCCCTTGCAGGGGTTCACTCCAACCCTAGGCTCCATAACGAAAAAGCACCCCGAAGGGCGCTATATTTGGAGCCTAGGGGGCTCGAACCCCTGACCTCATCGCTTCCAGCGATGCGTGATTCCCAGCTGAGCCTAAAACACTACCATAATGGATTGCTTGAGATGAAGATTATCGTTGACACAAAAATTGCAAAAAAGGAAAAACCTACTCACAATTTAAGAGTAGGTTTATTTTATGGAGCTTAGGGGGCTCGAACCCCTGACCTCTTCGCTGCCAGCGAAGCGCTCTCCCAGACTGAGCTAAAGCCCCGGACAACAAAATTTATTATACAAGCTCCCCGAATAAATTGCAAAGAGAACATACATTCCCTAATTGCGTATGTATTAGACACCAAGAGTGCTTCGGTTTACACAAGCTGCTTATCATTTGGCAAAGAACGCGAAAGAGTTCAACAACTACAACGACATTATGCACCAGCTTAATGACTCCTTCACGCGCCTCAAACTTGGATAACAACACTCAAGCCATTGCTGAGATGTCCGAAGCCCTTGGTCGGATTCGTCGTCGTGACTATGTTGGCGTCTTCCTTTCTCGTAATGACCTTCGGAGACTTCAACTGGAAGCGGCATTGTACGAGAAGCAGTGCTCATACTGTCATTGATTCCTCTACTGTACGGTATGGCGCTTGTGGGAGAAAAGCCAAGTGCTGTATCTCCTACTCCAACTACACTGCCGCGAATCTTCACTTATTATCTATGTGTTCATAAGTTTGCGGTTAAGATGGCAGTTGTTTGTCACCATATCAAAACAAATCATCGAAAAAGCTACCAGCATATAAGTTGGTAGCTTTATTTACATTTATTACAAGTCTAAATTATAATTGTTTCATGGTAGTTAAAACAGCTTAAATGAAGGAGTAATGTATGGTGGCGAATTTGTCTGCACCAAAAAGAGTGGCTTGCCTGTATAGGGTGTCAACTAAAGGTCAGTTGAGTTTAAATGACGACATCCCAGATCAAAGAAGGGCTTGCCAGAACTTCATCAACTCCAAATCTGATTGGGTACTTGTCAAGGAGTATGTTGAGAAGGGTGTTTCTGCATTCAAGGTGTCTGCCAGCAAGAGGGATGAAATACAGAGGGCCAAGGATGATGCCGAGAAAGGTCTATTTGATGTGTTGCTTGTTTTTATGTTTGACAGGCTGGGCAGAAGGGACGATGAGACACCATTCGTAATGAAATGGTTTGCAAAGCAAGGTGTTGAACTCTGGTCTGTAAATGAAGGACAGCAGAAATTCGAGAGCCACGGAGATGATCTAATGAACTATATTAGGTTCTGGCAATCTAGTGGTGAGAGTAAGAAGACATCAATGAGGGTTAAAGAGAACCATACACAGATGGTCGAGGATGGAAAGTTTAGAGGTGGTAAGCCGCCATACGGTTATAAGCTTGTGAAGACAAGTGAGGTGAACAAGAAAGGTAAGGAGCTAATGGGGCTGGCTGTGAACGAAGAGCAAGCGGCAATCGTTAGAGAGATGTACATGCTTGTTTACGAGCAGGGGTTCGGTAGCAACAGAATAGCGAAGTATTTTAACATCGAAAGAAAGCCTACAGTAATGTCAAGCACAGGCGGCGAGTGGACGACAGGTGTCATTAATTTTATCCTGCGGAATCCTATCTACAAAGGCTATAGCACATACGGGAAAAGAACTAGTGACTTTGGTGTCTTTAATATGCAACCTAAAGACAAATGGGTGTTGTCACAACAGGCCAACGATGAGTTGATTATTGTTGACGAGAGTGTGTGGAATGCAGTCCAGACAATTAGAAGTTCTAGGACTCCTGACAAATCAAAGAATGATTCATATGAGAGGGTGACTATAACGAAAAGCCCACTGTTATTTACCGGAATTGCAAGATGTGGGCATTGCGGATCGCCTCTAACAACAACCTATAACAGCAAGAAGTATGCACTAGCAGACGGAACAATTCAGAAATGGAAGTCAGCCAAGTATCGTTGTAGCGGCAAGGCATTAGGGAAGTCTTGTGACGGTCAAACGATTCATTCTCACAACAAGATAGAAGGGGTAGTTCTTGAGGAAGTGGATAAATATTTAGATAAGCTTAAGCAAGTTGACTACAACAAGGAGATCGAACACTTCCGTAAGAAGAATCTTGGCGAAGACACTAAATTACTGAAATCCTTGCAGAAGGACATAGAGGAACATTACAAAGAGCTTGCTCACCTACATGCAGAGGTTCCCAAGGCGATAGCTAGTAAAAGCTCTTTTAAGCCAGAACTGCTTTCATCTTTGATCGAACACAAATACACGGAGATCAAGGAGGTAGCTGAAAAGATTAAACAAGTAGAATCCACACTTGGGACCAAGAAGGTTGAGATCGGGGAGATGGAGGCATTACAGAAACATATCCCCATCTGGAAGGAAGAGTTTGAGGCCGCACCACATGAAAAGAAAAAAATGATGCTAAACTCAATCATTGAGCGCATCACAGTTTATAGAGATTCAATTGTGGTTGATGTCAAATTGCATGTTTCTCAGTTTATTTCTTCGCTAATGGGGTAGTGAATAAATCTCACTCGTTCTAACGCATCGAGGCCGCCCCCGCAAAGAGAGCTTGGCTTCCCATTGCGGAGGCGTATTCAGGCTGTTAAGCAAGCTTCGACCCTAACCGTCTTACCTTCTCCAGCCAACGTGCTCTATGCTCCGGCGACGATGGTCTTACCGGGCCAATCTCGGTGACGCGAACGGGGGTGATGCCGCAAAATTGCAAAATGTTACGCTTCATGACGCTATGCCCGGCGCGTTTGTAGATCCAGCGGTTGTACCAAGCCGGCGTATCCATCGTGACGATAAGGTGTGCGCTTTTCCCGGATAACAGCTTATCCCAGAGCGGAGAGTTCTCGCGGTACTTGTAGGCGAAGCCGGGCAGGAAGACGCGGTCGATAAAGCCTTTCAGAATCGCCGGCATTGCGCCCCACCAGGTCGGATAGACGAAAACGAGGTGATCGGCCCACCGAATGAGCTCTTGCGCCTCTACTAGCACCGGCTCGAGCTCGGTTCGTTGCCGATACCCATGCTTCAAGTTCGGATTGAACTCGATTCGGCTGAGATCGAGCTCCCGAATGTGGGCTTGACTCCCCGATGCACCTTCCCGATAAGCACCGGACAGAGCCGAGCAAAAGCTTTCGGAATCAGGGTGTCCCTGGATGATGAGAATGTTCGATTTCATGGCTATGTTCCTCCTATGTGAATGGTCATGGTACTATAAAGTGGAGTGACTAGTATCAAGCATACAAGGATGAGAAACATAAAGGTATGATCGACCGCGCACGGAAATTGCTCATTCACGCAAGGGAGGAGTCCATCGTGACCTATAACGGAATTGCCATTTCTATGGTCTATCCGATCTTGAAAGCCATTGTACACAAAGGATATGAAGCGGAGGATTTTGGCCGGTATGCTTCGCTTGACGCAAGCCTGCTGCAAGATGTCGAAGCTCGGATCTCCGCAGAGGAGCTGGAACGGCTCATGCTCGCAGCCGCGGCGTTCACCCGAGACGAGCATTTCGGCTTGCGGCAAGGGCAACTGATGGAGTTCGCCGACATGGGGGTACTCGGTTACGTGATGATGCATTCCAATACGATCGCAGACGCGCTGGAGGCGTATCGGAGATATAACGTCATTCTGTGCAGCGGGTTCAATCTAGAGTGCGCCAGCGGGGAGGAAGACGTCACCATAAGATTGTCCATACAGCAACCTGCACAGATGTCGCGGCATTGTGTGGAGGATATGGCCGTCTCTGTCTATCGCTTGATCGGGAAGCTGAGCAATCGGCCGATCCCGCTGAAGGGGGTGAACTTTACGCATGAAGCGACAGCCGATACGGAGCCGTACGTGACGGCATTCGGCCTCCTGCCCAAGTTCGGCGAAGCGGAGAACGCGCTGATCCTGAGCAAGGACGTTTTGAACTATCCGGTGCTTTACTCGGATCCCAGGCTGTTGGAGGTATTTGAACGCATAGCCCGAGAGACGCATGAGACCTTGACCGGAAATAACACCTTCACGAATCGAATCGTCGCATGGATGGAGAAGTGTATGCCTTCCTGCTTCCCGACCTTGCAGCAAACGGCGGAAGCATTCGGGACGAGCACGAGAACGATTCAGAACAAGCTGAAGGAAGAGAACACGACGTATGTCGACTTATCGACCCGCGTGCGCAAGGAAATCGCCATGCGATATTTGAAGCAAAAGGACTACTCCGTGGGCGATATCGCTTATGTGCTGCACTTCTCGGAACCGAGCGCCTTCCAGAGCGCCTTCAAAAAATGGACCGGTCTCACTCCGGGCCAGTACCGGGCGAACTCGGGGAAAGAGCGGAGGGAGGCCGCAACGCGGTGATGCAACAAAAAAGAGCCCTGCCACCCGGCAGGGCTCTTCCTAAAATCGCAAACCTTACAGCTTCATCACGCCGCCGCTGCTGGCGTTGGTGACGAGCGCCGAGTAGCGCGCGAGGTACCCGCGCTTGATCTTCGGCTCGAAGCCCGGCCATGCGGCACGGCGGCGTTCCAGCTCCTCGTCGCTCACCTCGAGCGTGATCTTGCGGTTGTTCATGTCGAGCTCGATCATATCGCCGTCATGGACGAAGGCGATCGGGCCGCCCTCGGCCGCTTCCGGCGAGACGTGGCCGATCGAGATGCCGCGGGACGCGCCCGAGAACCGGCCGTCGGTGATCAGGCCGACCTTCGTGCCGAGGCCCATGCCGACGATCTGCGACGTAGGCGCGAGCATCTCCGGCATCCCCGGGCCGCCCTTAGGCCCTTCGTAGCGGATGACGACGACGTGGCCTTCCTTGACCTTGCCGTTCGCGATCCCGGAGAGCGCTTCGTCCTGGGAGTCGAAGCAGATCGCTGGACCGCGGTGGTAGCCGCCGACGGACTTGTCGACCGCGCCGACCTTGATGATCGAGCCGCCCGGCGCCAAGTTGCCGAACATGACGGACAGGCCGCCTTCTTTTGAGTGCGGATCCTCGACACTCCGGATGACGGTGCCGTCGGTGATCTGGGCATCGATCACGTTCTCGCGCAGCGTGTTGCCCGTTACGGTCAGCACGTCGCCCACGAGCGCGTTGTCTTTCTTGAACAGCTCGTTGATGATCGCGCTCACGCCTCCGGCGTTGTGCAGGTCTTCAATATGATGGTCCGAAGCCGGAGCGAGCTTGCACAAGTAAGGAACCCGCTTCGCGACTTCATTGATCCGCTCGATCGGGTAGTCGATGCCGGCTTCATGCGCCAAGGCCAACGTGTGCAGCACGGTGTTCGTCGAGCCGCCCATCGCCATGTCGAGGGCGAAGGCATTGTCGATCGAGTCCTTCGTCACGATGTCGCGAGGCTTGATGTCGCGCTTGATCAGCTCCATGAGCTGGGTCGCGGAACGCTTCACGAATTCGCGGCGCTCCGGCGAAACGGCGAGAATCGTGCCGTTGCCCGGCAGGGCCAAGCCGAGCACTTCGGCGAGACAGTTCATCGAGTTCGCGGTGAACATGCCGGAGCACGAGCCGCAGGTCGGACAGCCGTAACGCTCGAGCTCGTCGAGGCTCTTCTCGTCGATCTTCCCGGTCATGTAGGCGCCGACGCCTTCGAAGACCGAGGTGAGGGAGATGGCGCGGCCATCGCTCGTGCGTCCTGCCTTCATCGGGCCGCCGCTCACGAAGACGGTCGGGATGTTCACGCGAAGCGCGCCCATCATCATCCCGGGCGTAATTTTGTCGCAGTTCGGGATGCACACCATGCCGTCGAACCAGTGGGCGTTGACCATCGTCTCGACAGAGTCGGCGATAATCTCGCGGCTCGCGAGCGAATAGCGCATGCCGATGTGGCCCATCGCGATCCCGTCGTCGACGCCGATCGTATTGAACTCGAACGGCACGCCGCCCGCCTCGCGGATCGCATCCTTGACGATTTTCCCGAACTCTTGCAGGTGGACGTGGCCGGGTACGATATCAATGTAAGAATTGCAGACTGCGATGAACGGTTTGTCGAAATCTTCCTCAGCCACGCCGGCAGCGCGCAGCAAGCTGCGGTGCGGGGCGCGGTCGAACCCTCTTTTGATCATATCGGATCTCATTTTTGCCTTAGCCATCTCGTAGGTTCCTCCCTCATATGAACGCATGAATCGATCGGTATCGCATCCATGTTCGTCTACCCCATGCATTTACCCTTAATACTAAACAAATTCCACCTATCTGACAAGTGAACATCTTATCCAGCATGGGATTGATAGGGTAGGCTGCTCGAGTTGAGCGGGATGTTTCAGAATCGATATAATGGGGTAATAAGGATGGGGCTGGGGGGATCTGGATTGACGGCAGGTGTAATCTTGGCGGGCGGACGGAATCGAAGAATGGGCGGACAGCCCAAGGGACTGCTAGAGCTGCAGGGTGAGGCGATCATAGCGAGACAAATCCGTCTGATGCGGACGCTATGTGCGGAAATGATCGTGGTGACCAACGAGCCGGAGCTGTATCGGAGCGAGGTGCCGCAAAACGTAAACCTTGTGCCGGATCGGAATCCGGGGCTCGGACCGCTGGCGGGCATGGAGGCGGCCTTCGCCTGTACCTCTTCCGATACGATATGGATCGTTGGCTGTGACATGCCGTTCGTATCGCCTGAGGCGGCACGGCTCATGCGGAGCAAGCTGGAGGAGCGGGAGGAGCTCGATGCGGTCATCCCTTGTCTCCAGGGGAAGCGGCACCCTTTGCACGGGCTGTATAGGAAGCGGGTGGAGAAGGCGGTGTCGCCTCTTCTGGAAACGCAGCAATTGCGTCTGATGGGCTTGTTCGAGCGGATCCGATGGGTAGAACTAACGGACGAAGTATTTGTAGAAACAGGTATCGGCACCCGTTTTGCCACGAATGTCAATACGCCGGAGGAATGGGTCGAGCTCAGAAAAAATGTCGAAAAGTAAGAAATTGGATCGAAATTAGGGACGCAAAAGGGCAGAACGATACGAATGCTTTTTGTAACCTTTTACCCCACACTCACGTCTAGGAAATAGGCGACATGCCGTTTCCAATCTATTCCGGGAGAGTGATATGAGATGCCCTACTACATTGGCTACAAAGGAAAAAAGCTTGGCTCCGCCTTATCCAAAGCAGATGCGGAAGAGAAGCTGGTCGCGCTGAGCCGCTGTTTCAACCAATTGGAGATTATTAAGGAACCGAGCGTAAACTCCTCAAAGGAAACCCAGCCGTTATTGCCGTTGGAAGTCGCCGCCGCCGTCCCGTTCACTCGTCCCATTTTCGAGAATACCCTTTATTCAGTGCGTAAATAAAAATGCCGATGATGGCCACCGTGATGATCCCGATCAATACCCAAATGCCTGTCATAACGTAATCCCTGCCTTTACTAGGTTTCATGCTGCCCGAGCTAACCTGTGAGCTATCCTACACTATACACGAAAATCCGGCAAAGATACATATACGTATATTAGCAGGACGTTTGGGAAAAAAGATGGATAGGCATGTTTTGCGACAGGAGGGAACCTTATGGACAAAAAGACGTTCTACGTATCGGTACAAGCGGGCGATGTTCTGGAGGATCCGGATGTCGCAGCGTTCGAGTTCGAAATCGAGGCGACGGACGACCAAGTGGCCCTGCTGCAGGATCTGATGGACGAATGGTCGCAAGGGGACAGCCGCTCGCCGGTCTCCATGTTCTCGTACATGGGGGAAGAGCATTCCGACGATACCCGAATCGATAACTATGACGCCAGGCTGGAGCGGATCTACCGGTACATCCACAAGCTGGGGACGCCGGAGACGAAGCGGCATATCGAGAGCATGAATGTGATGCACGATTTGCAAGACGAGAGCCGTCAGAAATAAAAACTCCTGATTCTGTAAGCGAAAACCGCACTGCCTCCGGCAGATGCGGTTTTTTGATAACATCAGAATTTATAAGTTTTGAGCGTAAGCTCAAGAATTCTGGTGTTTCAAGAAAAGCTACCGCTAAAGCACGAATGCACTTCCTCGAAATGCTTCGAACTGAAGCTTTTCTTATAACCTCATCGCGGTGCCCGGGTTCCCGACGGCCCTTTTCTTGACGCTGGCGTTGCCGGGGGATAAACTGGACTGTAGAAGACGGATTGGAGTGACGACAGAAGGTGAGCGCAGTGTTGGGGTTGCCGCTAGCGGCCGAGGTCGACATGAAGGATGTCGGCGAAGCGATGTTTTTTGTGATGGTGGTTGTTCTCGCCTTTATTTTCCTGATTCTGTGGGCCAAGTGGAAAAAGAAGAAACGGGATCGAAAGTAGAGGGGGAAGGCCGATGTATTATGTGAACGTGGAACAAATGGACGAGCGGCTCGCCATGATCCCGCTCTTGACGCAGGCGTGCGGCGAGCTATTGAGGCAGGAGGGGGCGGCACCGCTGCCGCTGTTGTCCCGGCTGGCGCAGGAGCGCGCGCTGCACCTCGCCATCGAGCTGGTGACGGACGTCGGCAGTCTGCTGATCGACGGGTTCCTGCTGCGCGATGCAAGCAGCTATGAAGATATAATCGAGATTCTCAGGGTAGAGTCGATCTTCCCGGACGAGCTGGTCGCGCCTCTGCAGGAGCTGGTCCGGCTGCGCAAGCCGCTCGTGCAGGACTATATGCGGGCGGGGACGGAGACGCTCCATCCGCTGACGAGACAGCTGCCCGGGCTGCTGGCGTCATTCGAAGCGTCGGTACGGGCGTTCATGGCGAAGGAACTGGGTCCGTTCGGCAAAGGGGTTCAGTAAAGAAGTTCAGCAAGGAAGTTCAGCAAGGAAGATCATCAGGGAAGATCAGCAAGGTTGACCAGCAGGGAAGCAAGGCCATGACGTTCATGGAGATCAACAAGAGAGCGACTTGGGGAAGGAGGCGGAGGAACATGGAGCAGGAATCTTCTACGCGCCAGACGATCTTGACGATGCTGAAGACGTCCGGCCCGCTGCATGTCGGGGAGATGGCACGGCGGCTGGGCGTGACCGAGATGGCGGTACGGCGGCACCTGCATACGCTTGAGCGGGATGCGCTCATCGAGTCCAGCCTCGTCCGGCAGCCGATGGGACGGCCGATGCACGTCTACCGGCTGACCGAAGCCGCCGATGAGTTGTTCCCCAAAAATTATGGCGTGCTGGCGCTCGATCTCCTCATGGAGCTCTCCGAGGACGAAGGCGAGGAGCGGGTCGACCGGCTGTTCGAGAAGCGGCGCGACAAGCTGCTGAGCAAGTATGCGAAGTCCATGGAGGGCAAGCCGCTCGAGGCGAAGGTGGCCGCACTCGCGGACATCCAGAACGCCAACGGCTACATGGCCGAGTGGCAGCAGGGGGCCGAAGGCGAGTTCGTGCTGCAGGAAGCAAATTGCCCGATCGCACAGGTGGCCCGGCAGTTCAACCAAGCTTGCCAATGCGAGCTGCAGCTGTTCCAGCGGCTGCTCGAGGCGGACGTGGAGCGGACGGAGTGCCTCGCTAAAGGCGGAGGCAAGTGCGTGTACATCATTCAGCCCAACACATGACAACATCCCAACTCAGGCTGCCTCATAGCCGCGAGATTGGGATGTTGCGGTTTCCGGGAGCGGGCGGAACCGAAGCCGTCCAGCTGCCACGATGCGTAGCGGCGGAAGAGCCAGGCCGCGTAACAGCATGCAGCCTAACCGCCTAGCTGCCGATCGTCTGCTCCGTCAACGCCCGGGCTTTCTCGGTGATCCAGGCGAAGTTGCCGGCGGCGATCTCCTTCAAATTGACGACGGAGCCGCCGATCCCGACGCCATGGCAGCCGATGCGGATAAATTCGCGGATATTGTCCGCGTTCACGCCGCCGACGGCCAGCATCGGGATGTGGCTCAGCGGGCCTTGCAGCTCCTTGATGTACCCGATGCCGAGGCTCGCGCTCGGGAACACCTTGACGGCGGTCGCGCCGGCTTTCCACGCACGGACGATCTCGCTCGGCGTCATCGCGCCGGGGTAGATCGGCACGCCTGTGTCGGCGCAGTAGCGGATGACGGCTTCATCCGTATTCGGCGTGACGATGAAGCCCGCTCCGGCCGCCAGCGCCGTCTTGGCGTCGTCCAGATCGAGCACGGTGCCCGCCCCGATGAACATGCGGTCGCCCCGCTCGTGCTGGAGCTGCCGGATCATGTCCGGCGCACCCGGAGTGTTAAGCGTCACTTCCATGACGGTAATCCCGCCGGCGTAGAGCGCATCGGCCACTTGGAGAATGTGGCGCTCTTCGACGCCTCGAATGATGGCGATGATACGGGTTGCTTCGACTTGCTTCAGTCCTTGTTCTTTGTCCATGTGTCGCTGCCACTCCTTGTCTCCTGCTATTGTCGGTTATTATACCACATGCAGGCCGGAACCGCCGAACCCTCGTGAAGGCAACGCTTGAATGAGCGCGTCCCAAAGCATACAATGAATGGGAACCCTGCGTATGGAGCGGGCGCCCGTATCCGCGCTGCCATGCTCCTGGATGGAGGCCAGAGATGAAGCTCCGACCGATTCCGCTGCCCGCAAGCGGTGTATATCTGTATGAAAGCAAGCACCAGGAAGGCGACACGATCGATCCGCATCACCATGCGGTCCATCAGATGTTGTTCGCGCTCGAGGGGCGGGGGACGATCAAGGTCGACCGGACCGCATACGACTTCACGACGGACAATGCCGTCATCCTGACGCCGCAGACCGACCACGCGATCGTCTCCGACGCGAAGCTGACGCTGCTCGTGCTCGCCTTCGACGCGGGCCGGCTCGATGCCGACGTGCGCCGCGAGCTGCTGCAGGAGAGCTTCCCGCAGTCGGCGTACATGCCGCTGAATGGATTCACGGCGAGCGAGCTGCGGCCGCTGCTCCGCAAGATGCTGTTCGAGCAGTCGCGGCCGAGCGCGCTCGGCGGGTGGGCGATGCGCATCTACTTGCTCGAGATGCTGCTCTTGCTCGCGCGGTCGAAGCACCCGGCGCCGATCCACGACTCGAACCAGCTGCGGGCGGAGCGGATCCGCGCCTACATCGACGGGAACTATTACGAGCCGATTCAGGCCGGCGATCTGGGGAGCAAGCTCGGGCTTAGCGCGCGGCATATCAATCAGATTTTCAAGGACCAATATCAGCTGACCCCTACGCAGTATTTGACCGAAGTGCGCGTCCAGGTAGCCCAGAAGCTGCTGCAGGAGACGGACAAAGACATCGTGTCGATCTGCTTCGAGGTCGGCTACGAGAACCTGTCGACGTTCTATCGGACGTTCAAGGGGGTCGTGAACATGTCGCCGAACCAATACCGTAAGGTTTATCGCGGCACAGATATAGAAACAATGCGTACAGAGGCAGGAAAGGACGAGGAGGACCACGATGAGCGACAATCAAACTGAACGGATCAAACTGACATCATATTCGTCGAAAGGCGGCTGCGGCTGCAAGATCGGCCCGGCCGATCTCTCCCAGGTGCTGCGCAACCTGCCGCCCGGAGTGCCGAACCCGAACCTGCTCGTCGGGCTGGACACGAGCGATGATGCCGGCGTGTACAAGCTGACGGACGAGCTGGCGCTCGTGCAGACCGTCGACTTCTTCACGCCGATCGTCGACGATCCCTACGCGTTCGGGCAGGTGGCGGCGGCCAATGCGCTCAGCGACGTGTACGCCATGGGCGGGAAGCCGCTCACGGTGCTGAACATCGTGGCGTTCCCGATCCACACGCTGGACAAGTCGGTGCTGGCCGACATTCTGCGCGGGGCGGGAGACAAGGTGCGCGAGGCCGGCGCGACGCTCGTCGGCGGCCATTCGATCGACGACAAGGAGCCGAAGTTCGGCCTCGCCGTCACCGGGACGGTGCATCCGGACCGGGTGCGCACGAATGCCGGGGCGAAGCCGGGCGACGTGCTGATCCTGACGAAGCCGATCGGAGTCGGCATTCTGACGACGTCGATCAAGAAGGATCAGCTGAGCGAGGCGGAGATCGCCCGCGTGACGAGCGTCATGACGACGCTGAACAGGACGGCGGCGGAGACGATGGAGCGCTTCGAGGTGCACGGCGTAACCGATGTCACGGGCTTCGGCCTGCTCGGCCATGCGTCCGAGATGGCCAAGGGCAGCGGCGTCGGCTTGCGCATCGCGGCGAAGCGCGTGCCGTTCCTGCCCCGCGTGCGCGAGCTCGCGGAGGCCGGTTTCGTGCCCGGCGGCACGAAGAGCAACTACGCCCACCTCGAGGGCAGCGTCACATTCGACGCCTCCATCGACCAGATCGGCCAATGGATGCTGTGTGACGCGGTCACCTCGGGGGGCTTGCTCATCGCGGCGGCGCCCGGGGAGGCGCCGGCGCTGCTCGAGGCGCTGATCGCCGCCGGCGTCGAAGCCGCCGCCATCGGCGTTGCCGTCGCGGAGCACGCCGGACACATCGTCGTGCTGGACGCGGAAGCGGTGTAACCCGCGGATCATGAAGCGACATCGACAGAGGAGGGAAGCCGGATGGTGCAGGAAATCACAATAGAGCAGCTGCTGGAACCGTACCGGGCCGGTGCGGTCACGCTGATCGACGTCCGATCTCCTTCGGAGTTCGCGGATTCGACCATTCCTGGGAGTCGGAATATCCCCTTATTCAATGACGAAGAACGGGCCGAGATCGGCACGATATACAAGCAAGTGAGCGTAGAAGCGGCGAAGCAGCGGGGGCTCGAGATCGTGTCGGCCAAGCTGCCCGCGTTCATCCGGGAATTCGCCGAGATCCCGGGGCGCAAGGCCGTCTTCTGCTGGCGCGGCGGTATGCGCAGCAAGACGAGCGCCACGCTGCTTGGGCTCATGGACATTCGCGTCCATCGGCTCCAGGGCGGGTTCCGCGCGTTTCGCCAATGGGTCGTAGGGACGCTGGAGCAGTTCGAGCTTCGGCCGCCCGCGGTCGTCGTGAACGGCTACACCGGCTCGGGCAAGACATCGCTCCTCCAGCGTCTCGAGAACGAGGGCTATCCCGTGCTCGATCTCGAAGGGATGGCCGGCCATCGCGGGTCGGTCTTCGGGCAAGTCGGGCTCGCGCCGAACAACCAGAAGACGTTCGAGGCGCTTCTCGCCTTGAGGCTGCTCGAGCTGCAGGAGGCGCCGTACGTGCTATTGGAGGCGGAGAGCAAGCGGATCGGCAAGGTGATGGTACCGGACTTCCTGATGGAGGCGAAAGCCCGGGGCGTGCAGCTGTTCCTGGAGCTGCCGACTCAGGAACGGGTCCGGCACATCCTCGAGGACTACGAGCCGGAGCGGCACGCCGAGGCGTGCCTGGAGGCGTTCGCCCGCATCAAGAAGCGGATCCATACGCCGGTCGCCGCGGAGATCCAGGGTCATCTGGAGGAGGGGCGCTATGCGGAGGCGGTGGCGCTCCTGCTGGTCTACTATTACGATCCCCGGTACGAGCATGCCTCGTTGCAGTACGGGGGGGAGAAGCTGGTATGCAAGGCGGAGACGATCGAAGAAGCGATGGAGCTCGTGCGGGACCGGCTCCGGGAGCGGTTTCCCGTCCCCAAGTGAAACGAATTGGAGCGCTTGCCCTTCCGGGAGGCGCTCTTTTCGTTGTTTCTGGGGTCCCCGGCTGACAAGAGTGCGGATATTTTTCCCTGATGTTGTGTCAAAATGGGCGCCCCCGACTTATAATGGAACTAAGAAATGGGCATTCGTCTAGAGCAGCACGTGCACCAAAGTCCACCCCATTGCATAACAAACCGCCGAGGTGAGGGAAGCGAATGATTTGGCAAATTAGCGTGGCATGTATAGCAGCAGCATTTATCGTACTCGTCGGGTACCTGATCGCCGCCATTCAAACCGCACGCGCCTCCATGATGCAAATGAACCAGTCGCTCGAGAAGATCGAGCACCGGCTGAATGAAATGTCCGCCGAGACGATGAACGTCATGCGCTCCGCCCAGCAAGTAACCGACGATGTTCAGCGCAAGATGAAGACGTTGGATGCGCTGTTCGTGTCGATCGGCCAAGTGGGCGAGTCGGTCCAGCAGGTGACCTCTTCGGTGAAGCAAGTGTCCGCGACCGTGTCGCAATCGATGCAGCAGGCGGGGCAGACGGTTCGGGGGAATGAGTCTCGGATCGCGGAATGGCTGGACTGGGCGGCATGGGGGTTTCAGGTAGTGCAAAAATGGCAGCAACGGAAGCAGCAGAAGACGAACCAACCCAAACCTACAATGGAAAGGGAGGATTCACATGTCGGAACCTAATACCACGAGAGGCAAGGATCTATTAATTGGAGCTGTGATCGGCAGTGTACTGGGGGCGGTCGCGGCGCTTCTCCTGGCGCCGAAGTCGGGCAAGGAGCTTCGCGCGGACTTGTCCGAGCAGCTGTCGACGGTGAGCGAGAAGACGCAGCAGCTCGCCACGAACGTGAGCAGCAAGACGTCGGAGATCGCGAAGCAAGTGTCCCAGCACACCGGCGACTGGGTGCAAAAGGCGAAGGAAGTGGCCGTCAGCGTGAGCGACGAGGTGCGCGCTTGGAAGGAAGCCCGCCACGAGGTGGCCGCGACTAGCGAGGAACTGATGCCGGCCGACGCCGAGATCCTGCTGTCGAAGCAGAATAAGCAGTAGGCGGGTATACTTGGTGAAATAGAGGAAAAACTTTCATCTAATCGAACTTTTCATGCTTTTGTAAGTGGAATAAATGAAAAAAGTTCATCTATTGGAGTCGAGGATTGCATTCCCATAGAAAATCTAACAGATAGATGCAAATTTTTCATCTATTCCACACAAAAAGCGGATGCTTGGCGAAATAGATGAAATTTTTTCATCTATCCGCTTTACAACAGCCACAACGCTCTAAGGCGCTATGCCTTAGAGCGTTGTTCTGTTCCTAACCCGGGGTCCCCACAAAGTAACAGGAATAAGCGTCGAAGGTCCACCTCACTTTGTGGGGTGTTTACCACTTGGACGGATCGATCTTGCTGATGTCGAGGCCTTCCCAGATATTCTTGATGTGCACCTGCTCCGGGTGTTCGAACACGAGGAACGCGGTAGGCAAATACCGCTCGCCGTAAGGGCTCGCCGGCTTATTGACGATCTCGTTGTTGTGCACGAGCACCGTTGAGGAGCCGCCGTCCAGATTGGCGGCGATGATCGCGCCGTGCTCGAGGAAGATCTGCTGCACATCGTACAGCGTGGCGCCGATGCTGTGCGTCTGCCGGCCGTCGATGATCGCGAATAGAATCGTGCCGTCTTCCTTCTGTGCGATACACGTGCGGGGAGCGATGCCCCAGCCGTCGGCCTGGCTCTTGATCAGGCCCTTGCCGTCGACGATGAACTTGGGCGAGAACGTCACCGCTTCCCGCACGCCCATGTCGAGCAGCTGCTTCGGCGTATAGCGGCCGGCCACCATACGGCCGTCCTTGTCGATGCCGACGATCTGCGTCGGCGTATTGTTGTCCCCGTCGTTATAGAACACCTTGCCGCCGGCTATAACAAGACCGGTCGGCTGGAAGCCGTTGCCTTCCCAGTTCGGATCCACGAAGCCGCCGGCATTTACGCCGAGCACCGCGCCGGTCCGCTTCACCATGCTGGATACCTTCTCGCCCTTGCCGACACGCTCCGGTACGGCGAGCCGGATCGACTTCGGATCGGAGATCGAGACCAGGTAGCCGCTGAATTTCGGGCCCTTGATCGGTTCGATCTCGACCAACTCCCGTTTCTTCACTTCCTTCACCGTTTCCGACACC
The DNA here is from genome assembly GCF_045062745.1 of Paenibacillus sp. HJGM_3. NCBI lineage: Bacteria > Bacillati > Bacillota > Bacilli > Caryophanales > Paenibacillaceae > Paenibacillus > Paenibacillus sp. HJGM_3. The sequence goes on from NZ_JBJGED010000019.1 coordinate 87,309, forward strand.
GGGGCGATATGCACCGGGATCGTGCTCGGCACTTCGGCCATCGCTTCGAACTGCTTCATATACTTGTTCACTTGCTCCTCGAGTCCCTTGCTGCCGATCAAATATTTGGCCCAATGGCGATGCTGGGTGGTGATCAACGTATCGGCCATCATATAGCGAAGCTGATTGCCGGACGAGGTGAAGAAGAACCAGCCGAAGAAGAGGAGTCCGGCGAACGCCATCGAAACGGCCAGCATGCCGAAGCGTCGGGCCCACTTCCGCCGGCGCTTCGGCTTCGGACGCGGGTTCGGCCTCGCCGCTCGCTTCGTCCGGCTCGACCGGCTGAGCGAGGGCGGGAGATTGGGATTCACCTTAGTTTCCATAACCGTTCCTTTCCGTTCATGTAGGCATATCTTGTTCCGGTTGGGAGTTCCCTAAGGTATAGACGGATTCGGAACTAAAAAGTTTCAGAGGGCCCCGTCAAGGAACCCCACAAAGTGACGTGGGCCTTCGGAGCTTATTCCTATTACTTTGCGGGGACCCCGGGATTTTAAATTCTTAAATGTCAAGAAAGTTGCGCTCCTGCCCGAGCAGCTGCTCGAACGGCTGGGCCGCAAGCGGTTTGCTGATATAGTAGCCTTGGATCTCTTGACACCCGTGCTCCCGCAAAAAGGTCAGCTGCTCAGCCGTCTCCACGCCCTCGGCGATCGTCCGGATGTTCAGCCGCTGCGCCATCGCGAGCAGGGCGGTCACGATCGCGGAGCTCTCTTCGTCGGCATTCAGCTCCTGTATGAACGATTTGTCGATCTTGAGCGTATGGATGCGGAACCGTTTCAAGTAGCTGAGCGAAGAGTACCCGGTGCCGAAGTCGTCGATCGAGATCGCTACCCCAAGCTCCTTCAACGCTTGAATCGTCTGCACGACATGCCCGATATTCGTCATCGCCACATTCTCCGTAATTTCCAGGCACAAGTAACGGGGGTCCAACGAGGTGCGCTCCAAGGCGTCCCGGACGGTCTGGACGAACAGCGGATGCTCGAACTGCTTGACCGATATATTCACCGACACGCACACCGGAGGATAGCCGCGCCGCTGCCAGTCCCGGGTCGCCCGGCAAGCCTCCTCCAGAATCCACTGGCCGATCGGGACGATAAGTCCCGTCTCTTCCGCAAGCGGGATGAATTCGAGCGGGGAGATCAGACCCAGCTGCGGATGCTCCCAGCGCGTCAAAGCTTCCATGCCGGTCATCCGGCCGGTGGCCAGACTGACGATCGGCTGGTAATGGACGAGAATCTGGCCGCGGTCGACCGCCTTCCGGAGATCGATCTCCAGCTGAAGCCGATGAATCGAGCGGACGTTGTGATCCCCGTTATAGAGCTCGTATGTATTGCCGCCTCTACGCTTCGCGACATGCATCGCCGAATCGGCATACTGGATGAGCGTATCCGGCTCGTCGGAATGCTGCGGGAAGAGCGCGATGCCGATACTGGCGCTGCTGTACAGCTCCTGGGACTCATGCATGAACGGAGTCTGGAACAGGTGGACGATCGCCTTCGCCATCTGTGCGACCCGATCGGGCCCGTCCACTTCCGGCAGCAGCAGGATGAATTCGTCTCCGCTGAACCGGGCCGCCATGCCGACGGGGCGCACAAGCGCCTGCAAGCGTTCGCCCCAATGCTGGAGCAGCAAGTCGCCGACATGATGGCCCAATGTATCGTTGATAACCTTCAGCCGGTCTATGTTCAAGAAGAACACGGCCGACTGCTTGCCGGACTGTTGTGCCGCCCGGAACACCTCCACCATCTGCTCCCCCAGCATGAGCCGATTGGGGAGTCCGGTAAGGGCATCGTAGCGCACCATATGCCGGATTCGTTCTTCGGCCTGCTGGAGATCGGAGGCCTCCATCCGGAAGCCGGCCTCGATGAGCGACTCCCGAATCGAGTCCAAGGTCAGGTTGAGCACGTAAGCCGCGTCGGGCGTATACACTTTGTATTCATGATGACTGATCCGTTCGACTTTCACAATTTGCTGCACGCGCGATCAGCTCCGTTTTGGGTTCCTAGCATTATTTTACGGTATAATGGCTGGATTTCGATAGAAAAGTTACAAAACGGAGCAGAAAAGCCGACATGAGAGAGGGGCATTATCTAGCAAACGCCGTCAGCTCAGTCTAGTCTACCCAGGAGTCGTTCACTCGCGCGAACAGCACATGATCCTCCCAGGCTCCGTTAATGCGTAAATACTGGCGGGCATAGCCTTCTTCGCTAAACCCGTTCTTCTGCAAAACTCGGATCGAGCCGCGATTGTGGGGCATGACGGCTGCTTGCACACGGTGCAAGCCGAGCGCGCCGAAAGCGAGCTCCAGGCACAGCCGGACCGCTTCAGTCATATACCCCTTCCCGTTGTACCGTTCGTCGAGGGAATAGCCCAACAAGGCATTCTGGAACGCGCCCCGCGCAATACCGGTCAAGTTCAGCTGTCCGATCAGCTCCGCGGAAGCCGAGTGCACGATCCCGAAACGGTACGCCTCGTCGAGAGAAGCTTCCCGGATCGCCTGCCGTACGATTCTGGTCTGGGCGTCCAGCGAGAAGTGCTCCTCGGACTGAAGAGGCGAGAAGGGCTGGAGGAACGCGCGGTTGCGGTTTTTGAACGCATGAAGCGCCTCCGTATGGTGGAGGGCGAGGGGCTGCAGCTCAATGGAAAGACCGGCCCGGAATAACTCTATAGAAAAGTTCCTGGTTGTAGGGTTCGACATTTGGGGGCCAGCTCCTTTCTGTGGTAGGATAGATTTTGAAAATGATAGGGTCGATTCGTTGAACAAAAGGAGCTGCGCGTCTGTGAAATGGAGAAAGTTCGTGCTGGAAAACGGGCTGCACTTGTCCTGGGTCGTCGCCTTGGTCGCCACCCTGGGCAGCTTGTACTTTTCCGAAGTCAAAGAATATTTGCCCTGCAAGCTGTGCTGGTATCAACGTATTCTGATGTACCCGCAGGTGCTGCTGCTCGCGATCGCTGCGGTGCGGAAGCAGACCGGCATCTATGCGTATGTGCTGCCGATGACGCTGCTGGGTGCGTGCGTGTCCACGTACCACTACTTGATGGAGAAGACCGATTGGATTCCGTCAACTTCATTCTCCTGCGGAATGGTGCCCTGCGATATCGAATACATCAACTGGCTCGGCTTCATCACGATTCCGTTCCTCGCCTTGTGCGGATTCGTCCTCATCTCCATTATTCATCTCCTGCTGTGGAGATATTCGAGACGCTAGAGCGTAAGACGCGGGCGGGCAGCCTTTCCGCAGAGGAAGGGCTGCCCGCTTGCATCGTACCGAGTGTCAATCGTCTTTATCGTTCCGGTTTTTCCGAATCGCTTTCTTCGTCGTGCTACTCCCGCTTGTCTTCCGATTTGCCTTTGTTTTTCTCCTTCTCTTTTTCCTTTTTCTCTTTCTCCTTTTTCTCCTTCTCTTTTTCTTTTTCCTTCTCTTTCTCCTTCGACGCACCATTTCCTTGTCCCTTGGATCCGTTCGGGTTTGTCGTCTCAGGCTTCTTGAACGGCGTGACCGGTACGTCCTTCAGTGCGATCTGCATCATTTCGCGGAAGACGAGCGCCGGGTTGTACCCGCCGGAAGTCGACAAATAATGGGTTTGGTCGGTATGGTCATACCCGATCCAGACCGCTCCGGCCAGCTCAGGCGTGTAGCCCGCGAACCAAGCGTCCTTCGCTCCGTCCGGGACGCCGGCGAACTGAGGGCTATCGGGCAGCTGCGTCGTGCCGGTCTTCCCGGCGACTGGGCGGTTCATCGCCGCGTTCGTGGCCGTCCCTCGCGTGACGTTGTCGGCGAGGATGTCGGTCATCCGGTAAGCCGTCTGTTCCGACATCACCCGGACGGCCTGCGGCTTCGCTTCCGCCAGCACGTGCCCGTCGGCGTCCACAATCCGGGAGATCGTACGGCCGGTATACATGGCTCCTCCGTTCGCGAAAGCACCATACGCTTGTGCCATCTGCAGCGGCGAGACGCCTTCCTCCATCCCGCCGAGCGCCAGACCCAGATTGTTGTCGTTCGGTGTGAATGGGATACCTAGTTTTCCGGCGAACGACTTGCCGGTCTGAAGCCCGATTTCGTTCAGCAGCCATACGGCCGGAATGTTCCATGAGCGGATGACGGCTTCCCGGAGCGTAACTTGGCCCCGAGTGGATCGATCCCAATCCGTCGGCTTGTAGCCGTTGATATTGAGGGGACCGTCGTACAGGAGCGACTCCGGGGTATACCCGCGCTCGAGCGCCGGGCCGTAGACGATGAGCGGCTTCATCGTGGAGCCGGGCTGCCGCTTCAGCTGCGTCGCGTGATTGAACCCCCGGTACACGTGCTCGCCCCGGTTGCCCACGATTCCGCGCACTCCGCCCGTAGCGGGATCCAGGATGACGGCCCCGCTCTGGATGAGCTGATCGGACGCGCTTTTCGGGAACAGGTCGTCGCGTTTGTAGACCGTCTCCATTGCCTCCTGAACCGTCGGGTCGAGCTCGGTCTCTATGCGCATGCCCCCGGCCAGCAGCTGCCGCTCCGTAAGTCCGTACCGCGCGATCGCCTCTTCGATCACGGCGTCCATGTAGGAGGGGTATTGGCCGCGCAGCCCGGGCTCGGCTTGGGTCGCGAGCTGGACCGGACTCGCCTTGGCGGCGGCCGCTTCCGCTTCGGTGACATAGCCTTCCTCCCGCATCAGATCGAGCACGAGGTTGCGCCGTTCGACGGCCAGCTCCATGTTCTTGAACGGCGAATATCGGCTCGGCGCTTTCGGCAGGGCGGCGAGCATGGCACTCTCGGCCAAGTTCAACTCGGACACCGGCTTGCCGAAATATCGCTTGGCCGCCTGTCCGATCCCCCACTGCCCTTCGCCGAAGTAAATCTGGTTCAGATACATTTCCAGGATGCGGTCTTTATCGTAAGTCGCTTCAATCTTCATCGCGTACGCGGCTTCGGTCAGCTTGCGGCTGAACGTTTTTTCCTTGCTCAGGAACAGGTTTTTGGCCAGCTGCTGGGTGATCGTGCTGCCACCTTCACTTAGACCCCCCTCTTGTACGTTGCGGAGCGCGGCCCGCATAATGCCGAACGCATCCACGCCGGAGTGGTCGTAGAACCTCCGGTCTTCGACGGCCACTACCGCTTGGCGCAGCGTCTGCGGGATGCTCGCCAGCGGAACCGGGACGATTCGCGAGGAAGACATCTCCGAGGCCGGCTTGCCGTTCCGGTCGAGCAGTTGCGTCGGGGCGAGGAGCGGGTCGGCCAGCTTCCCGATGTCAAGCGAGCGGATCCACAGTCCGGCTGCCGTCAGGGTTCCCAGCAATACCGCGCCGGCGCCTAGAAGCGCCAGCTTCTTGTTCACCCGCAGCTTCGGCCGCACCTTCTTCTTCGCCGGTTCGAGCGGGCGCAGGCGGCCGCCTGGCATCGCTTGCGTCGTTTTGTTCATCTCTAGTTCCCCCTTGCACCACAATGCAGATCGGCATTCCGGTACATAGTATTCGGCGGTCCGTGGCGATAACAGGGGGGCACTCCGATAATTGGGGAGAAGCGGGACGGCCTGGAGGAGAACGATCGGCTTTTGTCGAATATTAGGAGAGAAGAGGTGATCCCAATGAAATCGACCAAATGGATGCTTACAGCAGCACTCCTGTCTACAATGATCGTGCCGGCTTGTTCCTCTCCGGATGCGAATGGGAATGGGAATGGGAAAGGGGCTGAAACGCCCAAGCCGTCACTAACCCCGACGATGGCGCCAACGGCAACCCCGGTGCCGACACCGTCGTCTACTCCGACACCGAGCCCGACCCCTAAGCCGACGCCGGAGCCTACGCCAACCCCGACGCCTACGCCGAAGCCTTCTTCGTCTGCAGGGGTTAAACCGCCTACGGCTGGCGATTTGAAGCCGATCAACTGGTACTACATGAAGAAAAAGAAGGGCGAAGTTCCCGGATTCCCCGCCGAAGTGAAGGGACTCACCGAGAGTCAAAAGGCCGTTTGGGTGGGAGAAGGCAAGAAGGTATATTTGACGATCGATTGCGGCGGCGAGCTGCTGGACTATAAGAAGCTGCTCAAGGCGCTCAAAGACAACGATGTGAAAGCGACGTTCTTCCTGACCGGGTACAATCTAAAAAACCAACCGGATTACGTCAAGCTGCTGCTGGCGGAAGGCCATACGATCGGGAACCATACGATGACGCACAAAGACTTCACTACGCTCTCCGATGAGCAAGTGAAAAAAGAGTTCGCCGATTTTGAGAGCCTGTATAAAGGCATTACCGGCCAGGAGCTTCCGAAGCTGTTCCGCTTCCCGTACGGAACGTTCAGCAAGCATCTGCTGAATCTCGTCACCGATCTCGGGTACACGTCCTATTTTTGGTCGACTGCGATGAAGGACTGGGAGCCGCGCGCGAACGGCGCCGAGGATCCGTATAACGACATTATCGGCAACCTGCACGACGGGAATGTCATCCTGATGCACCAGGCGTCCAAGGAAAACATCGACGCGATGGACCGCATTCTGAAGGAAATCAAGAAAGAAGGCTATGAGTTCGGGATGATTCAGGATCTGAAGCCGAAGCCGGCAGGGTAATCCGTCAGGATGACCCCGCTCGGAACCATTCAATCGCTTCGGCCAGCTTGGCACCCGCGTTCAGGGATTCGGGGATCGGTTGATCGGAGCGGATCGCCCGGACGATGCCGTTCAGCACCTGCTCCGGCAACTCCATCACCGGCGTCTGGGCCGTCATGGCCACGATGAGTTGCAGCTCGGGCACGACGAAGATGCGGTTGCCTCCCGAGCCGGCGGCGTAGAACGTCTCCAGCTTTCCTGCGCCCAAGTGCTCGAATTCGGGGGAGAGCGGTTTCGTCCACCAGTAGTAGCCGTAAGCTTGCTTGCTGATGCTGAGGACGATCCGCTTGGTCAGCGATTCCCGGATCCACGCCTCCGGCAGTACCGTCGTGCCGTCCCACTGGCCCTCCATCATGTACAGCAGCCCGAGCTTCGCCATGTCTCTCGCGGTCAGGGCGAGTGCCCACGCTCCGATCGTAATGCCTTGGGGATCGTGATTCCAGCTTGGCGTGCGGATGCCTAGCGGCCGGAACAGCCGGGCCGAAGCGTAGTCGAGCATCGCCTCGCCGGTCGCTCGCTGGAGCACCGCCGATACGAGATGCGCATCGCCGTTGCTGTAATTGAATTTCGTCCCCGGCTTGTACAGCCCGGGATGCTGCAGAATCGTACGCACCCAGTGATCCGAATGCATCATCTCGACGGAAGCTTGCTCGTTCACATTGTTCCATTCCAACCCGGAAGCCATATAGAGCAAATGTTGGATCGTGATCTCGGAGCGGAGCGGATCGTGAGCGAGCTCGGGAAAAAACTCCGCCAGCCGTTGATCGACGCTGTGCAGCTTGCCTTCCTTCAGCGCAATCCCGACCAGAGCGGAAGTCAGGCTCTTCGCCACCGACCGCATGTCCTGCGGATCCTCCGGTCCTGTCCGGTCACTGTAGGCTTCCGCGACCAGACACCCGCCCCGGACGACCACGATGCTGTTCACTTGGCGATCGCGAACCGCCAGGAACGCATCGGCGATCGCGCCCGAGTCCATCCCTTGCTCCTCGGGGACGGTTGTCTTCCAGTGTTCCGTCGGCCAATGGTCCAGCTTCGGACCCTGAGCCGAGGAACGATTCCATCTTGTAGGCCAGCCTGAAGATGCCCCGCTTGACCGATTCAAGGACTTCGTAGCAGATTTCGATGATTTCACTCCGACGGGTCCTCCCTATCCATTTTTTTCTCTATGTTGTGCGATACTCTAGTGTCCATCATACTTGGCGAATATGAAAGGGAAATGAAAGGAAGCTGAAAGCCAGCTGAATGTTGGCTGAACATAGGCTGAATGCCGTGGTTCGGATAAGCCCGCCCCCGCGCGGAGTATGAGAACGTTTCGCAGCCCGGAGTCATATTGTAAACGTAGACTTTACTTTTTGACAAAAGGAAGCGAAACCTTGTGCAGCAAGCCATTGCAATACTCGACTCCGGCGTGGGAGGCTTGACCGTCGTGAGGGAAGTGATGCGCCAGCTTCCTCAGGAGAAGGTCATTTACTTCGGCGATACGGCGAGAACGCCGTACGGTCCTCGTCAAGCGGAAGAAGTCGTCGAGTTCACCCTCCAGATCGTCCAGTACTTGACCCAGTTCAACCCGAAGATGGTCGTCATCGCCTGCAACACCGCTACCGCGCTGGCGGTCCGGGCCATTCGCGCTTCCGTCACGATTCCGGTGCTCGGTGTCATTCATCCCGGCGCGCGGGCGGCGATCAAGTCGACGCGGAACGGCCGGGTAGGCGTCATCGGAACCGAGAATACGATCAAGAGTGGCGCCTATCAGCATGCCTTGCAAATGATTTCCCCGAATCTGAAAGTGGAAAGTCTGGCTTGTCCGCACCTCGTTCCGATCGTGGAACAAGGTCTGTTCCGGTCCGCGGAGGCTTGGGAGACCGTTCGGACGTCGCTCGCTCCTCTTCGAACCAGCTCGATCGATTGTCTCATTCTCGGCTGTACTCACTACCCCTTCTTGTCCGAAGCGATCTCGGAAGTGATGGGGACGGGGGTCAAGCTCATTAATTCGGCGGAAGAGACGGCGCGGGAGATCAGCGCGATTCTCTACCACCGCGGGCAGCTCGCCGCATCGGGGGACGTCCCCGTGCATCAGTTTTTTTGCAGCGGCGATCCCGCCAAGTTCCAGCACATCGCGCAGGAATGGCTAGGCGATCAGATTGCCCATACGCCGGTAGTCTGGCAGATGGCCCGGCTCTAACGGCGCCCTGCGCTATTACAATGTGAAATCGCGAAGACCAGAGCGACGCTCTGGTCTTTTTGGAGTTAGGATGAAAGGTTTCCTCTAGTACAGGGTTCAACCATCTCCGGGCGCCCGGCAGCGGGCATCACAACATTGTCCCCGCGCATAAGCATGGGTATCACCATGTAACAGGGAGGCAATACGCATGGCTGTGCCTTATGTCATTCAACCGGGCGATACATGGTTTCGTCTCGCCGAACGGACGGGGGTGCCCGTCGGGGAACTGGCCGAGCTGAATCGGAACATGCACCCGGGCCCATCCGAATACTTGTTACCGGGGCAAGTGATCTTCGTCCCGATCGCCCCGATGGAGCGGCGTCTCGTCGATCGGGCCCGGAAGGGCGAGCTGCTGACGGGGGCGGGACCGTATGGCTATGTCGAGCTCATCCGCGACGTCCAGCTGTTCATGATCCGCTATCCGTTCGTGCAGCTGGAATGGATCGGCCGCAGCGTCATGGGGCGGCCGATCCCGGTCGTCCGCCTTGGGATCGGGCCGTACGAGGTGCACGCCAATGGCGCGTTCCATGCGAACGAGTGGATCACCACCCCGCTCCTGATGCGATTCATGGAGCAGCTGTCGGAGGCGGTCTCTCGCGGAAGCGGACTGGGGAAGATGGATCCGCGGGAGGTCCGAAGCTTGTACAGCGACGTCACGCTATGGGTCGTGCCTATGGTGAACCCGGACGGCGTCGAGCTCGTCCACGGCGGGATATGGCCGGACCACCCTTACGGCTCGCGGCTCTTGGAATGGAATCGGGGAAGCTGGAACTTCACCGGCTGGAAGGCCAATATCCGCGGGGTCGACCTGAACGACCAATTCCCCGCGTTCTGGGAAGAGGAACGGGACCGGCGCACGGCAGGCGCACCCGGACCGGGGCCGCGCGACTATACGGGCATCGCGCCGCTCACTGAGCCGGAGGCGCAGGCGATGGCGCAGTTCACCCGCTACCGGGACTTCCGGCTGGCTCTTGCTTTTCACACTCAGGGAGAAGAGATATACTGGAACTATCGCGGGCTGGAGCCGTCCGCCTCGGCCGGTATCGCCGAACGGCTCGGCCTGGCGAGCGGCTACAAGCCTGTCAAGCTGTCCGGCAGCGACGCCGGCTACAAGGACTGGTTCATCCTGCAATACCGCCGTCCGGCGTTCACGGTTGAACTGGGACAAGGCGTCAATCCGCTGCCGCTCGAGCAGTTCCCGGACATCTATGCGCGGATGGAGCCGCTCCTGCTGGAAGCGATGCGGGCGGCGAGGGAACTGACAGGTGATCGATAACTGGAATGTGTAGGGAGGACATATGTCAAACTGGTGGAAGAGGGGGCTGTCAGCAGGCAGATCGGCCCTCATCGTGTTGGCCGGCGTACTGCTGCTTTATTTTGGCGTCCCGGCGACATCTTATGCTTGCGCCTGCAACGGCATGCCGTCCGCGGCACGACTGCTTATGATCGCCGTATTCGTAGGCGCCGGGATTATACTGACGGTCTTTGTGGTTATAGTAATCCTAATCGGCCGCAAAAACCGCAAAACGAAATAACCGGGCCGGAAGAAAAGCCGCGCTTCCGGCCAGAGCGATCGAAGCCTGGAGGAAGGCGCGGCGTGCGAGGAGGAGATTCGCTTGAATAAATGGCTGTCGCTGAGACATTGGTCGCATGTCATTCGCAGGGTGGTGCGGCTCTTGGCGTCGCCCCGAATCCCGGTACGCGAAAAGCTGCTGTTCCTGATCCCGGTCGTCGTCTACTGGGTGATGCCGGACGCGCTGCCCTTCCTGCCGATCGACGACATCGCCGTGACGATGCTGCTCATGGGCTGGTTCTCCGGCCGGATGGAGTCGAAGTACGACATGTCCGACCGTTAATACTCCCCGCTTGGCAGGCGGATCCATCGCCTCAGGTAGCCTTGGTCCATAAGCGCCTTGATAAGAATGATCAGGATCGGCGACAGGATGAGGCCGGCTACCCCGAAGAGCGAGAGGGAGATCATCATGAACGACAGCATCGTGAAGGCGGATACGCCGAGGGAGTCGCCTGTAATCTTCGGCTCCATGATTTGGCGCACGAGGATGACGACGACGAGTACGACAGTGATCCAGATCGCCAGCGTCGTGTCTCCGACAATGAACAGGTAGATGATCCATGGAATGAACACCGTCGACACTCCGAGCAGCGGGAGCACGTCGAAGAACGCAGCCAGGAGCGAGATGGACAGTACGTTTTTGACGCCGAGCAGGAGCAGCGCGATGAAGATGATGACGAAAGTCAGCGTGATGAGCTTGAGCTGCGCCTTCAAGTAGGTGACGATTCCCTTCAATACGTTCTCCTTCAGGAAGAAGAAGGCGTTCTTGAACGTGCGGGGCGTTTTCTCAGTTGCGAGCCGCTTCCAAGTCTCGATCTCGATGCTTAGGAAATAGGCGAGAATAATCCCGATGGAGAAGTTCACCATAAAGCTGGAGAACGTCGTCAGCTGCGAGAATATCCATCCCAGGAACTTGGCGGCGAGCTCGGCGCCCCGGGTCGTAATCGTGCCTGCGTATGATTTGGTCTTCTCCACGACGTCCTCCGGCAGTGCCTCCATCTTGGATTGCCAATAGGCGGCATTATTCACGATCTGATCCTGGAGAATCCGGGCGTATTCCGGAATTTTCTGCGAGAGCGAGTAGATCTGTGCGGCGAAGATCGCACCCAGCCCGATGAAGACGGCCAAAATAATGAGGATGAACAGCATCGTGGAGATGGCGGTGGCGATCGACTTTTTCATCCCGCGGCGGTTCAGGAACTTGGCCAGCGGTTCGATGATCATGAAGATGACGAAGGCCATGAAGATCGGGGTCGCGATTCGATACATGTAGCTGAACGCCAGCATGAACAGGTACACGGTTAGAACCATGAGTCCGATATCGAAGATCGTTTTGTAGTATTTTTTGTAGAAAGAAAGCATCGGTTCACCTCACTGTCATTCGCCCGGAAGAAGGGTCTCCCACTATTTTACATGGTACAAACCGCAAGAGCAACGAACCGACCATTAGACGATGCGCGGAAAACATGATATGATTTTGATGATCCATGGGACAAGGAGTGACGAGCATGAACTGCAAAATAACGCGCAGCGCGGCCAAGGTACTAGAAAAGGAATTGGCTCTGGAAGAAAATAAAGGCTTGAAGGTCAGAGTGAAAGTGGAGTTCACGCATAACGGACTTGTCCAGTATGCCTTGGGATTGGACGAGCAGGACGAGAATGATGTGGTCGTGATGACCGATAAAGGCATTGAAGTGCTGCTGGAGAAAAACGACGACACGCTTGACGGCGTCAAAATCGACTACTTGTACGTCCCGAATGAAGGGTTCTTCATCACCAACCCAAGCAAGACGGGCTCCCGGGTGTAGAGCTACGGGCACGGTTGTCGGATCAGTGAAAGGAATGCCAGACGATGGCCAACGATATCCGGATTTGTGACAAATGCAGGCATATGAAGGTGAAAACGACGCTGGCCAAGCTGGACAAGCTGGCCCCCGGCACCGAGGTGAAGGTGGGGTGCAAGTCCTACTGCGGACCTTGCTCGCGGGCGGCGTTCATCTTCATCAATGGCCGGTATATTACCGCGCCGACGGAAGACGAAGCGATCGAAAAAGCACGGAAATACATCAAAGCTTGATGAACGAAAAGAAGAGCAGCTTTTCCGTCATGGAAAGGATGCTCTTCTCTTACTTTCGGGTTCCATCGCTCAGCGATTGCCCTTGCGCTTCCGTCCCTTGACGGCCCGGTTGGCGGCGGAAGCGCTGGGGGCACGCTCCGGACGCGGCCGCGGGCGCTGTCTCGATTGCTTCACCTTCCGGAACAGGAATAGCCCGTTCAATACACCCGCGAGCCCGATCACGACCAGCATAAGCTGGAGCGAAAGCGAGTCCGGATGCCGCAGGAAGGCGTAGAGGGATATACCGGCGAACAAGAGCGCCAGAGCGAGCTCCAGGATGGCCAAATGCCGGAGCAGTCTGTGATTCGGGATCATGCCGCACCTCGTAGGGGGAGCTCCGGCCGCAGCCGGGGTTGTTCTCTCATCATAGCATATAGGCGGAGGCTTCTCCTACTTTCCTGCTAGAAGGGGTGGCGGACGTCCTCATAGGATGGATGGCCGGGAGGGAGAAACACACAGAAGTTTTGCGCCAATCGGGCATCTGTCCAATCCATGTTCGCCCTTTCTTCATACTGTGGTTAATGTGGTGCAGCCACTAACGATGGGTTACGAGAGAGAAGCAAGAACTAGGGATAGGCATGAGGCGCTGGTTGCGGACCTGGAAGGTCGTCCGCAGGGGGTGTCTTCCCCCGCAGAAAACCGGGTTATTACAACCCGGTTTTCCGTTTCTTCCCACCGTGTGTCTCAGGAATGCAATAGAGTTGCAAGAAAAATAGGAAAAAAGAACGATGCTTTCATAGAGATGATCCTTTATGCTTGGGTAAGCATCTATAGAAAATCGACAAACTTCGAACAATCTCGAACCGGCAAACCTGGCGAAAGCCAGCGTCGCAAAGCTACAGGGGCTACTGCCAGTACTTGGGCAACGCCAGCCAGCTACCGAAAGAGGGTTGAAGTTTTTTATTTTCATACCTCCATCGGACCGATCAGTTTCCAAATCACAGCTAAGGAGAGGATAACCCGTGAACGGCACTTCATTCGCGGCGGAGCAAGGATTTTATTTCAAAGTGGGCGGCGATTTCTTCGGCATGTACCAGACGTCCGAAGGCCCGAAGCTGTTTTTCAACAGAGACAAGTACAAACTAAGCGACAACTGCTGGGATGTAGAGCTCGTCATCGGTCGCGACAACAGCCTGTTCACGTTTTATTGGAAGGGCGAGGTCAAGATCTCGTTCCGATGTCCCGGGCATTATGCCAAGTTCTTAACATGGTTCCACCTGCTGCTGGGCAAGACGAATCCGCAATGGGCTTAATTGCGCGACGGGCGTTCGTCCGCTGCATACATAGCGCCGACTATTTGCCAGGCATGGCAAAGGGGGCGCTTTTTTGTTTAGGCTTGGACTTGGCACTCGCGATCTTTCGCACGCCTCTATTTTGCTATACAATGAAGGAAGATCATGGAGTTCGGCGGTTTGGGCAGAATGGCTAATACGGATCTTGAGAAGGAGCGGATCGCGGTGGGGGTCATGAGCAAATGGAGGAAGAAGTCGTTTGGTAAAAAGCTGGCGGCCTTGCATAGTTGGAACGCCTGGCTGGTGCTGCTGCTTGCGGTGACCGGGATCGTGCTGTTCATCCCGTCGTTGCGCGGGGTGTTGGGCGAGGGGCGCGTATGGACGAAGCACATCCATATTTGGTTGGGAGTAGCTTCCACCATCGTCGTCGTGCTGTATCTCCCGCGCATGGTTCGCCACATTCGCCAGCTGAAGGGGAAGCCGGAGCAGCAATGGAACTTGGGTATCGTACTCGTCCTGCTCGTCGGTTGGATCGTGTCCGGGATCGTGCTGTGGCAGTTCAAGCGGCTGCCGCCCCTGTGGAGCAACGCCGCGCTCGGCGCCCACGACTTGTTCACGTGGGTCGGGGTACCGTACGCGCTGTACCATTCCGTCTCCCGCAGCCGCTGGCTGAAGATGAAGCGCCCGGGAGCCGTGCTTCAGCGCGATGCGGAGATCGAGAGGGCGCGCGAAGGTTCGGGCCCCGGGAGGGGGGACATTGCCGCGGCGGCCACAGGGAGGACATGGACCGCCACGCCACGCTCCGTAACCGATCGGGTGCGGGACGTCTTGTACACCCGCAGATCGTTCATCCGCTGGGGGTTCGCCGGCCTCTTGGTCGTGCTGGTGGGACCTAAGTTCGTGCGATGGCTGTTCGGCAGCGGAGGCGGGACCGTCAATCTGGCCGACCTCGAGCCTCAGTGGAACGGCAATCAGATGGTGCCGGACCCGCAGCCGCTCCCGGATTCAATCGTGCCGGTGGGCGGCGGGAGCAAGGGCGAGTACCGCATTTATACCGTCACTCCGCTCCCGACATTCACGTCAGAGAACTGGTATTTCAAGATTACCGGGCTGGTCGACCGGCCGCAGGAATGGAACTGGAGCCAGTTCATCGAGCTCGGCCGAACGGTGCAAGTGAGCGACTTCCACTGCGTGACCGGCTGGTCGGTGTATAAGAATACATGGGAAGGCATCAAACTGACGAAGCTGCTGGAGATGGCCGGCGTCAAGCCCTCGGCCAAGTACGTCAAGTTCTACTCCGGCGACGGCGTCTACACCGATGCGTTGACACTCGCGCAGGCGTCGTTGGACGACGTGATGGTCGCGGTCTTGCTCGACGGCAAGCCGATCCCGCGGGAGCTCGGCGGACCGGTACGGCTCATCGTGCCGAAGATGTACGCCTACAAGTCGGTCAAGTGGCTGGAGCATATCGAGCTCATCGCCGAAGACCATATCGGCTACTGGGAAGTGCGCGGGTACGACGTCGATGCGTGGGTCCCCGGGCTGAAGCCCAAGCAGAGCAATTTGTAATACGCCAATCGTATATAAAGGAGTCGCACTAAAACATGACAGCCAGATGGAGCATAGACGAACCGTTCTACATTCACGATACGAGCGAGCGTACCTTAGTGGGCGACGTCCTTTATCCGTTCGCCTACGATGAGCTCATGTGCCGCCGTGTGGGAGAGGGAGCCGCTCCGCTCGTCCATGTGTGGCGGCATGAGAAGGCGCTCGTGCTCGGCTTGCGGGACCGCCGCTTGCCGATGGCCGAGCTCGGCATGAGCTGGCTCAGCTCCCAAGGGTACCAGGTAGGCGTCCGCAGCTCCGGGGGAGCGGCGGTTCCGCTCGACCCCGGCGTGATCAACATCTCGCTCATTCTGCCTGTCGGGGAAGGCAAACCGGACTTTCGCGCCGGGTTCGCGGAGATGCGCGATCTGATCGCCGAGACGCTGCAGCGGTTCGGCGTCGACATTCAGACCGGCGAGGTGAAGGGCTCTTACTGTCCCGGCGACTTCGATCTGTCGATCGACGGCCGGAAATTCTGCGGCATCTCCCAGCGCCGGCAAAACAAAGCGTATGCCGTCCAAGCGTTCGTCGTCGTGGAAGGTCACGCCGAACGCCGCGCCCAGATGGTGCGGATGTTCTACGAGATGGCTACGGGCGAAGAGAACAATGAGCGGGACGGCTGGCTGGAGCCGCAAGACGGAGCGGCAGCGGCGGTGGGGGTAGAGCCAGACAGCGAGCGTGAAGCAGAGGAGAGCAGCAGGGGCGCGTTGCTGTCTTACCCGATCATCCGTCCGGGGACGATGGGCAGCCTAGTCAGTTTGGCCGGCGGGAAGGGCATTACGATGCGGACTTTCACGCTGGCGCTCCGTCAGACGCTCCAGCAGCGGGGAGGGCGGCTGGAGCGTCATTCGGCGCTGCCGAGCATGGACGAGCTGCAGCGGAAGGCCGCGGAGCTGAAACAGCGGTATGGCGGGTAATGGGTAACGGGTAAGGTGTAGTGGGTAGAAGAAAACAGTTATTTGGGAGTGCCGTTCTTTCCTTTCGGGGAAGGGGCGGCATTTCTGTTGATGGTAACCGCGGTGCGGGGACGATAATGAATCAGTTTGATCAATTGGTCCTGCATGTAAGAGGGCGGAACCTTAAACCCGCTCTCGATCCAATGGAACACGAGACCGAGCAGGGCATGGATCGTGTAGACGGCCATCAGCTCCTGATCGATCTCGCTGTTCGTATATTCCAGATCCTCCATGGCGATTTGCTTCAAAGCCACCAGCATGCGTTCCCGGACATTCGGAAGGACGTCGCTCTTGAATAGAATTTGATACACAGCCGCATGCTGATAAAAATGCTCAAAGATGAGAATGGAATTGGCCCCCAGCTCGTCAATATGGAAAATCTCCACATTCTCATAAGGGGCCCGATACGAACGCAGCATGTCCTCGATCAGCTCCGAGATGATGTCGTCGAGCAGAGCTTTTTTGCTGTCGTAATGCGAGTAGAACGTGCCGCGGTTGTAATTGGCGCGCTCCACGATTTCGGTAATGGAGATCGACCCGAAGTCTTGTTCCGTCATTAGCTCCAATAATGAAGCTCGGAGCGCTTCTTTGCTGCGCACGACGCGCCGGTCCGATTTTTTGTCCGCTGCCGCCATTTCCACCATTCCCTACATTTGTTATTGAACAAAAGGACTCCGAATGTACGTTACCTTACAAAACGAACTTTTTTACTGATTGTGCGCCTTATTCGATTTTTATTATACTCGAATCAACAGGTGTTAAGAAATATACATCTGTTGAAAAAAACAGTCTTTGGGAAATACAAATAGATAGGGAGGATGGCAACATGAGATTGGCTGGGAAAGTGGCGGTAGTCACAGGTGCGGCTTCCGGGATGGGCAAGGCGATAGCGGAATTGTTCGCGGCGGAAGGCGCGAAGGTGGTCGTCTCCGATCTTCGAGTCGAAGCGGCCCAAACTGTTGTCACCGGGATCGAGTCCAAGGGCGGCACGGCGATCGCGCTGGCGGCCAACGTGGCCGTCGAAGCCGACGTGCAGCAAATGATCGATACGGCTGTGGAGAAGTTCGGCAAGCTGGATATCCTGGTGAACAATGCCGGCATTATGGACAACTTCGTTCCGGCGGCCGAATTGACCGATGAGCTCTGGGAGCGAGTCATCGCGATTAATACGACCGGTCCGATGCGGACCATCCGGAAGGCGCTCCCTCTCTTCCTCGAGCAGGAGAGCGGCGTTATCATCAACATCGCTTCCGTAGGGGGCTTGTACGGATCCAGAGCGGGCGCGGCCTACACGGCGTCCAAGCATGCGGTCGTCGGGCTTACGAAAAATGTCGGGTTCCAATATGCGAACAAGGGCATCCGCTGCAACGCGATTGCACCCGGCGGCGTGAACACCAATATCGGGACGACGATGAATGCCCCGAACCCGTTCGGCATGGAGCGGGCGATGGCGGGAGCGGCCATGAACCCGCGTTCCGGCGAGCCGGAGGAAATCGCCAAGGTGGCGCTCTTCCTCGCGTCGGACGAAGCCGGCTTCGTGAACGGTACGGTCGTCACCGCCGATGCGGGTTGGACGGCTTATTAAGATAGAATGCAATAAAACTCTGGAGCGAACGCGCTCCAGAGTTTTTTGTTAAGCAAACGCGACGATTACCGTACTCTGGTTCGAATTTGCCCACTTGTAAGTTGATCGTCGGGGCGGGAGCGCGCTTTAGTTCGATTTTTGCCAAGTTGGAGCTATGATTACGAGCAATGATCCCGGATTGCCGCCAATTAAATAGGTGGATCGAAATAGATCGCGGCACAAGAAGACTTGCAGGACCAAAGTGGATGCACGGCGTAAGCATGGACAACCATTAGATGAAAAAATGGCTGTTATTCTCGAAATCTTCGGTTTTTCCAACCGAATAAAAGAAAAATTTGCAGCTAATCCATAAAGTCGGGCAGCAAATCGAATCTTTGGAATCATTAGCGGAAAATTTTTCATCTATTGCTTAGCTAGAAGGCCTTGATTTTCAATTAGAGGATCATATAGCTGCTATTTTTTCGGTCTACCCTCCTGCAGCCCCATCGAATTCGGGATCCTTGAAAAGCGAAGCGCGATCCGCAAGGATATCCTGAATAAGACCCTTCCGCCTCAGCCCAAAAAGTGCCTAAGCGCATCGGGCAGCGCGTTCTGCCAAAAGCCCCATAGGTGCTTGCCGTCCCGCTCCAGGTAAGTCAAACGACACTGGCGCTCTTCGAGCAGCCGTCTCGCTGCCCGGTTGGCCGCCAGGAAATCGAACACACCCCGCGTCGTCTCCACAGACTCCTCCTGCAGCCCGATCAGCATGTACAGCTCCAGCCAGCTCAAGTCCCCTTCCGCCTGAAGCCGCTCCTGCGTGCTCGCCAAGAATGCACCCGATAGTGACAGGACGCGCCGGAACAAGTCCGGATAGTCGAGCGCCAGGTGCAGCGACACCGTCCCGCCCAGCGAATCGCCGGCGAGCAGCCGGGCGTCCGCTCCCTGGCGGATCGGATAACGGTTCTCTACATAAGGCAGCAGCTCCTTGGCGAAGAATTGGCAATATGCGGCGAATCGGGACCCTTCCGGGGCATATTCCTCCGTCCGCACCGCCTTGTCGACGTCGACCGCGACGATCACGGCCGGCTCCATGCCGTCGTCTAGCACGAGCTTCGTCAGCTGAGTGACGATGCGCCCGAAGTTGATGAAGTCTTCGCCGTCCTGACAATAAATGACCGGATACGTCAGCAGTTCGTTATAACCGGGGGGCAACGCGACCCGGATGACTCTCGGTTCACCCAAGTTCTCGGAGGGTATATGTTCTTTAATAATGGTCCGCTTGTAGTAAGCCGTTTCATCCATGGCGCACAGCTCCTTCGAAAGTCAGTTTCAGGGATTGAATTTTATCGTTTTGGCGCAAAATAATCGTTGTGTCGTGTAAAAACCATGTAAATCGCAGAAAGATGTCACTAGCTTTTTGAGTAGCTGTACTATATAATGAGAGTGCCTGTTATACTTGATAATTTCAAGAAACTCGCAAGTAATAAGTACAGTATCACACAGTTTCTTGGAACAGTTTATGTAATATACTATAACAGTTTTAACGCGAGGCAGCAAACAATATCAGTTCGAGGTGATTCGACATGAGCCAATCTTTATCCGAAGTCCGCATCGACGACATTCAACCGCTATCGATTCTATCCGCCGACGGAACCGTTGTCGATCCAGACGCCGTTCCCCAGCTG
Source organism: Paenibacillus sp. HJGM_3 (assembly GCF_045062745.1). NCBI lineage: Bacteria > Bacillati > Bacillota > Bacilli > Caryophanales > Paenibacillaceae > Paenibacillus > Paenibacillus sp. HJGM_3. The sequence goes on from NZ_JBJGED010000019.1 coordinate 106,885, forward strand.
AGCGACGAGCAATTGCGCGAGTTGATGCGCCGCATGGTATTCACCCGCGTATGGGACCAGCGCGCCGTCAGCTTAAACCGTCAAGGCCGCCTCGGCTTCTACGCGCCGGTGTCGGGGCAGGAAGCCACGATGATCGGGAGCGAGTTCGCTCTTGTGAAGGAAGACTGGGTATGTCCGGGATACCGCGATATGCCGCAGATCGTATGGCATGGATTGCCGATGTACCAAGCGTTCCTGTACTCCCGCGGCCATCAGCATGGCGGTCAAGTGCCGGACGACGTGAATGTGCTTATGCCTCAAATCATCATCGGCGCTCAAATCGTGCAAGCTTCCGGAGTAGCGATGGGACTGAAGAAGCGCGGCAAGAAAAATGTGGTCATTACTTACACCGGCGACGGCGGATCGTCCCAAGGCGATTTTTATGAAGGCATGAACTTCGCGGGCGCGTTCAACCTCCCCGTTATTTTTGTCGTGCAGAACAACGGTTATGCGATCTCGACCCCTCGGGAGAAGCAATCCGCGGCCAAGACGATCGCCCAGAAGGGCGTGGCGGCGGGTATCCGCAGCGTTCAGGTAGACGGTATGGACGTACTGGCGGTATACAAAGCCGTGCAGGAAGCGGCTGAACGCGGACGGAACGGCGAAGGGGCGACATTGATCGAAGCGATCACTTACCGGTTCGCGCCGCACTCGATGTCCGGCGACGACCCGACCAAATATCGGACCAAAGAAGAAGAATCGGAATGGTCGCAGCGCGATCCGCTCGTCCGGTTCCGCAAATATCTGGAGAGCAAAGGGCTTTGGACGGAAGAAGAAGAGAACAAAGTCATGGAAGAAGCGAAGGAAACGGTAGCCGAGCAAATCAAGAAGGCCGAGTCGACCGAGAAAATGACCGTGCCGGGCTTGATTGACAGTATGTTCGAAACGCCGACACAGCAGCTGGAAGAGCAAAAAGCGGAGTACATCGCCGCGAAGGGGGACAAGTAAGCCATGGCACAAATGACGATGATTCAAGCGATCACGGACGCGATGCGCGTGGAGCTGGAGCGCGATCCGAACGTATTGATTTTCGGGGAAGACGTGGGGAACGTCGGCGGGGTGTTCCGGGCTACGGAAGGGCTGCAGAAGCAGTTCGGCGAAGACCGCGTATTCGATACGCCGCTCGCGGAATCCGGCATCGGCGGCCTAGCGATCGGGCTCGGCGTGACCGGCTTCCGTCCGGTAGCGGAGATCCAGTTCATCGGCTTCATGTTCGAGATGATGGACTCGATCGTGGCCCAAGCTTCCCGGATGCGCTATCGCTCCGGCGGCAAGTACAACAGCCCGATCACGTTCCGTACACCGTTCGGCGGCGGCGTGAAGGCCCCTGAGCTGCACTGCGACAGCCTGGAAGGCTTGATGATCCAGACGCCGGGCATCAAAGTCGTCTGCCCTTCGAACCCTTACGATGCCAAGGGCTTGCTCATCTCGGCGATCCGCGACAACGATCCGGTGTTCTTCATGGAGCACCTGAAGCTGTACCGCGCGTTCCGCGATGAAGTGCCGGAAGGCGAATACACGATTCCGCTCGGCAAAGCGAACGTCGTGCGCGAAGGCTCCGATGCGACGATCATTACGTACGGCGCGATGGTGCACACTTCGCTCAAGGCGGCGGAGGAGATCGAGAAGTCCCGCGGGGCGAAGATCGAAGTCATCGACCTGCGTACGCTGAGCCCGCTCGACATCGACACGATCGTCGCGTCGATCAAGAAGACGAACCGCGCCATCGTCGTGCAAGAAGCACAGAAATCCGCCGGTGTAGCCGCGGAAGTGATTGCGCAGATCAACGAAAAAGCGATTCTGCACCTGGAAGCTCCGGTACTCCGGATCACCTCGCCGGATACGGTCATGGGCTTCCCGCAGATCGAGGAAGAATGGCTGCCGAACCCGGCCCGCATCATCGCCGGTCTGAACAAGGTCCTCGATTTCAATTAAAACCTTACTAGGTAAATCATAGATAACAGTGATCATAGTCCGCAGGCGAATCGCAATTGTCTCCAATCAAGGGATGAAACGGTTCGTCTTGCGGGATTCTTATAGTGGAGGTAATGGACGTGGCGATCTATAATTTCAGACTGCCGGAGCTGGGCGAAGGCTTGCATGAAGGGGAAATCGTCAAATGGCACATCAAGCCGGGCGATACGATCCAGGAAGACCAAACGATCATGGACGTGCAAAACGATAAAGCGACCGTCGAAGTGCCGTCCCCTGTCACCGGGAAAATCGTGGAGCTGAAAGTGAGCGAGGGCACCGTCTCCGTCGTCGGCGACATCCTCGCGACGATCGACGTCGAAGGCGAGCTGCCGCCGGACGTGCACGCCGGCCATGGCGACGACGCGCATGCGGCACCGGCTGCTCCTAGCGCGCCGGCTGCAGCGCCGGCTCCGCAAGCGGAAGCGGCGAAGCCGCAAGCCGCCGCGCCAAGCGCGCCTGCAGCGCCTAGCGCTCCGGCCGCTGCGCCTGCGCCGAGCGGCGAAGTGCTGGCGACGCCGAGCGTGCGCAAGTTCGCCCGCGAGCAGGGCGTCGCGATCGCGCAAGTGCGCGGCACCGGCCGCAACGGCCAAGTGACGCGCGACGACGTGAGCGCGTTCGCGGCCGGCGGCGGTGCTGCCGCAGCAGCGCCTAGCGCGGGCGCGGACAACGCGGCGGGAGCCCCGGCCGCACCGAGCGTGAGCGCGCCGGCAGGCGGCCCGGTGAGCGGCGAGCGCGTCGAAGAGCGCGTGCCGCTGAAGGGCATCCGCAAGGCGATCGCGAACGCGATGGTGAAGTCGGTGTACACGGCGCCGCACGTGACGATCATGGACGAAGTCGACGTCACGGGGCTCGTCGAGCTGCGCGAGAAGGCGAAGCCGCTCGCCGAGAAGAAGGGCGTGAAGCTGACGTACTTGCCGTTCATCGTGAAGGCGCTCGTGGCGGCGGTTCGCCAGTTCCCGGCACTCAACGCTTCGATCGACGACGAGAAGAGTGAGATCATCTACAAGAAGTATTACAACATCGGTATCGCGACCGACACGGACAACGGCCTCATCGTCCCGGTCATTCACGACGCAGACCGCAAGAACGTCTGGTCGATCGCCGGCGAGATCAAGGATCTCGCCGCCCGCGGCCGCGAAGGCAAGCTGGCGCTGAATGAAATGAAAGGCGGCACGATCTCGATCACAAACATCGGATCGGCGGGCGGCATGTTCTTCACCCCGGTTATCAACTATCCGGAGGTCGCGATCCTGGGCACCGGACGCATCTCCGAGAAGCCGGTCGTCAAGAACGGCCAGATCGTAATCGGCAAAGTAATGGCCCTGTCCCTAAGCTTCGACCATAGACTGATCGATGGTGCGACCGCTCAAAACGCAATGAACTACATCAAGTCGTTGCTGGAAGATCCGCAACTGCTTGTCATGGAGGTGTAACCAATGGTTGTAGGAACATTTACTACCGACGTGGACGTGCTCGTGATCGGTTCCGGACCTGGAGGTTATGTAGCGGCGATCCGGGCCGCGCAGCTCGGCAAATCCGTCGTGGTCGTGGACCGCGCGGAGATCGGCGGCGTCTGCTTGAACCGCGGCTGTATCCCGTCCAAAGCGTTGATCACGGCGGCGCATCACTATGAGGCGGCTACTCACGGCTCCGACATCGGCATTATCGCCGAGAATGTGAAGGTCGATTTCGCCAAAGTCCAGGAATGGAAGAACAGCGTCGTGAAGAAGCTGACCGGCGGTGTGGCGCAGCTCCTGAAGGGCAACAAAGTGCAAGTCGTAAGCGGCGAAGCGTTCTTCGTGAGCGAAAATGTAGTGAGCGTCGCAACCGAGAACGAAGCGTCCCAATATAAGTTTAACCAATGCATCATCGCGACCGGCTCTACGCCGATCGAGCTGAAGACATTCAAATACGGCAAACGCATCCTGTCCTCGACCGAAGCGCTCAGCCTGCCCGAGATTCCGAAAAGCCTCGTCGTCATCGGCGGCGGATACATCGGCATCGAGCTCGGCCAGACGTTCGCCAAGTTCGGGACGCAAGTGACCGTGCTGGAAGGCTCGGATTCCATCCTGCCAGGCTTCGAGAAGGAGCTGTCCCGCTTCGTCGGCCGCAACCTGAAGAAGGTCAACGTGGAAGTGGTGACCGAAGCGCTCGCGAAGGAGTCGAAGGTAACGGACACCGATGTGACGGTTACGTATACGGCAAAGGGCGAAGAGAAGTCCATCACCGCCGAATACGTGCTGGTGACGGTCGGACGCCGTCCGAACACCGCGGATCTGGGCCTGGAGTCGATCGGCGTGAAGCTGACGGAACGCGGCCTGATCGAGATCGACGCGCAGTGCCGGACGAGCGTGCCGAACATTTACGCGATCGGCGACATCGTACCGGGCCCCGCGCTGGCGCACAAGGCTTCCTACGAAGGCAAGGTCGCCGCAGAAGCGATCGCAGGCCAGCCTAGCGTGATCGACTACAAGGCGATCCCGGCGGTCGTCTTCTCCGATCCGGAGATCGCGAGCGTCGGTTTGTCCGAGACGGAAGCGAAAGCGGCCGGCAAGAACGTCGCGATCGGCAAGTTCAACTACGCGGTGAACGGCCGCGCCCTGACAATGAATGCCGGCGACGGCTTCGTGAAGCTAGTTGGCGACAAGGACACAGGCTTGCTCCTCGGGGCGCAGATCGTCGGTCCGGAGGCGTCGAACCTGATCGCCGAGATGGGGCTTGGGCTCGAGATGGGCGCTACGCTCGAAGATATCGCCCTCACGATCCACGCGCATCCGACGCTCGGAGAGATCGCCATGGAAGCGGCGGAGGTTGCCTTGGGCCATCCGATCCATTCGATCGTCAAGTAAGACCCGGTTTCCGTAAGCACGAAGGAGCATTTTCCGCTGGAACAAGCGGGAAATGCTTCTTTTTTTCGTTTTTTTATTGGAAGATGAAGGAATAAGTCATGAGGAGCGAGAATACATAGTTCTTTAGAACCATTTTATGTGACAAGGAGGCTGTTTTCCCCGTATGCGTTTGATTACCCGATCCGATTTCGACGGCCTGGTCTGTGCGATGCTGTTCAAGAAGCTGGGCATGATCGACGAAATGAAATTCGTTCACCCGAAGGACGTGCAGGACGGTCTAGTGGAAGTGACGTCTAACGATATATTGGCCAATTTGCCGTACGCCCCGGGGTGTGCGCTCTGGTTCGATCACCATTCGAGCGAGCTGCAGCGGATGGGCGAATCCGTACAGTTCGAAGGCGAGACCCGCATCGCTCCAAGCGCGGCCCGTGTCGTGTACGATTACTACGGCGGCCGCGAGCGCTTCGGCGATATCGACGACATTATGGCCGGCGTGGATAAGGCGGACTCGGCCCAGTTCAGCGCCGACGATATTTTGAATCCCCAAGGATGGGACTTGCTCTCGTTCCTCATGGACGCCCGGACGGGTCTTGGACGGTTCCACGACTACCGGATCAGCAACTACCAGCTGATGGAGACGCTGGTCGACTACCTCGGTGAGCGGAGCGCGGAGGAGATACTGGCGCTGCCGGATGTCGAGGAACGCGTAGTGCGTTATCGCGAGCTGGACGTCTCGTATCGCGAGATGCTGAAGCAATATACGCGCCTCGAAGGCAACGTCATCGTGACCGACCTGCGGGGCGTGGAGACGATCTATCCCGGCAACCGGTTCATGGTGTACGCGCTGTATCCCGAGCAGAACATCTCGATCTGGCTAGTGGAAGGCAAGGGCAAGCAAAACTGCGTGTTCGCATGCGGCCACAGCATTATTAACCGTACATCAGCCGTCGATGTCGGGGCGCTTATGCTCGAATATGGCGGAGGCGGCCATATGCCGGCGGGCACGTGCCAAGTGCCTTATGACGATGCGGATCGTGTACTGGGCGAATTGATCGCCCGGATGAATCAGGCATAGGGAGAGACTGCAGACAGACTGCAGACAGACAACAGAGACAATAGGCAGAAGCTTCATGGGAAGGAATCGACCGAGGCAAGGAAAGTCGGGATTCTATGGAGGGCGGGGCAATGCCGAACTATTTTTTTCAAGAAATATGGACGCCGTTGAAATGGATTGGACTTAAGTTTTTTCGAGACGATGAAGGCAAGCTATGGATCAAATGGTTCTCCCGCCCGCGCAGACGACTCTAGATACCACAACCTGTCAAGTCCGATTACGCAATAAACGGCCGCTACCACCACGATTACGTGTGGGGAAGCGGCCGTTCGTTGTGGAAATCCCGGTTTCGTTATTTGCCCTGCTCCGCCACCTGCTTGTCATTGCGCTCCGCCGCTTCGCGCAGCGCCGTGTTCATGTCACTGCCCTTCGACATCGCATCGAGCGCGGCCAGCGTTTGCGCCTTGCTGATGTCGTTATACTTCGTCTTGACCGTAGGCGGAGCATAGGTCGGCGGAATCATCGCCTTCAGGTTTTTGCCTTTGACGTAAGGCAGATCGGCCCCGAAGTCTTGCATAATCGACGCGTCCTTCAGAATCGTCGTGATCCCGCTGCGCACCGCGGCGCGCTGGAACTCGTCGGAGGTCAAATACTTCATCACCGTGAAGGCCGCATTCCGATTTTGGCTGGAGCTGGCGAGGAAGAAGTAAGTGGGGTACGACTGCGAGCCCATGCCGGTCTTGCCGGGTAGGATCGGGTAAGGAGCGACGTCCCAGTTCACGCTGTCGGCATAGATCTTTTCGGCGCCGCTTAGCGTCAAGAACATGGCCACGGTTTTGTCTTTGTAGAACGGATTCTGCTGATTGTCCAGAAAGTACTTGCCGCCCGGCACTTCATTGCCTGGAATTTGGTAAAAGCGGACCAAGTTCTGGAACGCTTTCTGGAAATTGTCCTGGAGGAACTGCGACTTGCCCGTTGTCAGATCCTGGAGCGGGGCTTCGTACTGGTTCAGCATCAGTCCGAAATCGAATGCCATCGTCAGTCCTTTGTAGTTTTTGCCGGCCTCGTTCCGTGTCATTTTCCGCGCCAGCTCATACATTTCGTCCCAAGTCATATTGTCCTTCGGATACCCGACGGCGAACTGATCGAACAAGTCCTTGTTGTAGTACGTCACGAGGGACCGCGTCCAGGTAGGCAGCCCGTAGATGCCGCCGTTAGCCAGCTTGCGCTGCAGCTCGATCGTAGTAGGCTCGAACCGGCTCAAATCGAGTTTATCTTTGGCGATCAAATCGCTGATATCGCTTTGCAGGTCGAAGCTCATAAGGGCGGAGGCGGTGGAGGCGACCATGAGGTCGATTTTCTCCCCGGAGGCGATGACTTCGCCCAACGTTTTGCTGTTTACCTGCTGAATGATCTTGAACGTCCAATTCGGGAACTTCTCCTTCAGCTTGTTGCCGTACTTCTCCATAAGCAGCTCGACCTTCTCGCCGGTCGTATCGTAGATGACGAGCGAGGCCGGCTGGGCCGCAGGATCCGGCGTCCGGGCAGACGCGGTGGGCGCCGGATCATTCGTGGGGCCGGCTGTGCCGCCGCTGCCATCTCCTCCGCAGGCCGAGACGGTCCACGTCAAGACGAGCACGCCGATCAGCAGGGTAAGCTTCCGTAAACGCATGAACATGACCTCCTTGTATGACTCTTCTGGCTTTTCTGTTCGTCGGGCGCCTTTCAAGCTTCAACTACTTGCCGAGGGCAGGGACCGGGAGGGTGAAGGGCTCGAGCAGGAACGGCTGCACTTTTTTGCGGTACTGCTCGGGAGACAGGCCCACGAATTTTTTGAACAGGCGGCTGAAGTGGGACAGACTCTGGAACCCGACTTCCCGATACACGTCCGAGACGGTACAGTCCCGATTCAGAATGAACAAAATCTTAGCCTGATTGATCCGGAATTTGAACAAGTAATCGATGATCGAGGCGCCCGTCAATTCGCGGAAAATCCGGGACAGATGGTGCTTGCTCATGTACACGCTCTTCTCCAGCGATTCCAGTGTAATCGGCTCGCGGTAGCGGTGTTCGATGATCGAGATGATCGCCTGCACGTTCCGTTCCTTGTCGTCCCGGTGGCCGGCGCCGGCTTCGCCCTTCCCGCTGCGCCGCTCCAGCTCGTCCATAGCTTCCTGGCATTCGCTGTAGATCAGCCACAGCATGTCGAAGAATGCTAGCAGGAACCGGTTGAACTCGACGTTGTTCTGGCTGTAATAATACTTGTGCATGCGGGCGAGCAGCTCCTCGAATTCCGCCTTGCGCTCCCCGCGCAGCCGAATACGCCGGTTCTTCAGCTCCTCGAACGGACGAAGCGGATGGAGCGGGCCTTGGGACTGGTAGAAGATGCGGACGATCTCGGGGTAGAACGAGAACATGGAACGCACATACTCGCTGTCCCGATCGACGATCGGTCCGTGCAACGTCATGCCGTTCATGATGATGGCGTCGCCGGGCTCCAGCTCGAATATTTCGTTGCCGATCAAATACTCGCAGTCGCCTTTGTGAAAATAATAAATTTCGTATTGCGGATGGGTGTGGAACGACTTGACGAATGGGGTGCCCCACTCGTAGTAGTATTCATTGAACAGGGGGTATTGCCGCTTCAGATTCATGGACTCTCCCTCCTTCCCGAATCCGTTCGCCTCGAGGATCCGCTCCGACATCGATAACCGTAACATACATGGCTTTGCGGCCGCTTTCCTGATATTCGTGTCAATGGTCGCCTATTTGTCTCTGTTTGCTTTCCTCTGGATGCATGGTGGAGGAGGGGAGGCTTTTGCGGTACTTTTCCGGGGAGACGCCGACATGGGTTTTGAACAGCCGGCTGAAATGGGACACGCTGTGGAAGCCGACCTGGAGGCAGATGTCCGTGATCGAGGAGCAGGGGGACGCCTGGAACCGCTTCTTGGCCTCGTGAATGCGGCGGCGGTACAAATAATCGAAGATCGTCATGCCCGTCGTTTCGCGAAAAATTTTGGACATGTACTGTTTGCTCAGATGCAGCTCCCGCTCCAGGCTCTCCAATGTTACGGATTCGCTGAATGCGTTTTCAAGATAGGCGGTTACTTTGCGGGCGTTCCGGGCTTTCTCGCTGACCGAATAGTTCGCGGCCTTCATGGAGGGCTCGCACTGCGCATACACAATAATCAGCAGGTCGAAGAACGCCATGACGAGCCGATTGAATAGGACCCAGTCGGGTTCTCGGTAGAACCGGTCGATCCGCTTCATCGCATCCTCGCATTCGGAGACCGCTTCGTCATCCAACTCCATCCGGGCGTAGCCGAGCACTTCGAAAGGGAGCAGGATGTCCATCCCGTTCGTCTGCGTTTCCAGCGTTCTAATATGATTCGGGAGAAAAGACAGCTTCGTATGGAGAAGCGCCGTATCGGTCTCGATGCTGGAGTCCAAAAGGCCGCTGCCGTTCCAGAGAAGAAGCTCGCGGGTGTCCGGTAAGTATACGATGTGATAGCAAGCGGGCGAAGGTTGGTGAAGCCGGATGGGGGAGGGCGAGCGGTAAAGGAACGCTTCGATTAACTGAGGCGGGTTCGCGGTCATTTGATCCACTCCTGGTAACGATGTTGCTTCCATAGTACCATAGTTGGACGAAGTCGGACATGGAAAAGGCCGAGGAGAAGAGGGGCTTCTCCCCGGCCTGCGAGGGACTAGATGCCTCGGGACATAAGCCGGATCAAGTCGGTATCCTTCGTGCGGATCGTCAGCCCATCGAGTCGCTCGGATTGGACGCCGTCGCAGTAGCGGCCGTCAGCCAGGTCGGTGCTTAAATATTGGACCGTGAGCTCGTACGGGCCTTCGATGCGGTGCGGGCGGCACTCGGCTCGATTGCGGATCGCTTCGCCGATCGCCTCCTTGATCTCCGTGCGTACCCGCTGTGGCGGGATCATCAAGGCGCTGTGGCGGCCCCAAGCCTTCTTCGTACAATAGGTGGCCACGCCCTGACCGAGCTCTTGCTTCGCTTCCTCACACGTCTTGTCGTCGCCGGTCACGAGCAGGACCGGCACGCCGTATTGGCCGAGCAGCAGGCCGTCCAGGCCGATCTCCCCGACCGGGCGGCCGTTCAGCTTGACGGAGGAGAACGAGCGGCTCGAGTATGTATGGTCGCGCACGGCCTGGGCCACGCCTGCCATCGCGTGGTACCCGATCAGGAACGCGCCGTCGAACGAGGCGTCGATGCCGGGGAACCGCTCCTTGAACGAGGTCGCCCCCATGAAGTACGAAGCCCCCGGATGCAGCCGGTCGGGAACGAAGTTAATGCCCGTCGCATGCACATCCCGCACGATAATCTCGGTCGCTCCGGCCTGGAGCAGCCCTTCCACGACCGCATTGACCTCGTCGGTCAAGAGCCGCCGCGATTCTTCGTACATCCCTTCGCCCTTCATAAGCTGCGACGTGTGGATGATCCCGCCGATGCCTTCCATATCCACGGCTACATAAATTTTCACAGTCAAAAACGCCCCTCTCCGCTACAGATTCTGGGTGTATCTTACCATGCGCGGCGCGGGGCGTAAACTTGGATATTCAACCGACTGAGGGCACGTTCGCCGGGATTGTAGGCTAGTTCGCCGATACGAACACATTTGCGGCCAATTGCGGATTGTTGTGGAGCAGCCAGGCGAGGAATCGGAATTGAGGAAACGGCTGTATCGGAAGCTGAGCCTCGTAGGGTGAGCGGGACAGGCATCGGCCGCCCCATGCGGTGAAGTCGCCGTAAGTCGCTTGGCCGTCGGCGAGCCGGGCTATATCCGCCGCGGTGAGCAGGACGAGCCCCTGCGTCTCGGAGGCCAGTCGGGGGACGTCGTCGGTCACGGCCCAGAACATCGCATTGTGGCCCATCCGCAGAACGGGCTTCACGACGTATCGAGGTTCTTGGTCGGTTATCTCGCTCGGGGACGCGTCCCCCGCCGGGTCCCATTGATACGTCGACGGAGAATGGAGCAGCGTGACCCGACAGCCGGTCTCCTCCAACGCTTCCCGCACTGCGGCGGCCTCGACGGTCTCCCCGGGATCGACGTGACCGCCGACGCGTACGAGGGCCAATTGGCCGGTCTTCGGGTTAGGTCCGCATTGGAATACGAAGGCGTCCCGGTATCGCAAATATACGCCCGCTGTTAGGATTGGGGTTGTTTCCGGCAACAAAATCGCTCTCCTTTAGGGATCATTCAGATGAATCTGTCTCATCCCGCCGGCGCGGCGGCAGCGGGCCAAGATACTGCAGCAGCGCACACTCGATCCGCCCGTTGAACAGCTTGCGCTTCTTGTCCGCGGTCCGGCCGAAGTAATGCTCGAACTGCTTGCTCGGGCTCAGCACGAACGCGGACCATGTGTCGAGCCCGCTGTAGACCGAGCCGAGCTGGCGGATGACGCGCTCGACCTCGTCGGAGGTGCCGATGCGCTCGCCGTATGGCGGATTCGTAATGAGGACGCCGTAGTCGCCCTCCGGCTTCCACCTGGCCACGGGCGCCTCGTAGAACGAGATTTCCTTGGCTAGGCCCGCGCCCTTGGCATTCGCAAGCGCGACCCCGATCGCCTCGCGGTCGATATCGGAGCCGACGAGCTCGAGCGGCTCGTCGTCGCGCACGAGGTCGTACGCCTCTTCGCGCGCCTGGTCCCACAGCGCCTTCGGCAGCGCGTCCCACGCTTCGGCGTCGAAGGAGCGCCGGAGGCCCGGCGCCAAGTTCCAGCCGATCATCGCCGCCTCGATCGGGATCGTGCCCGACCCGCAGAACGGGTCGTGGAGCGGCCGGCCGGGCCGCCAACGGCTCAGCAGCACCATCGCGGCGGCCATCGTCTCCTTGAGCGGCGCTTCGGTCGCCTGCTTGCGGTAGCCGCGCTTGTGCAAGCTCCAGCCGGTCGTATCGAGCGTCAGCGTCGCGATGTCGTTCAAGAGCGTCACCTCGATGACGTAGCGCGGTCCGTTCTCCGGGAACCAGTCGGTCTGGTAGCGCATCTTCATCTTTTCCACGACGGCCTTCTTCACGATGCCTTGGCAGGCAGGGACGCTCGACAGCTGCGACTTGTGCGACCGGCCGTTGACCGGGAACGTCCCGAGCTCGGGAATCCAGTCCGGCCAGGCGAGCGCCTTCGTGCCCTCGAACAGTTCGTCGAACGTCGTCGCCGGGAACTCGCCCATCTTGATGACGATCCGATCCGCGGTGCGCAGCCACAGGTTCGCTCTGCAAATGCCGAGCAAATCGCTGCGGAAGGCGACCTTCCCGTTCTCCACGCTGACATCGGTATAGCCGAGATCCCGGACCTCCCGGGCTACCAAGGCTTCGAGCCCCATCGGGCATGTTGCGATCAGCTGTATGTGCTCCATCTGTCTATATCCACTCCGTCCCGGTTTGCGATCCCCTGAGGGAAGTCATACAATTAAGTTTAGGCTAGTATTTATAGGCTAAGTATAGGCGAAATGACCAAGCGTTACAAATCAAACGGGCGGCCGGCGATGGACAGCTCGATCCACATTTTCGGAAGGGGAATCAGTAGAATGACGGAACAGTTGACGGCGGAACAATATGCGGAAAGCTTATATGCGGAGGATCCGATCCTTCGGATGGTCACGGAGGGCATCCGGGCGGCGGATATGCCGGAAATCTCGATCGCGCCGGGATACGGCCGACTGCTCACGTTGCTCGTGCGGATGAGCGGGGCGAAGCGGGTGCTCGAGATCGGCGCACTCGGCGGATACAGCGGCATCTGTCTGGCGCGCGGGCTTGGGGAGACGGGGCGGGTCGTCTCGCTCGAGCTGAAGCCGGACTTCGCGGAGGTGGCGAAGCGGCATGTGACGGCCGCCGGGCTCGGCGACAAGGTCGAGTACCGGATCGGGGAAGCGCTCGACAGCCTGGACGCGCTGGAGCGGGAAGGCGCCCGGTTCGACCTTTACTTCATCGACGCGGACAAGGGCAACTACTTGAACTATTTGGAGCGGGCGATCCGCCTCGCGAACCCGGGTGCGATCATCGTCGGCGACAACGCGCTTATGCGCGGCCGGGTCGTCGACCCGAGCGTCACGTCGAACTCGGTGCAGGTGATGCGCCGGTTCAACGAGACGATCGCGACCGACCCGCGGCTCGAGAGCACGCTGCTGCCAGCGTACGACGGGCTGTGCATCGCGCGGGTGCGGACGCCGTAACGGCGGGTGTGTAAAAGCTGGAAGCTTTCGATCAACGGTCCCTACGGCGCGAGTCGGTTCGAACATGTATAGTATAGCCGTTCTGCTATACTATACATCGGATAACCAGGAAGGATGATTGCCCGTATGAACGTGATCGAAAAGCAAATCTCCGTCTCCTTGGAACCGGCCTTTGAAACCGAATACCTTGGGCTTTTGAACGAATACTTTGCCGCTTCGGAGCGGAACGGCCGGGCTTCCTCCATCCACGAGAAAAAGAAACTGATGGCGGTCAAAGAGGAAATGGCTCGGTTATGCAACATGAATCCGCAGAAAATAAACATGCTGAAGGCGGTCATCCAAGAGGTCCGGGACTCCAGGGAAAAACTGATCGTGTTGACCAAGTCGAATGCGGTGGCGAATGAATTGCTGGGGGAGCTTGCCGCGGATGAGGAGATGGAAGGTGTTCTCCTGCTGCATGCACAGATGTCCATCCATGAAGTGAATCAGATCCATGACCGGTTTAACAAGAGTCCTAGATCAACGGTCCTGCTCGTTACGGATGCGGTCAATACGGGACTGGATTTTACCGCGGCCAACCATCTGCTGCACTACGATTATCCGATCCGCTATAATGAAATGATTCAACGCAACCTGCGGATTACGAAGCAAACTTCTCCTCACAGCCAAGCTACGATCTACTACCTTGTAACGACGGGTAAAATCGACGATTTCGATTATCGGGAATGCAGGAGTGAAAAAGAAGGGATCGAAGCGGTAAGCTCGTAAGGATAATGTGGAATTGAATACAGCGAAAAGGAGCTTGCCGTGGGCAAGCTCCTTTTTTCTGGCGAATAAGAGGGAACGTAGCTCTTGCGACCAGTTGTCGGATTGGTTAGTAAAGCGATGTTAACAAATAGTTTAGCAATCTTTACATATTAGGCGCGACTTTGCTGCATAGTGGCCGATTGTAAGGCAAAGTTCCGTTAATGGTAAACTCGGCTTTATTATTAACGGAGGATAGGTTTACAATTTGCTCTAAACGTCACGATTCTACGCTGAAGTTGTAAGATTAGGTTTACAATTTGTAAGTTTCGCCTTACAACGACGGCACACAAGTACAGACGCTCCTCTGCCAGGGTTCTGGGCACTGCGGTGCGGCGGAATCGGAATCAGCACGGGCTTACTCCGCCCCCGACCCCGTCGCCGGCAAATAAATGCGCAGCGTCACAGTACCCTGCGCGTCGTCCCGTCCCGTCTCTTCGACGGTCCAGAACGGGGACAGCGACTCGCGGAGCCGTGAAGCATCGGACAGCGACAACATCAGTCCCTCAATGCGGTCCGGCAGGTTCGGGTAGTCTCGCTCGCGCATCCGGCCGAAGCGGATGCCGATGTAATACTTCATGCCATTGATCGTGTTGAACGTGATCTGATAGCCTTCGCGAACCGCCCGTTCGAACGATTCCGGCTGCGTGGCCGCGTAGTCAATCAGGTTGCCGAACTCGAGCTCGCCCGGGGCGATAGAGGCGAACGGCTCGGGCGAGCCTGCCGACGCGAGCCGGATCAGCTCGTCGTCGCTCATGCCCGAGGTGCGGGCGGCTTCGATCAGGATGGCGGTGTTTTGCGATACTTTTGCGCGGTTAGGCGACATACGCTAGCTCCTCCTCTCACTAGACTTCTCTCACCAGACTTCTCTCACCAGGTCTCTCCCCAATTATTCGTCCTTATCGAATAAATGGCAAGCCACATAGTGGCCGGGCGCGATCTCCTTCATCCGCGGGGTGTCCTCGGCGCACACGCCCATCGCGTGCGGGCAGCGCGTCCGGAACTTGCAGCCGGACGGCGGCGAGAGCGGGCTCGGCATGTCGCCGCCGAGCACGATGCGCTCGCGGCGCACGGCGCGGGGATCGGGCACCGGGATCGACGACAGCAGCGCCTGCGTGTACGGGTGCGCGGGATGCTCGTACAGCTCGTCGCTATCGGCCACCTCGACGAGGCCGCCCAAGTACATGACGCCTATCCGGTCGGAGATGTGGCGCACCATCGACAGATCGTGGGCGATGAACAAGTACGTCAGCCCGAGCTCGGCCTGCAGGTCCTCAAGCATGTTGACGACCTGAGCCTGCACGGACACGTCGAGCGCCGAGATCGGCTCGTCGCATAGGACGAACTCCGGCTTCGCCGCAAGCGCGCGGGCGATGCTGATCCGCTGCCGCTGGCCGCCGCTGAATTCGTGCGGGTACCGGTCGGCATGCTCCCGCTTGAGCCCCACCTTCTCGAGCAGCTCATAGATGACGTCGCGGCGCTCCCGAGCCGGGTACACCCGGTGAATGTCGATCGGCTCGCCGATCAGCTCCGTGACCGTCAGCACCGGATTCAGCGAGGAATACGGGTCCTGGAATATCGCCTGCATCCGGCGGCGGTACGGCTTGAGCCCCTTCTCCGGCATATGCGTCAAGTCCTGGCCGTCATAGACGATCTCGCCGCCGGACACATCGTACAGCCGGATGACGCTGCGGCCAGTCGTGGACTTGCCGGACCCCGACTCGCCGACGAGACCGAATGTCTCGCCGCGGCGAATGTCGAAGCTCACGTCATCGACGGCGCGCACTTCCTCCAACGTCCGGCCGAAGAAGCTCTTTTTCGCCGGGAAATATTTTTTCAGGTGGCGCACGCTTACGAGGGGGCTTTGCGGCACGGCAGGCTCATGCTCGTGCTCAAGCTTAAGCTCTTTACTCATCCGAATCTCCCCCTTTCTCCTTCACGCGCTCGTCGAGCAGCCAGCACAACGACCGATGGTCCGGTCCGGCGTCGAAGTAAGGCGGGCGCTCCGAGCAAATGTCCATCGTGTGCGGACAGCGTCCGGCGAACGGGCAGCCCGTCGGCGGGTGCAGCAGGTCGGGCGGCGTCCCCTCGATCGGGACGAGCCGTTCGCGCGAGCCCTTGTGAACCCGCGGCAGCGAGCGAAGCAGGCCGTGCGTGTACGGATGCTTCGGGTTGTAGAAGATGTCGTCCACGGGACCCTCCTCCATGACGAGCCCTCCGTACATAACGACGACACGGGTGCAAATCTGCGCCACGACGCCGAGGTCGTGGGTGATGAGCAGAATCGCCGTTTCCGTTTTCTGCTGCAGCTCCTTCATCAGCTCCAGGATTTGCGCCTGGATCGTCACGTCGAGCGCGGTCGTCGGCTCGTCCGCGATGAGCAGCTCCGGCTCGCACGACAGCGCCATCGCGATGACGACGCGCTGCCGCATCCCGCCGCTGAACTCGTGCGGGTATTGCTTCATCCGCGCTTCGGGCGAAGAGATGCCGACCAGCCGGAGCAGCTCGACGGCGCGCGCCTCGGCCTGGCGCTGGCTCAGCTTCCGATGTCGCACGAGCACCTCGGTCAGCTGGCCGCCGATCGTGCGCACCGGATTGAGCGACGTCATCGGATCCTGGAAGATCATCGCGATCCGATTGCCGCGAATGCGGCGCAGCTCTTTTTCCGGCTTGCTTAGCAAGTCCTCGCCGTCGAAGAGCACGCGGCCGCCCAGCACGCGCCCCGGCGGAGGGAGGAGGGAGAGGATCGACTTCGCGGTGATGCTTTTGCCGCTGCCGGACTCTCCCACGATGCCCACCACTTCTCCTTTCGCGATGCGGAAGCTGACGCCCCGTACGGCTTGCACTTCACCCGCGCGGGTGAAAAACGAAGTTTTCAAATCTTGTACGTCCAAGAGCGGTTTGCCCATTTGAGCGTGCCTCCTTTCTACCTCTGGTTCACCCTAGGCTCAAACGCGATACGGAGCAAATCGCCCAGAACGTTGAAGCTGAGCACCGTAAGCAAAATGAAGATGCCCGGGAACAAGGCGAGATGCGGCGCTTCGCCGATATAGCCCTGCGCGTTGTTCAGCATGCTGCCCCAAGACGAGTTCGGCTGTTGAATGCCGAGCCCGAGGAAGCTGAGCGACGATTCCATAAGAATCGCCGTCGCGATATTGATCGTTGCCGCTACGATAACCGTAGAGATGATGTTCGGAAAAATGTGCATCGTTACCGTCTTGAACGCGCTCTGCCCCGACACCTTGGCGTACAGCACATACTCGCGCTCTTTGATCGACAACGTCTCGGCCCGCACGAGCCGGGCGATGTTCATCCATGTGAGCAAGCCGATGATCAGAATGATGTTCTGAATGCCGGGCTTGAAATAAACGCTGATGATCAGCATGATCAGGAACGAAGGCACAGACATGAAAATATCGACGAGCCGCATCAATAGAGCGTCAACCCGGCCTCCGGCGTAGCCGCTGATCGTGCCGATGGCCGTCCCGACGACGGTGGCGATCAGCATAGCGAGAAAGGCGACGGAGAGCGAGATGCGGCCGCCGTACAGCGCACGGGTGAAGTAATCGCGCCCGTAGTCGTCCGTGCCGAACCAGTGGCTCGCATTCGGAGCCTGCAGCCGGTCCTGCACGACGATCTGATTCGGGTCGTACGGACTCAGGAAAGCGAGGATCGACGCGATCAAAAACAGTGCGAGCAGGCCGAGGGCGACGAAACCGATTTTGCGCAGCAGCAAGCCGCGGAGCAGATTGTCCCAGATTCGTTTGTTCATCTCGCGTCACCCCCCTGCCTTAATGCGCGGATCGGCTACCGTGTAGAGCAGGTCGGCGACCAAGTTGCCGATTACGAGCATGATGGAGGTGAGCAGCGTGATGACCATAATGATCGGATAGTCGAACCCGAACATCGCGGACACCCCGAACGAACCCATCCCCGGCCACGAGAATACGGTCTCGGTAATGATGGCGCCGGCGACCAGCTCGGGCAGCGACAGCCCCAGGATCGTAATGACGGGCAGGAGCACATTCTTCAGCACATGCCGGAACAGCACTTCCCGCTTCGAAGAGCCATAGGCGTACTGAAGCTGCACATAATCCTCCCGAAGCTGGCCGATCGTATTGGAGCGAATATAGCGCATGAAGACGGCGAAATTGGCGAAGCTGAGCACGATGCATGGGAGAATCCCATGCTTCAGGATGTCCCAGATTGAACTAACCCCGATCGTTCGCATGCCTAGACTGGGCAGCAGATGCAGCTGGATGGCGAATACGTAGATGAGCAGCATGGCGAACCAGAAGCTCGGAATCGAGATGCCGATATAAGAAATAAAGTTCATTATCTTATCGATCCACCGGTTCGGATTTGCTCCAGACAGCAGCCCTAGCGGGATGGCAAAGATGAGAGAGACGACAAGCGCCGCCCCCGTCAACCCGGCGGTAGCAGGAAGCCGCTCCAGCACCTGGTCCAGCACGGGCCGGTGATTGATGAGCGAATAGCCGAGGTTCCCCTGCAGCGCATTGCCGAGCCATAGGAAATATTGCACATAAGCCGGCTTGTCGAGGCCGAGGTTATGGCGAATGCGTTCGACGTCCTCCGGGCTCATGTTCGGAGTGACGAACGTCTGCACCGGATCGCCCGGCGCCAGCTTGATCAGCGCGAACGCTAAGATAGAGATGAAGATCAGCATTGGGATAGCCTGCAGCAGTCTTCGGAGAATTAATGAGTTCATCGGCGTCCCTCCAGCATAGTAGCGGGCCACGAATCAGGAAGCGAAAATAAGCTGATGCGCGATCAGCTTATTCTCGCTTGGCCGTGATTCGATTACAACCACGTATTACTTGACGTACAGCTTGTTCAGGTTCTCAAACATAACGACCGGCTTCGTGACCGCTTCCTTCAAGCCTTCGTACTTTTTGTCAATCGCGATGATCGACTTCGTGTAAGCGATCGGGTAGAAGAGGCTCTCGTCCGCGATCTGCTGTTGGATTTTCTTGTACAGGTCGCCGCGTTTCGCCGTATCGGTCTCGACCGCCGCCTTGGACCAGAGGGCGTCGAAGTCTTTGTTGTTGTAGTGCGAGTAGTTGTAAGCTTCCGTGCTCATGAACAGCGACTTGTACGCATCCGGCTCATACCCCATGATGTAGCCGCCGAGCGACAGCTCGAAATCGGTATTCTTCATGTTCGTCGACTTTTGGCTGTAAGCTGCAGGGTCGAGCGCCATCAGTTCGACTTCCACCCCGACGTCCTTCAGCTTTTGCTGAATGTAGAGCGCTTGGCTCGTCTGCGCCTTGTTCGAGTTAATATAAGCGAGACGAAGCTTCAGTTTATCCACGCCTGCCGTCTTCAGCAATTCCTTTGCTTTGTTCGCGTCGTACTTGTACGTGTTGACATCCTTCGTATGGTACAGCGTATCGGGCGTCAGCACCGAAGAGGCGGGCTCTGCAAAATCCGTCGACGTGTACGAGGCGGTAATGAGCTCGTCACGGTTGATCGCGTAAGAGATCGCTTGGCGAACTTCCTTCTTCTTCATGACGTCGATGTTCATGTTGTACGCCATGTAGGCGAGGCGGCCTTCGTTGAACGAGATCAGGTTGAACTTGCCCGTATCGTTGAACTTCTTGAAGTCCTGCGGATCGATGAACTTCATTTGCATTTCGCCGTTCTGAAGCGCCAGGTTGGCCGCGTTTGTGTCTTTGGCGATGCGGTACGTGACCGAATCCAAGTACGATTTGCCGTCGAAGTAGCCGTCGAAGCGGTCCAGCGTGACATATTCGCTGGCCTTGTATTCCTTGAACTTGAACGGACCGGATCCGACCGGCTTGGCGTTTTTCGGGCTCTTCTCGATGTCGGCTTCGCCTTCGAAGATGTGCTTCGGAATCGGGAAAATTTGAACGAGCGCACCCTCGAACGCCGCGGTCACTTGCGGCAAGTTGAATTCTACCGTGGTGTCGTCCACTTTCTTCACGGTGATCGGCTTGCCGTCCAGGACGAACAGGCTGCGAAGGAAGCTGTGCTGCTTCTCGTCCAGAATGCTATTGATCGTGAACACGACATCGTCGGCCGTCAGCTTCTGACCGTCATGCCAAGTCAGGTTGTTTCTCAGCTTCAAAGTGTACTTCAAAAAATCGGCAGAAGGCGTCAGGCTCTCGGCGAGCACGAACGTTTTCTTGCCGTCGTTGATTGAAAAGAAGGGAGCATAGAGCGACTGATTGATCGTTAACGTCACACGGTCGCCCGCATATAGCGGATTCAGCGCCTTCGGATCGTCGGCTACGCCGATGACAAGACTGCCTCCGCTCTTAGGGGTGCCGGCCGCCGGCGATGCCGCTGGAGTGCCTGCCGGAGATGGAGTCGCAGCTTTCCCGCACGCTGCCGTAATGAAGAGCAGCAGGGAGAGCACGGTCGCGGTCCAAAAAGCTTTCTTGTTGCGCATTGGTTGCATTCCTCCGTGTCTGAAATGTAATATTGTTTCATGAACTTTCATCAGTATAGCACCATTATTTCAGAAATCAAGTAAATATTCCTTGTAAACAGGTAGGAATTATAGGTTATTGGCAAAATCGTGAAATTCCTCGTTGTAGGATGTCCCTTGAATACCATAACTATCCATGCTGAAAATCAAAGGAGCAGTCCGTACCCCTTTTCGGGTTTCGAATTGCTCCTTAGTTGTATTCGTAAAACATCTCATATAGAAATCGCGATCTCTGTCGTTTATGATAGAAAAGTATGTTCATCCTAACAACCAATGAGCGGGTGTAGAAATGTTGTTTCTATTTGACTACATCGTTAATCTCTCCATTTTTTCACTCCTGGTCAGTACACCCTTGGTTATCCGTTCTTTCCTTCATCTTCGGCCGCTTAAGCAACTGAACCTTTGGATAGGTCTCTACGGGGGGATCGTTTCGATAATCCTTGTTATGTTGTCGGTTAAGCAACAAGGCTATTCTTACGACATTCGCTATGCCCCTGTCATTCTGGTATTCGCCTATCTGGGACCGGCAGCAGGTTTAATAACCGGTTTTTTTGCCTTAACCACAAGGCTGCTTGCAAGCGGCAACTGGCCTCCCGCTATTATTGGCTGGGCATTCATTATGCTGGTTTTTTCGATTTTCCATCTCTTTATATCACGATCACGTCTCACCCCTCTGAAAAAAAGTATGGCCTTTTTTGGAGTCTATATTGTTTTGTATTTAACTACCGTATTTTCATTTCACATTTTAGTCGATAAACCGCTTTTTCATCTTCAGTATTTGTTGTTTGTGATGTTAGGCGTAATCCTTGGGAGCTTGCTCATTGAATCGAATGAGAGGCTTCGCAGAATCATTACTGAGAACCAATATATGGAGAAGACATTGGAGGCAAGCGAGTCCAAATATCGGCTAATTGCCGAGAATACATCCGACTTGATTATGGTTTTGGATAAAGATTATTCGGTTAGTTATATTTCTCCTTCCCACGAGCTCGTTCTGGGATATCCGAGCCTTGAATTGGAAGGTGCTGAGTTCTATAAAATCGTAGATCCGGACGATGCGGGAATGTTCAGGGATACCATCGAGAAGATGTTTGAAAATAAGAACACGCACTCCATGGAAATCAGGCTCAAGCACAAAGAAGGCCATTGGATCCAGTTTGAGTCTCTCTGTAGACCGGTTAAGGGAGAAGAAGGGACGACCCGGCATATCGTCATGATCAGCCGCGATATCTCCGAGCGCAAAAAAGCGGAACAATTCCTCTTGCAATCCGAGAAGCTATCCATTGTCGGGGAGCTGGCAGCAGGTGTGGCACATGAAATACGCAACCCCCTCACAACGATAAAAGGGTTTCTTCAGGTCTATAAACGGGAGAATCCTTCGATAAAGTATAATGATTTGCTCCTGGATGAGCTCGAACGCATTGAAACGATTACTAGTGAACTTCTCTCTATGGCCAAACCTCAAGCGGCTCAGCTTACTCGTATGGATGTACAAGAGCTGATTGAATATACGCTCGAGTTTCTGACTCCTCAGACCCTTTTGAAGAATATCGAATTTAAACGTAATTATTCCGGAATCGGTTTTCCGGTAACAGGCGAAAAAAATCAATTGAAGCAAGTGTTTCTCAATGTTTTGAAGAACGCTATAGAGTCTATGCCTGATGGCGGAGAGATCTATATCAGCTTGCAAAAAGTAGCGGAAGAGGAGTGCCTTATTTCGATTCAAGATCAAGGCTGCGGGATCCCCAAGGAGTTAATCCCTCGATTAGGCCAGCCCTTTTATAGCTTGAAAGAAAAAGGGACAGGGCTCGGTCTGATGATCAGTCATAAAATTATTAAGCAGCACCATGGGAGTATTGCGTATCAAAGCAAGGTAAATGAAGGTACTTTGATTGAAATTAGACTGCCGCTCGCCGCTGGAAGATAAGGGGGAAAATAAGGATGGAACCGGTGCTGCTGTTCGTGTATGGGACGCTGCGTATGGGGGAGGCGAACCATGGTGTGTTGCGGGGAGCGGTGTGCGTATCGAGAAAAGCATTCGTCACCGGCAAGCTGGCCGATACCGGGAAAGGGTACCCGGCATTGTTCCAACTCGGCGAAGGGCTCGTAGCAGGCGAGTTGTACGCGGTGAATTGGACTGAAGCGGGCGCAGGTTTGGACGAACTGGAGACGTATTACGGCCCGGGCGATCCGCGCAATGAATACGAACGGATTCAGGTGACGGTAAGGGACGAATCGCAGGGCGGGAGCCGACAGCTGCAAGCATGGACGTATGTGTATCCGCCGGCCGCCTTCTCCCGGTACGCGGCCATCCCGTCCGGAGACTGGACGAGCGTAAGCGGACGCCGTATGGTATAGTACCGAACCAATTCTTTTCTAAAGGGGCCCTCTCCGAGATCGTTGGTCTTTGGGGGAAAGGCTCCTTTCTTTCGCATGCGCCGAATGCTGCCGCGTGCAAGGAAATAGGGAATTGGAAGGAAGTTATCGCTTATCACATTCGGGAACAATGCTATACTATTAGATCATATGATTTGTAATTTGGAGGATCACGCTTGTAAAGAACCGACAATGGGCAGCACAATCGACATATTTACGCCGCGGGGGCAATTGACGCCATAATGGGGGTTGAACCATTCCAGCATCAGATTAGGGAGGCAACCATCTCATGGCAAATCATACGGAAACGGCCAACCGCCGGCCGAATATCCTGTTCATTCAGACCGACCAGCAGCGGATCGACACGCTGCGCGCTTATGGCGGAAGTGTATGCCAAACGCCTCACCTAGACCGTCTCGCGGAGGAAAGTGTCGTTTTCGCGAACGCCTACACGAGCTGTCCCGTATGCACGCCTGCGCGCGCGTCGATGCAGACGGGGCTCTACCCGTTCAAGCATGGGATGCAGACGAATAGCTACGGCCTCGGTTCGACGGTGCAGGAGCTTCCGGATATGCCCCGGCTGCTGAGCCGCCAACTGGAGAGCCAATCGTACAGCATCGGCTATACAGGCAAATGGCATCTCGGATTCGGGCCGGAAATGGGCCAATACCTGCGCGGCAATCTCGCCTACATGCAATTCCCGGAAATCGCCGCCGGCTTCCGGTCGCTGCCGACCGATCTCGGCTATGAGGGCGACGACTTCGGCGGCCACGGGGGCGGAGGTATGACGTACCCGCTGTTTCAAACGTATTTGAAAGAAAACGGGCTGGAACTGAAAATTGAAAACAAAGTAAGCGGTCATTTCGAGTACCATTATGCGGGAGAAATTACGTCCCCCGTCGAATCGACCGTCGACTATTACTTGGCGGAGCGCGCGATACATTATATCGACGAGTTTCGCAAACGGGATCGCCCGTTTTTCTTCTCGCTGAACTTCTGGGGACCGCATGAGCCGTATGTGGCGCCGACGTGCTTCCTCGACTTGTATCGCGACGCCGAGCTGGAGCCGTGGCCGAACTTCAAGGACGAACGGAAGGACAAGCCGTCGATCCACCGCATCAAGAAGGGCAACACGACGGAGTGGAACGATTTCGTGCCGTATATCAAGCATTATTACGCGTTCATGAGCTGCATCGATGAGCAGATCGGCCGCGTGCTCGACCATTTGCGCCGGCATGGCGTGTATGACGACACGGTCGTCATCTTCACGGCGGATCACGGCGAATCGCTCGGCATTCACGGCGGGCTGTGCGACAAATCGTATTTCATGTACGAAGAAACATGCCATATCCCGCTGATCGTCAAACCGGCCGCAGGACTAGGCGCAGCGCGGCGGGAGGAGCGGTTCGTCGGCACCTGCGACATTCACGCAACGATCGTGGACCTGGCCGGCGCCGAGCCGTTCCCGGGCGCGGACGGGCGCTCGTTCGCCCCCATGCTGGAACAGGAGCAGCTGCCGGACTGGCCGGACTGCATCGTGACGGAAGGCGCCGGACTAGAGAGCGTGATGTTCACGCAGCGGATGATTCGCCATGGAGCCATCAAATACGTGTTCAACTGCGGCGATCTGGACGAGCTGTACGATTTGGCTGCCGACCCGTATGAAATGCGCAATCTGGCATCCGACGAAGGCAGCGCTGCGCTGCTAAGGAAAATGAGGCAGTGCTTGGCCGAATGGATGGTACTGCACGAGGACGGCCTGTACAAGCAGTTCGTCAGACTGCGGCTGGAGTAGGGGGCGCTTGGTGCTTACGAATAGAAAAACATGTGCGAAGGGAGTCCAACAGCATGAGCCGATTGAAGCCGAAGTCCAATGTCTGGTTCCGGATGTTTATGTCTTATCTGCTCGTCTTTGCGGTTCCGTTTGTCGTCTTTGCCGTGTTTGTCTACTATAACGCCATCGTCAGCTTAAGACAGGAGATCGAATCGGCGAATTTGAACAAGCTGGATCAGGTGAAGGATTCGTTCGACCTGCTCGTCCAAGGGCTGGACAAGACGGCGGCGCGCATGTCCATCGATCCTCGTCTGACTCCCTATATGGTGCGTAATGGCAGCTACAACAGCATCGAAGCGATCGAGGAGCTCGGCAAATACAAGGCAAACAATGCTCTCGTGGACGAGGTGCTCCTCTATTTTCGCGGAGACGATGAAATTTATTCCTCAACCGGCAAAAACTCGATGAGTACGTTTACAAAGTCGATCTACGGTTTCAGCGACTGGAACGGGCTCCGTTTGTTAGACGATTTGAACGACAGCCGCCGATTTCATATCCGCCCGGCGGAGACGGTGACGATCGGCAACAGCGAACGCGCGAGTGTGATGACGTATTTGTTCCCGATCCCGCGCAACGCTCCGTCGCCATACGGCACCGTCATGTTCCTGATCCGGGAATCGATGTTTACCGACCGCATCAAGCCGCTGCTCGGCGATTTCAGGGGCGCCGTCTACGTCATGGACGAGAAGGGCGTCACGCTCGCTTCGCGGAGCGAGGGCAGCAGCCTCAGCAAGATGGAAGCGGATGAGGCGCTGCTCCAAAACGCTGACGCGGGCATCCACAACACCGTCATCGGCGGCGAGCGCTACTCGGTGATGGTAACGAAGTCGACGATTACCGGGTGGTCGTATGCGGCCATCATGCCGACGAATCAGTTCATGGGCAGACTGCTCAAGATGAAAACGCTCGTGCTGCTGCTCTGCGTGTCGGTCGTCTGCATCGGGCTCGCCGCGGCGGCCGTGCTCTCGCGCCTTCAATACCGGCCGATCCGCAGCATTGTCGAGCATATTCGCGCCATCCAGCCGAAGCACGGATCGCCTCCGGCAGGCCGCGATGAATGGGAGATGATCCGCAAAACGGTCGATGCGAACCGGGATTTGCTGCAGAGGATCGATCATTTGCGACCGGTAGCGCAGGAGCAGTTTTTCCAGAAGCTGCTGATGGGGCATATCAAATCGCCGGGCGACATCGAGGCGTTCATGGCAAGCGAAGGCATCTCGTTTGCCGGCAGTACGTTTTTCGTGGCGATCGTCACGCTGGATTCGCGGGAATACGTCTCTACGAAAAAGCGCGAAGAGGCGATTCGCTCCCTCCCTTCAGATGGGGTGTCGAGCTTGCTCGGCGTTGAATTGATTCATGAGAACGCTTTTGCGATCGTGGTTAACCTGACCGATAGCCGAGAAAGCGTGCGCGTGAAGCAGGAGCGCATCGTGGCAGACGTCGCGGAGCATCTGGAACGCATCTATCCGATCAAGCCGACGATCGGCGTCGGGAATCCCGTTCGCGGGCTGGTGGACATCAATCGCTCCTACATCGAGGCGATGGCTGCGGCCGATTACAAGATCCAGGGACGCCAGGGATTCGTCATCTTTTTCGACGAAATCACGGCTTGGCAGGAGAGCGAAGGCTGGTATCCGGTCGAAGAGCAGGTACGCCTCGTCCAAAGCATCAAGCAGGGCGACAGGGATATGGCGAACGCGGCGATGTCGGCCATCCTGGCCGACCTGAGCGGGAAGGAGATGTCCTTTTTTTATCTCAAGTGCATGTGCTACGATCTGATCAACACGGTGCTGCGCACGATGAATGAGCTCCGCTTCGAGCTGTCGGCCGACAACCGGCTCGCCCTCACGGAGTTTACGTCGCTGGAGGAGCTTGGCGCCGTCATGAACCGGCTTGTCGCCGGCATTTGCGATCATGTGCTCGCGAGCAAGGAAAGCAAAAACCATGCGCTGCGCGACGCCATCCTGGATTATATCCGGCAGCATTACCGGGAGTATGAGTTGAATTTGGAGAGGATCGCCGACCACTTTCAAATCTCGATTTCGTATTTCAGCCGGTTTCTGAAGGATCAGACGGGACTTACCTTCACGGAACTATTGACGTACATGCGGATGGAGGAGGTCAAACGGGAGCTGCGCTGCACGGACAAGGTCATCAAGGACATCGTAACCAGCGTAGGGTATATCGACGTGCCGAACTTCATGCGCAAGTTCAAAAAGGCGGAGGGTCTCACTCTCGGACAATACCGCGAGTTGTACGGCGAACGGCCCCATAAGGCGTTGTAGACGCATTGTCAAACTCCCTTTCGATGTGTAAGGGAGTTTTGCTGTAGATTGTAAAGAACGACAATGTGGCGGCATGAATGACAAGTTTACGCTTGCCGGCCTTCCCCGCTATGATGGCATCATCATTCAAGCGAAAGGAGGTTCTAGCGTGGCGACCGTGAATTCCGCATCGTTTCCTTCCGAGGAAACCCGCTTGAAAACTCGCAAGAGCCGCTGGAGACAGCTGTATAAAAACTGGGAGCTGTACGCGTTCGCTTTGCCTACGCTCGCCTACTTCATTATTTTCCACTATATCCCGATGTACGGCGTGCAAATCGCGTTCAAAGACTACATCGCCACTAAGGGAATATGGGGCAGCCCCTGGGTCGGTCTCGAACATTTGAAGCGGTTTTTCGGTTCGTATTATTTCTGGAGCCTGATTAAAAATACGTTAGGCATCAGCGTCTACGAGCTGCTTATCGGGATGCCGATCCCGATCCTGCTCGCGCTTTCCTTGAACGAGCTTAGAAACGGCGTATTCAAGAAAATCGTGCAAACGGTTACGTATGCGCCTCACTTCATTTCCGTCGTCGTGATGTCGGGGATGGTTATCGCCTTTCTGGCTCCCGGTACGGGGCTGGTGAATTTGGCGATCAAGGGGCTGGGCGGACATCCGATCCCGTTTCTGAGCGATCCCGGCTGGTTCAAAACGGTGTTCGTCCTATCCGGTGTCTGGCAGAACATGGGATGGGGCACGATCATTTATTTGGCGGCACTGGCGAACGTCGACCCGCAGCAGCACGAAGCGGCCATGATCGACGGTGCTACTCGCCTGCAGCGGATTCGCCATATCAATCTGCCTAGCATCGTGCCAACCATCGTTATCTTGCTGATCTTGAACGTCGGCAGCTTCATGTCGGTCGGCTTCGAAAAAGTGTTCCTGCTGCAAAACCCGCTCAACATGGACGCGTCCGACGTCATATCCACGTATGTGTACCGCAGCGGACTCGTGCAAGGCCAATACAGCTTCGCATCGGCGATCGGGTTGTTCAATTCAGTCATCAACTTCCTTCTGCTGATAGCGGTCAATCGATTGGCCAAGCGTATCAACGAAACGAGTCTGTGGTGACGCGAAAGGAGGTCCGCTATGCAAGGAATGGCTCGTACGGACAAATGGTTTGAACTCGCGAACCGGCTGGGGCTGCTCTTCGTGCTCCTGGTCGTGCTGTACCCGGTAGTCTATATCGTAAGCGCATCGATTAGCGACCCGATCTTCGTGAACAGCGGCGAGATGTGGTTGTTTCCGAAAGGGATTACGCTCGAAGGCTATGAGCGGGTGTTTCAAAATCCGGAAATATGGCTCGGCTACCGCAACACGATTTTTTACACGGTTCTGGGCACCTCGATCAATCTGCTGCTGACAATTCCGTTCGCGTATGCGCTGTCCCGCAAGGATTTTGCCGGAAGGGGAATCATGACGGCGATCGTCGTGTTCACGATGTTTTTCGGCGGTGGGCTGATTCCGACGTATCTGCTGGTCAGCTCGCTGGGCCTGGTGAACACCGTGTGGGCTTTGCTGCTGCCGAATGCGGTCGGGGTGTGGAATTTGATTATTTGCCGCACCTTTTTCCAAACGGGATTCCCGAAGGAGCTGCAGGAATCCGCGCAAATCGACGGATGCAGCAATACGCGGCTGTTTATCAGCATCGTGATCCCGCTATCCGCGCCGATTATCGCGGTTCTGGCCTTATTCTACGGCGTAGGGCATTGGAACAGTTATTTCAACGCGATCATTTACATCAAGGACCGCAATATGTATCCGCTGCAGCTGATTTTGCGCGAAATTCTCGTCATGAATCAAATGAACGATTCGATGATGATGAATGGAGACGACATGGTGGCGATGGCCAAGCAGGCCAGAATTGCGGATATTATCAAATACGCCGTGATGATCATCTCCTCGCTGCCGATCATCGTCATCTACCCGTTTTTGCAGCGCTTTTTTGTGAAAGGCGTCATGATCGGCTCGATAAAAGGGTAAACGAAAATACGTAGGGGGACTCAAACATGAACAAACGGAACATCTCGCGCGTGCTGCTCGCAAGCGCATTGACAGGCGCGGTGGCTCTCGCCGGCTGCTCCCAGAGCAGTCCGAGCGAAGCGAAGAAAGAAGCTGGCGATGCGACGCAGCCTAAAAATTTCAACGCGCAAAACTATCCGATCGTGAACGACAAGATCACGCTGAAAATGATGGGCTCCAAAGCGCCCATTCACGGGCCGTGGAACGAGATGGAGCTGTTCAAGGAAATGGAGGCGATGACGAATATCGCCTTCGATTTCAACACGCCGCCCAGCACGAATTATGCCGAAGCGAAAGGGTTGGCATTCGCCAGCCATCAGCTTCCGGACGTCTTCTTCAACGCCGGCCTGACGCCGGATGACGAGGTGACCTTCGGCCAGCAAGGACAGCTGATTCCCCTGGAAGGTCTGATCGACAAGTACGCGCCGAACTTCAAGAAGCTGCTCGAAGCCAATCCGAGTATCAAGAAGTCGATCATAACGGTGGACGGTCATATCTATTCACTGCCGCTCGTGATCGACCAGCTCCGTGCCGATGTCACGGGACGGATGTGGATCAACGGCGACTGGATGGCGAACCTGGGCATCTCGAAGGTGCCGACCACGACGGACGAGCTGTACGAGCTGCTCAAAAAATTCAAGACGGGCGACCCGAACAAGAACGGCAAGGAGGATGAAATACCGTTGTCCGGTACCAAGCTGACCGGCCTCGAAAGCCATCTGTTGCCCGCATTCGGCCTGCTCGGGCGGGAGATCGAGGTTAAGGACGGCAAAGTGCGCTTTAATCCGGTACAGGATCAATACAAAGCTTACCTCGACTATATGCGGAAGCTGTATGCGGAGAAGCTGTTCGATAACGAGGCGTTCGTGCAGACGAGCCAGCAGATGAACGCCAAGGGCAATCAGGGGCAGATCGGCGTCTTCTTCGCCTCGTCGCCCGACCTGGTCTTGAAGGTGGCTAAGCCGGAGGACAACGAGAAGCATATGTTGATTGGACCTCTTACGAGTCCAGTCAACAACGAGAAGCTGACGATCAAAAACTCGAAAATCCGCCGTGGCACGTTCGCCATCACCAATGTGAACAAGTACCCGGAGGCCACCATCCGCTGGGTCGATTATTTCTACTCGTCCGAAGGCAGCAAGCTCGGCTACCTAGGAAAAAGCTGGAAGTGGCTTGACGACAGCAAAACGAAATGGACGTTCGAGTCGCCGGCCGGGGTCAACTCGGAGGAATACCGCGGCAAGCTGACGCCGGATGTAGGCGGTCAAATCCCGCTTATTAAGGAGAAAGACTTCGACAACAAACGGGATAACTTCGTGAACATCTTCCTGAACCGCGTCACGGAAAAAGAGCTCCTGCCTTATGCCAAATCGGCCTTCCCGGACGTATATTTCACGAACGAGGAGCAGAAGCGGCTGAACGTCATCAAGACGGACATCAAAACGTACGTGGACCAGATGGAGGCGAAGTTCATCGTCGGTCAGGAATCGCTGGACAAATGGGACAGCTATGTCAGCACGATCAAAAAAATGGGCCTCGACGAAATGCTGAAGATCAATCAAGACGCTTACGATCGCTGGAACAAAGCCATGTAAATATTTGCTCGACGGGTGGTATGCGACAATGAGAAAACCGAACTGTATCGTCATTTACTGCGATGATCTGGGCTACGGGGATCTGGGGTGCTTCGGCTCCGACGCCATTCGGACGCCGCACCTCGATGCGTTGGCTGCGGATGGGGCTCAATTGACGAGCTGGTACTCCAACTCGCCTGTCTGCTCGCCTTCACGTGCTTCGCTGCTCACCGGCCAATATCCGATGAGGACTGGGGTCAACCATATTCTGGGCGGGCGGCGAGGAACGAACGGGCTCAGCCCGGCCTCCAAAACACTCGCGCAGCGCTTCAAAGACCACGGGTACCGGACGGCCGGCTTTGGCAAATGGCATCTGGGTTCATCGCCCGAAACGAAACCGAACCAACGTGGGTTCGACGAGTTTTTCGGGTTCATGGCCGGCTGTATCGACTATTACTCCCATATCTTTTATTGGGGATTGCCGAATGTGAACCCGGTCCACGATTTGTGGCACAATGGCAAGGAAGTCTGGAGCAACGGCCGTTATATGACCGAACTGATCACCGAGAAGACCGTCGATTATATCCAGACGCACAAGGAAGAGCCGTTCTTCCTGTATGTCGCTTATAACGCGCCGCATTATCCGATGCATGCGCCGGAGAAATACATGGAGCGGTACAAACATTTGCCTTGGGACCGTCAAGTGATGGCGGCGATGATTTCGGCCGTCGATGACGGCGTAGGTGAAATTGCCGCTGCGCTTAAGCGCGCGGATCTGTATGAGGACACGGTCATTTTCTTCTCGAGCGACAACGGCCCGTCCTCCGAATCCCGGAATTTCCTGGACGGCACTGAGGATGTCTATTACGGCGGCAGTGCCGGCATCTTCCGCGGTCACAAGGCCAGCCTCTTCGACGGCGGCATTCGCGAGCCGGCCATTCTCAGCTACCCGCGCCGTATCCCGAAAGGGCAGGTGTGCGATGAAGTCGGCATCATGGCCGACATTACGCCGACGATTCTCGACTTGGCCGGTTTTCCGGTTCCTTCGGCCGGTGAAATCGACGGCCTGAGCGTCGTGCCGATGGTCACGGCAGGCGCTCCGACGCCGCACAGCCGCCTATTCTGGGAATACGGCGATCAACTGGCCGTCCGCGAAGGGAAATGGAAGCTTGTGTTGAACGGCAAGCTCGACTTTTCCCGCAGTCAGCCGGATGCCGTGCATCTCTCCGATCTGGAAGCCGATCCCGGCGAACGGATCAATCTGAAAGACATTCATCCGGAGCTTGCTAACCGGTTGGAGCTGGAGTTGCGAAGCTGGTACGAAGAGCTTACGCACCGGTGAACCCTGCTTAATGGATGACCCCTTTGGAGACCGGACGAGCGTAAGCCGACACCGTATGGTATAATCGAGAGAACAAACGTTCTGCGATGGGAGATTTCGCGTGATGCACGTCGTTCAGGTCCAGGCTGCCGTCCGGCATTTAGTAGAATACGTGTACCGCAGCGGCAGCATCGAATCCGGCTATCGCTCTACTAGCTCGCTGATCGAAGGGACGAAGGCGCATCAGAACATCCAGCGGCAGTATGGCGAGGAGGATCGGAAGGAAGTGTACCTCTCCGCGGAGATTCCGCTCGATGAGGGACTCTCGCTCCTCATGGACGGCCGCTGCGACGGGCTGCTGCGGAGGGACGGCGTGCTCGTCATCGAGGAGATTAAGTCGACGGCCAGGGAGCTGTCGGAGCTGGAGGAGATGTCGTATCCGGTTCACTGGGCTCAGGCGAAGTGCTATGCTTATATGATCGGGCTGTCGCATCCCTCCGAACGGCTGCAGGTCATGCTAACTTACGTTCACGTGGAGACGGGCGAGCAGAGGAGGTTCGTCCAAGATACCGAGTTCCGCGATCTGGAGCGGTTCGTGCTGGAGCTGGCGGCACGCTATGCGCCGTACGCCCGGCTGCTCGTCTCGCACCAACGGAAGCGGGACGCGAGCATCGCGCAGCTGGAGTTTCCGTTTGAGGGCTACCGGGCCGGACAACGCAAGCTGGCGGGAGCCGTATACCGGACGATCGAGGAAGGCAAGAAGCTGTTCGCCAAGGCGCCGACCGGCATCGGCAAGACGATCTCGACCACGTTCCCTGCGGTGAAGGCAATAGGGAACGGGCTCCTGCAGCGCATCTTTTATTTGACGGCGAAAACAATCGCGAGGACGGTCGCAGAGGAAGCTTTCGGGCGGATGATGGCGCGAGGTCTTCATCTGCATACGGTTACGCTCACGGCTAAGGAAAAAATCTGCTTCCAGGAAACGGTCAGCTGCAACAAGGAGGATTGCCCTTACGCAGACGGCTATTATGATCGAATCAATGAGGCGATCCTCGACACCTTGTCGCAGGAAACGCTGCTGACACGGCCTGTGATCGAGCGCTATGCGCGCAAGCATCGGGTGTGCCCGTTCGAGATGTCGCTCGACTTGGCCTACGCGGCCGATGCCGTCATCTGCGACTACAACTACGTGTTCGACCCCCGCATCTCCCTGAAGCGCCAGTATGGCGAGCAGAAGAAGATGACGGCACTCCTGATCGACGAGGCGCACAATCTCGTCGACCGGGGCCGGGAGATGTTTTCCGCCGCGGTGAGGAAGTCGGATTATCTGGCGCTGCAGCGGGCGTACAAGGCGGCGGATCCCTCGCTGTCTCGGGCGGCAAAGGACGTGAACGACCATCTGTTGGCCGTCCGCAAGCGGTTGGGGGATGAGCCGCAGGTGGATCAGGAGCTGCCTTCTGAGTTGACCGAGCGGCTGGAAGCGTTCATCGTACAGGCGGAGAAGCATCTCGCGGCTTCCGGTCCGGATGAGGGGACCGCTCAACTGCTGGACACGTATTATGGTGCACAGGCTTTCCTGCGGGTAGTGAAACTGTATGATGAGCGCTATGTGACCTATACGGAGACGAACCGTAACGACGTAACGGTGAAGCTGTTCTGCCTAGATCCGTCCTACTTGCTGCAGCAGGCGGGAAAGGGTTACCGGGCGCATATTTATTTCTCCGCTACACTGACTCCCGGCGGCTATTACCGGGACATGCTGGGGGCCGAGGCGGAGGACTATACCCTCTCGCTGCCGACTCCGTTCGCCAAAGAGCAGCTGACAGTGCGGATGGAGCCGCTGTCGACCCGCTATCAGGACCGGGAGCGGACCCGGGAGCCGCTCGCCCGGCTGCTGCTGAGCCTTGTCCAGGAACGGCCCGGCAATTATTTGTTCTTCTTCCCGTCTTACGCTTATATGAACGATGTTTATGCGGTGTTCGAAGCGGCGAAGGAGGAAGCGGACCTTCAGCGTGAGGTGACTTCTCTACTACAGACGAACGAGATGTCGGAAGCGGAGCGGGAGCAGTTCCTCTCGGCGTTCGACGCGGAGAATGAGACGACGCTGGCCGCCTTTGCCGTGATGGGCGGGATTTTCTCCGAAGGCATCGATCTGGTCGGGGATCGGCTGACGGGCGTTGTGGTCGTCGGGGTCGGCCTGCCTCAGCTGGGGCTCGAGCGGAACGTCATCCGGGACTATTTCAGCGCGATCGGGAAGAACGGCTATGACTATGCCTATGTCTATCCGGGCATGAACAAGGTGCTGCAGGCCGGAGGACGGCTGATCCGATCCGAGAGCGACCGCGGCATCCTGGTGCTCGTGGACGACCGGTATTTTCAGCCGAAATATCGGCAGCTTTTGCCTGAGGAGTGGCGGGAACGTATCTAAAAGCGTGCAGGCTGCATCATTTTGAGGCTGAAGTAAGTTCATCGACCATCTTTTCGGCGTCTGCAAGTCCCGGCGACCCCGGAGCCGCTTTTTGCACGTATTGCTGTAGGTTGGCCAACGCTTCTTCCCTCCGGTTCAGCTTGAGCTGTGCTATCCCGACAAACCGGTACGCCTCGACAAACTCCGGATCGTTAAGAAGCGGCTCCAGCAAAGTGATCGCTTGCGGGTACTCCTGCTTAATAAAGTGGATTTGCCCTTTTTTGAATTTCAAATCTTTATATTCGGGCATATGCTTAAGTCCTTCGTCAATGGCGTTCTTCGCTTCGTCTATTTTGTTTTCGAGCATGTGGATCGCCGCGATATTGTTATATGCCTCCGCCAGCTGCGGCGATTTGCGGACCGCTTCTTCATAATGGGATAACGCCTGTCCCATCTGATTTTGCTTGCGGGCGATATTCCCGAGCTGAAAGTCGAACTTCCCGTCCTCCGGGTAGTCCGTTTTGCACCGCTCCAGCTCTTGTTTGGCCTTTGCCGTATCGTTTTGTTCCATCCATCTGAGCGACTTGGCGTAACAGGAGCCCGCATCCTCCGGCAGCTCGGGCACCCTGATGGCGTAATAGCTCCATATGCCGGCGGCCAGCAAAACCGGAATAAGCAGCAGCGCCAATTTGTTCTCTTTCATCGGCAGCACCTCCACGACATCATACTACTAAATTTTCGACAAAGACAGAAAAGGAGTCAAACCCCGATGAAGGGATTTGACTCGAAAATGAAAACTTATGGTTTCTTGTATACGTCGAACGTGACCGTGTCCACCGAGTACGTCACACCGCTTACCGTTTTTCTTAAACCGGTGATGCTGATTGGGTAACTGGTTCCGTTCGTCAGAGTATCGTGACCGATCACCAAGTAGACTTGTTCATGCACGGATAACCATCTGTTTCCGCTGCGCGGAATACCGCTTACGGTTACACCTGACAAGTCGGATACGATGTTATCGCTGAACTTGACGACCAGATAAGCGTTGGAATCGTCATTCTCGATTTCAATTCTGTTGTTGCCGCTATCCCAATTCAATCCATACACATTCAGGGTAACGCTGTTATTAGGCGATGACAGTGCCGCTATCACGGACAAACTGCCGGACGGTAATACAACGCTAACGTTATATGCCGCAGTGAAACCTCCGTAAGTCGCCGTTACAACTGTACTGCCTGTTTGGAGAGGCGTCAGCAAACCAGTGGAAGATACGGTTGCAATGCTTGTGTTCGAGCTGCTCCAACCAGTTGCAAATGCAGTTACATCAACCGTTGTCATATCGATGAGCGTTGCAGACAGCGACAGCTGATACGTCGCTCCTGTTACCGAAACACTCGAGCTATACACCAGCCCGGTTACCGTTGGAGACGAAGATCCTCCGGATACAATTACTCCGAATGTCACATCGACACTTCCACCTTTACCGTCGTACACGATCGCCGTAACAGTCGCATTGCCTACAGCCACCGGATACAAGTACAGTACTCCGGACAATACGCTTGGGCTAACAACAACACCAGTCGGAGATGCGGTTGCGCTATTTACGACCAGCGAGTCTCCATCAGCATCTGCGGCTAATTGGGAACCTGTCAAAGCAACAGGCATACCGCCGACTGTCAAGGATTGAGTAGTTACAGTCAACGCGACCGGCGCATTATTCCCGGCAGAAGCCGAAATTGTGAACGTACCCGTTTCCGTCTTATTCTTATAAGTTACGCTGTACTTCACGACTTGCTCGACCGCAGTCTGATTGATCGCCGGAACAGTCAGCGTCACTTTACGATTCGCACGATCCTCAGTTAGAGCCGTCGGCGTTACCGATGCAGCCGCACCGTCGTTGATTTGCTTCGTAACGGTGAAATTGCCGATCGAAATACCCACCGGAGGAACCGCCGTCATTTCTACAACAATGGAGCCGTTTGTTGCGGTAATGCCTTTAATGCTCGCCACCGGCGGATCGTCGTTCGAAGAAGTTCCGCCGCCGCCAGTCGTTGTCCCATCGCTATTAACCGTCGAATCAGGCTGCTTTTCAAACTTAGTACCTTCCGCACCTTTGTTGATCGTAGCCTTTTCGATTTTGCCTTCGCCGGTAACCTTCAGCACGGACTTCAAGATAAGGTCGGTAATCTTCGCGTCTTTGCCGAGGTTCAGCTGTGTGTCGCCGGCTTTGTCGGTTGTCGACAACTTCTTGATCGAACCGTTCGGAACATCGATAGAGACCCCTTTCGCGTTGACATCGACGTTATCGAAGTTACCGAGCATGGATACCTTCGAGCCAGACGGAAGCTTATCCGTCAGACTAACGTTGTTGAAACCGCCATTAGTCGCGTTCGAGTTGTCGATCTTCGCGTTGGACTGCACGTCGACCTGCTTGACAGTCGTTTTGCCTTCTGCCACGATACGCACTTCGCCAGTTTTCTTGTCGACGACGATCTTAAATAAAACGGAGTCATTGAAGTGAATCGAGTTCGCGCCGCCGCCGTTTACGAACGTTTCGCCTTTGACCACGCTGTTGATCAGGTTTACATCGCCTTCGCCAACGCCTTCGCCGATCGTCAGGTTACCGGTCACCGTCACGTTCTGCAGCGTAATGCCGCCTGCGTTGACGAGCACGTTGCCTTCGAGCGTCTGGTTGCCGGTAGCCGGTCCGTATGTACCCGCTTTGTCGTATGTAGCCGCATAGCCGCCGCCCATTGCGCGATCCAGCGTCACAATCGCTTCGGCACGGGTGATGTTTTTCTCGTAACCGAGCGTTCCGTCCTCGTAGCCGTCGAAAATGCCTTTGCCCACAACGGCTCCTACCGCGTTTTTGCTCCATTCCGGAAGCTTCGACGCGTCCTTGAACTTGCTCAAATCACCCGCTTTGCCCGTATCGAGCTTCAGCAGGCTGGCCAGCATGACCGCTATCTCTTGACGCGTTACGTTGTCCCCCGGCTTCATCGAGCCATCCTCGTAACCGCTGATGTAGCCCGCCTTCAGGGCGATCGCCACTTGCTCGTAGTCCCAGTTTTTCGGGTCAACGTCTATCGCTTTCACTTCCGCTTTATCCTTAAAGCCGAAAGAGCGATTGACGATCGTCATGAACTCCGCGCGTGTGATCGAATTGTCCGGTTTAACCGTACCGTCCGCGTAGCCCTGGATGTACCCTTTGTCAATCCAGGCTTTGAGCTGCTTTTCCGCCCAATGCCCGTTGACGTCGTTCAGTTCGTCCGCCGCGAATGCAACGCCGAATGAAGATAGGATCAGGCATAAGGCTAAGGTGATAGCCAATGCTTTTCTCGCTGCGGCAAACTTTCCGTAACGGTTCATGTTTCTCCTCCTTAAGTAATGTGTAGCAGGAAGCTTCATTACTAAATGGAGCCAACAGCGATTCAAGACATTGCCTATCATCCGGTATGAAGTTTTCGGAATAAATTTGCAAATCTCCT
Organism: Paenibacillus sp. HJGM_3; assembly: GCF_045062745.1. Lineage (NCBI taxonomy): Bacteria > Bacillati > Bacillota > Bacilli > Caryophanales > Paenibacillaceae > Paenibacillus > Paenibacillus sp. HJGM_3. The sequence goes on from NZ_JBJGED010000019.1 coordinate 144,613, forward strand.
CCCATTGATCCAATTTAAGAAATGACGTTTTCCTACCAATAGCCTATTTTTCGACATATAACTTCAAAGTCCTGCATAATATACGGTACTTTTTTCGCGTTTTGCCTTGTTTATCTGATATTCAGCAAAATAGTTGAGACTTATGGCTTCCCGTACTTTTTTCATGGTTTCTTTGGCGATTTCACGGGCACACTGTGTTAGGGGAATTATTTGGTTTTGCGGAAAAATAAGATCGGCACACGAATTTCAGAGGATGCAATAAAAAAGCTAGAGAAGCTTTCGCCCGTGGAGACGTCGTAAAACTTGAGGACGTGATTGATGACTTACTCAATTGAGTTCGATAAAGATGCCTATAAATATCTTCAAAGCGCGCTTTTTTGTTAATTTTTTTGTTGACAGGAAACCAAAAGGTTTCCTATAATAAAAGCGAAACCAAAAGGTTTCCAATCAAAAATTCCGATACTGGAGGCCCGTAAATGATGTCCAACAACCAAACAACACTGCCCGATATTCGCCAATCTGTAGTGCTTAGAGCGCCGATCGACAAAGTATGGAAGGCCGTCGCGACGTCCGAGGGCATCGCCGCCTGGTTTATGCCCAATACGTTCGAGCCTGTCGAAGGGTTCGAATTCGTGCTGAAGGCCGGTCCGTTCGGCGATTCGCCATGCAAAGTAACCGTACTCGATCCCCCGAACAAGCTTTCTTTCAATTGGGGCAAAGACTGGACCCTCACCTTCGAGCTCGTTGACCAAGGAGGGAAGACGGAGTTCACGCTTATTCACTCCGGATGGCACGCCGACCAAGTGACCGAATTCGGAGAAACCCACGCCGTCGTTCGCGAGCGCATGTCCCAAGGCTGGAGCGGCATTGGCAACAAGCTCCGTGAGTACATCGAGGGCTGAGATGGCGTCAACCGCACCGAAGCATGACGTGTTCCAAGCGATTGCCGATCCTACGCGCCGCAGCTTGATCCGGCTCTTGGTCGATCAGGAAATGCCCGTGAATGCCATCAGCGGACATTACCCGATGAGCCGGACCGCGGTGTCCAAGCATTTGCGTATTTTGGCGGAGGCGGGACTCGTGAAGGAACGGAAGGTGGGCCGCGAGACGCGGTATCGACTCGAGACCGAACCTCTGCAGGAGCTGAAGCGCTGGCTCGCCTTTTACGAGCGCTACTGGGAGAACAAGATGGCGGCCCTCAAACGGTTCGTGGAATCCGACGCCGACGAAGAGCAGCAAGGATAAATTCACACGCCCCCTACCTCGGATAAGCCTGCACAAGCAGCGGATATGCTATACTAGGCTTAATAGAGGAGGGAGTCGGATGCACCGGAAAATCGCAGCGTTCACGGGGATGTTCGTCTTGCTCACTTGGCTGCCGTTAAGCGGAGCCGAGCCTGACCATGTTCCGCTGGAAAGCGTGTCAATCGCTGCGGAATCGCCGCTCATCCAGACTGCCGATGAGCCGCCGGTCTCCGAGCCGGAAGCGAGCACCGAGGCCGTCGGCGCGGCCGAAGATGCTGTGCCGGACACCCTCCATTGGATCGACGTTCCCCTCATCAGCCAGCTGCCGGAGCTGTACAACGGCTGCGAGATTACGAGTCTCGCGATGCTGCTCGCCTACCTCCAGCAGCCGATCGACAAGCTCGACCTGGCGTCGATGCTGCCGAAGGACGAGACATCGCCGGAGTTCGACGAGGACGGCAATATCGCCGTATGGGGAGATCCCGACATCGGGTTCGTCGGCGATATTTATGGGAACGAACTGGGCTACGCCGTCTATGTGAAGCCGCTCGCGCATCTGCTCGAGCAAGTGTACACACCTGGCTCGCTCGACCTAACAGGTCTTGACTTCAGCGAGATCGAGCGTGCGGTGACTGACGGGAAGCCGGTCGTCATCTGGAATATAGCCTCGTTCGAGCAGAGCGATGCCTGGACGACATGGAAGACGCCGGAAGGCAAGGAGGTATCGGCGACATTCCAGGAGCATTGCGTGCTGCTTGTCGGATTCGATGAGGAGTCAGTGTATGTGAACAACCCGTTCGAGAACATCCAGGCGCAAAAGGTGCCCAAGTCGTCGTTCATCGTAGCGTGGGAACAGATGGGGCGGATGGCACTCACCTATCAGAGCTAGCAGCCCGAACGACAAATAACCTGATCGGCCCAAACGCCGATCAGGTTATTGTCATTTAGCGGGCTTTGGCTCAGGACGCGGTTCGGGCAACGTGTCCGGTTTCGGGGCCAGCACCCTTAGGCGAATCAGCGTCTTCCACACCCAGACGGCGTTCAGCATCAAGAGCGCGCTCGCGATGTAGAAGATGCCTCGGATGCCGATGAATCCGGACAAGAATCCGCCGACTACAGGGCCGATCATGTTGCCGAGGGAGAGGAAGCTGCTGTTGAATCCGTAAGCGCGGCTCTCCATCCCGTCCGGCGTGTACTTGCGAATCAGCGCGTTGACCGAAGGCAACAGCCCGCCCATGAACATCCCGAGGATGAACCGGATCGTGAACAGCTGCCATATGTTGTGCACGAGCGCCTGCGGGATGAAGAGCAGCCCGGCTCCGATCAGCGAAATCATCAATATTTTGGACTGGCCGATCCGATCCCCCAAGCGGCCGAGCAGCGGCGAGGCGATCATGTTCGAGAAGCCGGTGATCGAGCCGACGAGACCGGCATAGAACGCCAGGTAAGCCCCGGGTCCATGCAGCTCCTGCACGAAGATCGGCATGAGCGGCATCGAGCTGAGCATTGCGAACTGGATGAGCACCGTCACGGTGAATAGCGCGGGCAGCTGGGGAATGCGTCCCAGCGTCTTGAACCCTTCCACCACGGAGACGCTCGGCTTCTTCGCCGCTTCCTTGGCGTTGAACGATTCCTTCACGATGAACAAGGCCAGGAGCGATGCGATGAACAACAAGGAGCCGGTGATGTAAAAGATCGGGCGGAAGCCGATCCACTCCGCGAGCAGGCCGCCGATCAGCGGGCCGAGGATGGTACCCGCCACGCCGCCGGACTGCAGCGTACCCATGGCGAAGCCCATGCGGCTCTTCGGTGTGGTGGCGGACATCAGGGCCGTCGCGGCGGGCACATACCCGGAGATCGTGCCGTTCAGGACGCGGAGCAGGAGCAGGTGCCACACGTTGCCCGAGAAGCCCATGAGCGTCATCACGATCGCCATGCCGAAGCCGGAACGAAGCAGCATCATTTTGCGGCCGTACCGGTCGGCGAGCTTCCCCCACAGCGGCTGGAAGAAGAACGACGTAATGAAGTTCCCGGCGAAGATGACGCCCGCCCACATCGACACCTTGTGCGGCTCGGTGATCCCGAGCTCCTGGATGAATAGCGGCAAGAACGGAATGACCATCGTCATGCCGCCCATGACGAGGAATTGGCCGAACCAGAGGACCGCCAAATTCGCTTTCCAATTTCCCATTTGGACTCCCTCCTAATATTGCAATATTATATCACTTTGTTTGGACAAACACATAAACCATTTGGTAAGATGCAAGTATCAGCCCTCCGTTGACCGCCTTCGCGCCTTGAAAGTTCCGCGTGCCGGCACACGGAGCTTGACTGTCCGGTTCGGGTAACTGGCGAGCGTGGAGCACCACGAGGGAGCCCGGATTGTCATATATGCCGTTCGCCTGGGTGAAGCATTTGGAATTGATCGATTGCGGGGAGAGTTTGGTCTCGTCCGATGGATCAGCGCCGAATGTTTTTTGTTTTTCAATGTGGAAGGAGACGAAAAAGATGAGCAAACTGTTGAAGGGCAAGCCGGTTGCGGACGAAGTGTACGCGGAGCTGGCGCAGCGGACGGAGACGCTCCGGGCGGACGGCGAAGCCTTGCAGCTCGCGGTCGTAACGGTGACGGGGGACCCGGCGTCGGCCTACTACGTGCAGGCGAAGCGCAAGGTGGCGGAACGGATCGGAATCGGGTTCCGCCTATATGAATTTGCCGCCGACTGCACGGAGGCGGACTTGCTCGCTTGCATCGCAGGGCTCAATGCCGATCCGGCCGTGCATGGCATCATGCTGGAGCTGCCGCTGCCGAAGCATCTGTCCACGAGCCGGATTACCGAGGCGATCGAGCCTCTGAAGGACGTGGACGGCGTGACGCCGGCGAGCAAGCTCGCGCTGCTCACAGGCGCGCCGGGACTCGTCCCCGCTACGCCGCAAGCGTGCATTCGCCTCGCCAAACACTACGGCTACTCGCTCTCCGGCAGCAACGTGACGCTCGTCGGGCGCGGGAAGACGGTCGGGATGCCGCTGTTCCACCTGCTGCAGCGGGAGCAGGCGACCGTCACCGTATGCCATTCCCGCACCCGCGACCTGAAGCAGCATCTCGCCCATGCCGAGATCGCCTTCGTGGCGGTCGGGTTCGGCGGTCTCGTGACGAGCGGCATGATACATCCGGAGCTCGTCCTAATCGATGCCGGGATGAACGAGCGGCCCGACGGTACGATCGCGGGCGATGTCGATCCGGACGCCGGCGCGATGGCCGCGGCATTCACTCCGACGCCGGGCGGGATCGGGACGCTTACAACGGCGCTGCTGTTCGACAACGTCTACAAGGCTTACGAGCTGCAGCGGGCAGCGGGACAGAAGGAGGGACATCTATGAGCACGAACGATCAGGAAGCCGGCCGCAAGCCGGCGTGGGACAGCACGATCAAGGAATTTCTGGAGGAAGCCGGGGCTGCGAAGCCTACGCCGGGCGGCGGCAGCGTCGCCGCGCTCGTCGGGGCGCTCGGTGCGGCGATGGCTTCCATGGCGGCTAATTTCACCAAGGGCGCGAAGTATGCCGATGTGGCGGACGAGGTCGAGTCCGTCTTGGCCCGGCTGCGCGAGATGTCCACGATGTGCGAGGATCTGCTCGAGGCGGACATCGTCTCCTTCGAGCGGTACATGGCGGCGATCCGGCTGGCGAAGGATACCGACGAGCAGAAGGCGGCTCGACGGCACGCGATCGAGGAGGCGTCGCACGAAGCCGTCGCCATCCCGCTCCGGCTGATGGAGGCATGTGCGGAGGCGCTTGGCATCGCCTGTGAGCTCGCCCCGTACGCGAACAAGAACGTGATCTCCGATCTAGGCATCGGAGCGGTCTTGTTCGAGGCGGCCGCAGAATCGGCGCTGCTCACGGTCGAGATCAACCTCGCGGCCATGTCCCCGTCCGAACGGCGGGACGAATACGATCGGGCGAGCCGGGAATGGATGAGCCGGATCGCGGAGAGGAAGGTCGCCGCCGTAGACGCAGTCCGCAAGCGCATCCGGGAATAGCCACAAAAAGAGGAGGAAAGTCCCCCAATTTGTGCTAATCTGAGTTCATATTGACTTTCAGAGAGATGAGAGAGGGGAAGCACATTGAACCGAAGATTGCAAATGGGCATGTGGAACGGGTTGGACCCGGCGCATTGGGAAGCTTACACTACGGAGCGGATAACAGGACTCGAAGTGTCGCAATTCCGAAGCCTGGAGCAGATGGAAGAGCTGCATGCATTCGTGGAGGCGAAGGGGCTCGGCTACGGCATCCATACGCCTGTGCTGGGCGGACAAGGGTATTCGCTGCCGGCCATCACCTCCTTGGAAGCGGCGGATCGCGAAGCGGGATTCGCGCGGCTCGCGGAGGAAGCAGCGGTCGCGAGGCGGTTCGGGGCGAACTATTTGCTCCTGCATTATCCGTATCCTTCGATCTTTCCGAGCCTGCAGGACGAAGCTTACATGCGGCGTCTCCCTCAGTTCGAGCACTATTCCATGGATCATTGGAGAGACAGCCCGTTCCAGGAATATACAGAGAGAGCGTTCGAGCGCATCGGCGAGCTGCAGGCGCGTACCGGTCAGCGCATAGTGTTGGAGTACGATTTTTTCGGAGATTACGAGATGGGATGGATCGCCGAACTGTTCCGGCAGTATAGAGACATCGGGCTTGTTGTGGATTTGCAGCGGTTCGATGTCCATCGACGGGTTTTCCCCGGCTTCGACCCCTATGCTTACATGGATGCGGTCGCTCCGTTCGTCTACCTAGTGCACTACAGCAATGTGAAGTATGGGCCGGATGCGATGGACCGCCATCTGCCGGTGCTGCCGGAGCACGCGGAGCTACCGGACTATGGCGACGCGCCGAGGTATCTCGAGTACTTGTCCCGTCGCAACGACCGGTTTCACCTCACATTCGAGCACAATCCGGCACGGGTGACGAAAGAACAGCTGGCGGAATGCTACGAGCACGCTGCCGAGATTATGAATGGGAAGGCCAGGGCCGGAAATGCGTAAACCGAATTTGGCGCTGTTCGCTTCCCATAACGGTTCGAATGTGCAAGCGATCCTCGATGCTTGCCGCGAGGGCCGTCTGGATGTGCACGTATGTGCAGTCATCAGCAACAACTCCGGGTCGTATGCGCTGGAGCGGGCCCGTCAGGCCGGCATTCGGGCGTACCATCTCAGCTCCGTCGCGTATCCGGATCCCGTGGAGCTCGACCGGGCGATCCTCGGGACGCTCATCGCCACGCACGCCGATTGGATCTTCCTCGCCGGGTACATGAAAAAGCTCGGGCCAGCCACGCTCGCCCATTACCGCGGCAAGGTGGTCAATACGCATCCGTCGTTGCTGCCGAAATTTGGGGGCCAAGGAATGTATGGCCATCACGTGCACACGGCGGTGTTGCAGGCAGGGGAGCCGGTAACCGGAGTTACCGTTCACTTGGTCGAGGAAGCTTACGATGAGGGGCCGATCGTGGCCCAAAGCGAAGTACCCGTGCTGCCCGGCGATACGGTGGAGACATTAGGCGCGAGAGTACAGGAGCGGGAGCGCGAGTTGGTCGTGGAGACGCTAAGACGCCTGTGCCGGGGCGAGTGACGGCGTTCCCGGAGGCGGCGTCCTGCTCGGCCATCAGCTCCATCTTGCGCACAATGAGCCGGTCGATGTTAGCCTTCTTCTGCTCCACCTTCCACTGCACCCGCTCATATTCGGCGGCGAGAGACCGGCGGGTCGCCTCATGCTCGGCGTCGATGCGCTCCGCCCGTTCGAGCTGCCGCAAGAGCTCCTGCTCGAGCCGATCGATCCGCTGGCGAACCGAGGCACGGTGCAAACCCCATAGAGTAGTCTTCAGCCGTCTCATAGCGACTCGTTCCGCGAGACCCACTCGGTCAGCCGGGCTTCGAGCTGCTCGAGCTGCCGGAGCTCCTGCCGGCTTCTCTCTACGGCGCGTCTCGAAGGCAGCAGCGCTGCCTCGTATTCCTGCCGCTTCGTCTCATTCCGCTCCTCCAGCAGCAGCCGTTCCGTCTCCAGTACACTAATATACCGTTCAACGCTGGCCGGCGTGTAGCCGAGCCAGCCTTTTCTTCCTTTCATGGGTCAATCGCTCCTCTCCTCCATCCATTCTAGCACGAGCGGCCGGAAGGATTATGCCTCGTTTTGTAGCGGGGGCGGACCGCAATGGCCGCAAATCTGCTATAATGAGGAATGAAATGGTGCGTATAAGGAGTCGCTAATGAGAGAATCGCGTTCGGAACGACATAAGAAAAGCAAGCCCCGCCTTACATTCAAAACCCGCGACCTGGTGCTGCCGCTGGCCGCGGTGCTGCTCGTGGCGGTCATCGGCCTGACGGTATGGGCCATAGGAGGCGGGCGCGGCTCGACCGCTACGGAGCCGCCGGAACCTAGCGGGGACCCCGGGGGCGGAGCGGCAAGTACGGCGACGCCGAAGCCGACCGGAACTCCGGAGGCGACCGCCAAGCCAGGTACGCCGACGCCGATGCCGTCGCAATCGCCGTCGTCCGGCGGGACGGCGGTTCCCGCACCAGGCGCGACACATACGCCGGGTACGGGCGGAACGGCCAAGCCGGACGACGATTCGCGGGTCAAACTCGCGTTCGTCGGAGACGTGATTTTCGCGAGTACGGTTGAGACGGTGTTGCGCAGGGAAGGCTTCGACTATCCGTATCGCAATGTGAAGTCCCACTTGCAAAACGCCGATGTAACGGTCGCCAACCTGGAAACGCCGATTACGAGCCGAGGCACGCCGCAGAAAAAAGATTTCGTGTACCGTTCCCCGGCCGAGGCGCTTCCCGCGTTCAAGGAAGCCGGATTCGACCTGGTCAATATGGCCAACAACCATATTCTGGACTACGGGATCGAAGGGCTGCTCGACACGTTCGACCATCTGGACAAGGCCGGTATTCAGCATGTCGGGGCCGGCCGCAATGTGGCGGAGGCGTTCCAGCCGGTCATTGTGGAGAAAAAGGGGATCAAGGTCGCGTTCCTCGGCTTCAGCCGCGTCGTAGAGAATGCCGATTGGAAGGTCGGCAAGGATAAGGACGGACGCGACCGGCCAGGAGTCGCCGACACGTACGCCTTGACGCTGCCGATCGAGACGATCAAGCAAGCGAAGGCGAAGGCGGACTTGGTCGTCGTCATCACCCATTGGGGCATCGAGCGCAACGATATGCCGGAGAGCTACCAGCGGGAGTTTGCCAAGAAATATATCGATGCCGGGGCGGACCTGATCGTCGGCGGCCATCCGCACGTGCTGCAAGGCTTCGAGTCGTACAACGGCAAGTGGATTGCGTACAGCACCGGCAACTTCCTGTTCACGACCCGGGCGGATGCGCCAAAGACTTGGGAATCGGGCATTCTGCAGGCGTCCTGCACGAAGCAGGGGGCTTGCGAGCTGGGTCTCGTGCCGGTTTGGAACAAATGGGCGCTCCCGGACTACATGCTCGAGCCGGATAATCTGAAGCTGTTCGAGCGGTTGTCGAATATCTCGTTCGGCGCTACAGTAGACAAGGACGGATCGATTCGATCCCGACCGGGCGCCCAGAGCTCGGCGTCGCCGAAACCAACTGAGAAACCAACTACGAAACCAACCCCTTAGACGGATATACAGAAGGAGACCTCCATCATATGCTGAAGCAGACTCGCAATGTCTATTGCGTTGGACGGAACTATAGGGCCCATGCCGCCGAGATGGGCAATGCGGTGCCGGAGCAGCCGATGCTGTTCGGCAAACCTACGCACGCCTTGGTCGAGATGGACGGCAGACATATCGTCCTCCCAGGAGCACAGGGCAGCGTCCATTATGAAGCGGAGCTTGTGGTGCACATAGCGCGCCCCTATGAGTCCGGCATCCGGGTCGACGAGATGGTCGACCAATATGCGCTCGGGCTCGACTTAACGCTCCGCGATGTGCAGGATACCCTGAAGAAGAAGGGGTATCCTTGGCTCGCGGCCAAAGGCTTCCTCCATTCCGCGCCTCTGACGGCGTTTCGTCCGTTCCCGGGTGTGGCGGCACTGCAGCAGGCGGATTTCACGCTTCGCAAGAATGGAATCGAAGCGCAGCGCGGCAATGTTAAGAACATGATCTTCGATCTGCAGACACTCGTCGACTTCACGGCCCGTCATTATGGACTCGGTCCCGGCGACGTGCTGTTCACCGGGACGCCCGAGGGTGTCGGCGCCCTAGCCGATGGGGATCGACTGGAGCTGTTGTGGGACGAGCAGTCGTGGGGCGCTTGCAGCATTCGATTGGAGGGATCAGCATCATGACGCAGACGAATTCGCAACCGCAACGGCAGAGTGGGCAAGCGGAAATGGATCGAACGTACTGGCTGGACGTCCTGTTCCGCATCGCCAACCCGGTGCTTCAAGCGCTCGCCTCCCGGCAATTGAAGGCCGTCATGCCCGTAGAGCGCAAGCAGGAGGATCGGTTCTCATATACGTACCTGGAAGCGTTGGGACGGCTGCTCGCCGGGCTCGCCCCTTGGCTGGAGCATGGACAGGAGGACGAGGAGGAGGGCAAGCTGCGCGCCCTGTTCGCCCGCCTCGCCCGGGAAGCGATCGATGCGGGAACCGATCCGGCTTCGCCGGATTACATGAATTTCTCGGAAGGGTTCCAGCCGATCGTTGATGCCGCGTTCCTCGCCCATGCGGTTGTGCGGGCGCCGAATGCGTTGTGGAGCAAGCTGGAGCCCCGCGTGAAGCGGAATCTCATCCAGGCGCTTAAGCTGTCCCGCTCGCGCAAGCCGTTCTTCAATAACTGGCTGCTGTTCGCGGCCATGGTGGAGACGGCGCTCTATCGGATGGGAGAGACGGACTGGGATCCGATGCGGATCGACTATGCGCTGAAGCAGCACGAGCAGTGGTACTTGGGCGACGGGACGTATGGCGACGGGCCGGAGTATCATGCCGATTATTACAACAGCTTCGTCATTCAGCCGATGCTGATCGATATTGTGGAAGCGATGGGCGAACATTACGCGGATTGGGGCCGCCTTCGCGAGCCTGTGCTGCACCGGGCACGCCGGTACGCGGCTATCCAGGAGCGCTCGATCTCGCCGGAGGGGACGTTCCCGGTCATCGGGCGGTCGCTCGCGTACCGGTTCGGCGCGTTCCAGCTGCTGAGCCAGATCGCACTGCGCCGCGAGCTGCCGGCTCACGTCGAGCCGGCGCAAGTGCGCGGTGCGCTGACGGCGGTCATCCGCCGGACGATCGAGATGCCCGGCACCTTCGACGACGGCGGCTGGCTCACGATCGGGCTGTGCGGCCACCAGCCGGATGTCGGCGAGACGTACATCTCGACCGGGAGCCTGTATCTCTGCTCCACGGTGTTCCTGCCACTGGCGCTGCCGGCCGACGACCCGTTCTGGCAAGGCGAGGCCGAGTGGACGGCCAAGAAGGCGTGGAGCGGCAAGCCGATTCCGATCGACCATGCGGAGTAGAGGAAGCAAGGAGAACAACTGCCGGATCAGGGCAGTTGTTTTTCATTTGGATCGGGTAGCCCTAATGGTGTTATTGTTGGCGTTACTTCCATCCGAAAGTTCTAGTCTATTGCCTTCGACTACTACTGAATAAGCCATGGTGTCGCTAATAGGCACTTGCTTCAGTGCACCGTTTCTCTTTTCAAAGCCCCTCGTCGCCGAGACAGTCAGCCGTCCGTTATTATCCAATGTATAGGTTCCAAAAACACCCGTATAGTCTTCCTCTGTTAAATAATCGCGATCCAAATATGTACCGTCAGGAAAAAATTCTATCTGCCCATATTTCCCGCCGCTTGGAGA
>NZ_JBJGED010000020.1:0-149423 GCF_045062745.1 Paenibacillus sp. HJGM_3
GGCTTCTGAGTGAAGGGGATAGTGCTCATAAGGAAATCAGGAAGATCAAACCAACAACCGTGTCCCGCCATTGAACGCGAACAGCCGACCTGAAAGGGTCGGCTGTCGTGCATACTTCGCATGGATGCAGGTGGGCTAACAGGCTTCTGAGTGAAGGGGATAGTGCTCATAAGGAAATCAGGAAGATCAAACCAACAACCGTGTCCCGCCATTGAACGTGAACAGCCGTCCTGGAAGAGGCGGCTGTCGTGAATACTTCGCGCAGATGCAGGCGCTAGCAGGCTTTCTGAGTGAAAGGGATAGTGCTCATAAGGAGTCACAACAATATCGCCCGATGCGGACCTTCAAGGGCGCGGAGTATCGCACCACTCAACAGGAACAGCCGCCCCGAAATGGGGGGCTGTTTGTGTACGCTTGGCGCGGATTTACTTCTTGTACTGCACGGCCTTGGACGGAGCCGATTCGCCGTTGTTGTTCGTCGCGGTGACCCGGTACCAGCCGTCGTAGACGATCGCGTAATAATTGACCTTCGTTGTAGTGGACGACTGCAGCTTCGTGTACTTCCCGTTTTCCTTGTCGCTGTAATAAATGTCGTACCGCTTGACGCCTTCGCTGGCGGCATTCGCCGCCCAGCTGATCTCGAGCCCCGCATTCGTCGGCTTGAGCGCCAGGCTGCGCGGAGCCGACGGGGCGCCCTTGGCCGACTGTCCCGGGGGAGGCGTCGGTGTGCCGCCCGCTCCATTGCCGCCGGAAGCTCCGGAACCGTTCCCGGTCGGGATGCCCATCGAGTCGATCGGCACAATATCGCCGGAGTTGCCGTCCGAATACACGACTCGGCTCGGAGGCGACTCCTTGCCGACCACGTCGACCGCCGTCACGTAGTAGCCCACCAGTCCTTGAGTAGGCGGCTTATCGACGATCCGGGCTTCTTGCCCGATCAAGGCGACTTTGCCATTCAAGCGCTGGAACCCGTTGCTGTCGGATGTGCGATAGAGCCGATACCCAACGAGATCCGGATTCGCAGCCGGACTGAACACGATCTCGAAGCTTCCGTCGCCGAGACGATGGAGCGCTACGCCGCCAGGCGCCGCCGGGCGCTGACCGTCGTCTGTGCGCGGATCGACCACGGAGGCGGAATCGTTCTGGTAATCGAGCGGGTAATAGTGCGAAATATCGGGACGATTCTCCTCCGGCAGTTGCGGCAGGATCCCCTCGATCTCGCTGATGATCGACGAGATCGATTTCTCCCGGCGCACGACGAGCTTCTCCTGTACCATATCGGCCGGCGTTTCGGGCTTCGGCAAGTACACTTTGCCGTCATAAGCGACGAATTTCTGATGCACGAGCACGTTGTCTTCTTCGGTCGGCACCCATTTTTTGTTGAAGATATCGGTGTTCAGCTTGCCGGCCTTCACCGTTTCTTCATTCGGCAGCTTGCCGGAATACCCGGACACCGTCATGTCGACGATGTTGGCCGGCCGCTCGAACTGTTTGGTAACGAACAGTTCAGGCTTGTTCTCTACGGTGGCATTCATCACTTTGGAGAATATTTTCTTCGCCCGCTGCGTGCCGCACCCGAGTTCGGTCGTCGTGTTGCAACCGGTCTTTTTCAGCGTCAGCTTCGGCGTATCGTAACCGGCCCATACCCCGACGGTAATGTCCGGGGTGTACCCGACGAACCAAGCGTCTCCGTCGTTCTGGGTGGAGCCTGTCTTGCCGACGACCGGATTCGTCTTGAAATATTTGTAGTCCTTCATAATGTCCGTCCCGGTCCCGGCCGTAATGACCGTCCGCATCATGTCGGTCATCAAGTAGGCCGTTTCCTCCGAGAAGACGGTGGTTGGCTTTTGCTGATGCTCATATACGACTTTGCCGTCGGCATCGGTAATTTTGCTGATCATAAACGCGTCGTTGAACACGCCTTTGTTCGCCAGCGTCGTATAAGCGTTCGTCATTTCCTCGACGGAGACTCCCTCGGACAAACCGCCGATTACGCCGGTCTGCGCGTTGTAATCTTCCTTCGTGATGGAGTTGATGCCCATTCTCTTGGCATAATCCCAAGCCGTGTCAATGCCCACTTGATTCAAGAACAGTTTGATGGCCGGAATGTTGTAAGACCAGTTCAAGGCGGTCCGCGCCGTTACGAGGCCATGGAAATCGTTGTCCCAGTTTTCCGGCAGGTGCCATTTCTTCACCCAGTCCTTCAGCACGATGGGAACGTCGTCGATGACGGTCGCGGGTTGAATCGCGCCTTTCTCAAGCGCCGGGGCGTAGGCGGCGATCGGCTTCATCGTCGAGCCCGGCTGGCGCTTCATCTGTGTCGCCAGATTCATCTGCTCGATGAAGAAGTTCCGGCCCTCGATCATCCCGAGGATCGCCCCGGTTTTATTGTCGATCATGATGCCGGCGATTTGCTCGACGCCCTTCGTCGGGTCGTCCGGCGTGAAGTTTTTGGGTTCTTCCGAGATGACATGCATCTGGTCATAGATCGTTTTGTCGATCGTCGTATAGATGCGGTACCCGCTCCTGAGCAGCTGTTCCCGGGACTCTTTGGCCGCTTCGTTATATGCGTCCTGCTCGGTCTTCGTGGTGCCTTTCTTCACGTTCGGATTGTTGAGGTTGAGCAATATTTCCGAAGCCTGGCGCTCGGCTTCCAGCATTAAATACGGGTAAGTATCATAGGCTTTCTCTGATGTAGGGGCAAGCGAGGCTTGCACATCGAACTTCAACGCTTCCTCATATTGGCTTTGCGTCAGGTAGCCGGTCTCGAGCATCCGCTTAAGCACGAGCTCCTTGCGTGTGTTCGCCTTATCGAACCCGGTTTTGTCGAATTTGCCCTTGCTCGTAAACGCGGAATAAGTACTCGGTGACTGCGGTAATCCGGCCAAGTATGCCGCTTGCGCGACGTTCAGCTGATTCAGGTCGTCGACGTTGAAAATGCCCTTGGCGGCCGCCTTAATGCCGGACAAGTTCGTACCGTTCGAGCCATTCCCGAACGGAATTTTGTTCAAGTAGGCGAGCAAAATTTGCTCCTTCGACATCAGCCGCTCGAGCCGCAGCGACAAAAATATTTCTTTGGCCTTCCGATTGTCGCTCTTGTCCAGGCTGAGGAATACGCGACGGGCGAGCTGTTGGGTAATTGTGCTGCCCCCGGTCTGTACGTCGGCGTTCGTCAGCTTTTGGGTCACGGCCCGGAACGTCCCTTTGAAGTCGATCCCGGAATGCTCGTAGAACCGGTAGTCCTCGATCGCGATGACCGCGTTACGCACCGTGTCCGGGAGCTCGCCCGTGCCTATTATTCGGCGGTCCTCGTCGGAGCGGAGCTGACCGACCTGCGTCCCGTCGTTGAAGTAGACGAAGCCCGTCAAGTCGTTCTCGTTCACCTTCTCTAGGATGAAGTCCGTGGTTCGCACCGGGTCGTCCTTGACAAGGGAACTGACGTATCCGAAGCCGATTCCGCCTACGAGGAACATGCTGATTATGCCTAAGACGAAAGTCCATTTTACTACGCCGAGAATGAAAAGGATCGTTTTGTAAGTTTTAGGATTTTTTTGAGAAAATGATTGCTTTGGGGATGATGAATCTTCCGGCATGTTGAACCTCCTACTCAAGTCGCGCGCCCCTTACAGCTGGCTGCGGCACACCTATTATACCATAAGCGAACGTACGAGCCTATCCTGACCGCTATTGACGCGCACATCTTATTGTGATATAACTTTACTAATTTTTATAACCGTCAAATGCGGTGAAGGACGACGGAGGCGGGAGACGGCGATCTCATTCCTCCGACAGTAGACAGCGGAACCCGGTTCAGAGAGTCGGCGGGGGTGAGAGCCGATCCGAGGCCGCAGTGTCGAATTACCGTCCGGAGCAGACGAGGGGAAGCGAGCGGCGCTCGCGGCAGCCTCGGTCCGGGATGTTCCCGTTATGAACGCATCAAGTGAAAGCTTGCTCGATTTGCGTGCAGTCCTTGCTACAGCATTCGACTTCCAGGCTTTAATTAGGGTGGTACCGCGGGTGGAATCCTTCTCGTCCCTTATCAGGGGATGGGAAGGTTTTTTTGTGTTTGCAGAATGAGAACGACGGAGAGGGTGGAGAAAATGAAAGCAATCAAGCAAGCGTTAACCGAGGAGCAGCGGCAAGAGGTGAGCAGGCAGTTGGCTGTTATTAAGCAAGGGGTGGCGGAGATGATCCCGGAGGACCGGCTGGGTGAGCTCGTCGAGACGTCGATCGTCGAAGGCCGGCCGCTGCGGATCAAGCTTGGCATGGACCCCAGTGCGCCGGATTTGCATATCGGGCACGCGGTCGTCTTGCGGAAGCTGCGCCAGTTTCAGGAGCTCGGCCATGAGGTGCAGCTCATTATCGGCGACTTCACCGGACGGATCGGCGACCCTTCGGGCAAGTCGGAGACACGGAAGCAGCTTAGCGAGGAAGCGGTCGCCGCCAACGCCAAGACGTATCAGGAGCAGGTGTTTCGGATTCTCGATCCGGCACGGACGACGGTGTACTACAATTCCGATTGGCTGAACCGGCTGACCTTTCCGGAGACGCTTCGGTTGGCGGCCAGTGTCACGGTGGCTCGTATGCTGGAACGGGACGACTTTGCGAAGCGGTATGCCTCCGGATTGCCGATCGGCATTCACGAGTTTTTCTACCCGCTCATGCAAGGCTACGATTCCGTCGCCCTGAAGACCGATATCGAGCTCGGCGGGACGGACCAGACGTTCAATCTGCTCATGGGCCGTACGCTGCAGAAGGAATACGGCGTCTCGACCCAAGCCGCGATTACGATGCCGCTCATGGAAGGATTGGACGGGGTGCACAAAATGAGCAAAAGCCTGGGCAACTACATCGGGATCGCGGAGCCCCCGCATGAGATGTACGGCAAGACGATGTCGATGCCGGATGAGCTGATGGTCAAAACGTTCCGCTTGGTGACCGATCTGGAAGCCCCCGAGCTGCAGGCGCTGGAAGACGGTCTGTCGAGCGGCGCGATCCATCCCCGGGATGCGAAAATGAAGCTCGCCCGCACGTTGGTCCGTCAGTTCCATGGAGAATCGCAGGCGGAGGAGGCGGAGCGCCATTTTGTGGCTGTGTTCCAGCAGAATGCGATTCCCGAAGAGGTCGAGGAGCGGGAGCTGAGCTTAGATGTGCTGGAAGGGGGCGCCACCATGCGGCTCGATCGGCTGCTCGTACACCTCGGACTGCAAGCGTCGAATGCGGAGGCGAAGCGCAGCATCGTGCAGGGCGCCGTGAAGCTGAACGAGGTCAAGCGGACGGAGCCGAACGAGCAAGTTGCGTTGCGCGACGGCGATTTGGTTCAAATCGGGAAGCGCAAGTTCGTTCGCCTCGTCCTCCGGGCTTAAACCACAAAAAACCCTTCCAGAATGAATCTGGAAGGGTTCTGTACGCTCTTATCGGCTGTAGAACTCGACGATTTGCTTCTCATCGATTTCTTGCGGCATTTCGGAACGGTCCGGCAGGCGGATGAACTTGCCTTCTACCGCTGCATCGTTGAACTCGAGGTAAGCCGGCAGGAAGTTGCGGTTCGCGATGGCTTCCTTCACGGAAGAGAGACCGCGGCTTCTCTCGCGGAGGCCGATGACGTCGCCCGTGTTCACGAGGTACGAAGCGATGTCGACTTTCTTGCCGTTCACTGTCACGTGACCGTGGGATACGAGCTGGCGTGCGCCTGCGCGGGAGTTAGCCAAACCGAGGCGGTATACCAGGTTGTCCAGACGGCTCTCGAGAAGCGCCATGAAGTTCTCGCCGGCGATACCTTTCAGTTTGGAGGCTTTATCGAACAAGTTGCGGAATTGCTTCTCGCCCAAGCCGTACATGTGGCGCAGCTTTTGCTTCTCTTGGAGCTGAACGCCGTAGCCGCTCATTTTTTTGCGCTGGCCAGGACCGTGTTGCCCCGGAGGAAATGCGCGTTTCAATTCTTTGCCCGTCCCGCTCAGGGAGATGCCCAGGCGGCGGCTAAGTTTAAATTTAGGACCTGTATAGCGTGCCATGTATTCGTAACTCCTTCATCTGCTAAGTTTTAGTCGGGTGTTGCGGTTGCTGGTGGAGTCGTCATTATTACGGGTGCCTAACTTTGTTTACGAAATCCGATCGCCGGTTCCATCTCCCAGGAAAGTTCAGCCGCTGTCCTGTCAGCAACAAAATTAGTGAGGGTGACACCGATAAATCTGCGTAGATAACTCTGAATCCACTCGACTATTAATTCTATAAGAAACTGGGCGGGTATGTCAAGATGAGACGGCATACTCTTTTGTGCGATTCGTGTAAAAAAGCCGGAGCATGGCGGTTTGTGGAGCTTTTTGACGAAACATTTATGCTGACAACGATCGAACATGTTGTGTACACTTATAGTGTTGAAAGTTCACTAGAAGGAGCTAGTCATGGGAGAAGAACGAATACCGACTCCGGCGGCCTCCGATCTGCTGGCTGCCCCCATCCAACCGGGGTGGACAGCCGATCGCACGCGCGAATCTTTACACAGGAATTCCTATACCGCCCAACTGACCGAATCGTTTCACAGATTCATAGATGAGCTCCTAACGGACCAATTAGATGGAGAATTTGCGATAGCCCTGCTAGGACCGGACGACACGATATGGACGCAAAGATCGCTTGGCGGCGGCTGGGACTTGCTCGGCGCCCACCCCGAAGCCGACGAGGGGAGCCGGAAGACGCTATATACGGAGGCGCTGCGTATGGACTCCTCGGACCATACCCTCACCTTGGCCATTCGGGCACCCGAGCCCTCCGCGGAGCTGCCGATCGTGCTGCGCGCGCTGCGACTCGCGCTGGCCGCACAGCTGCAGGCCGATCGGGTCGAACGCGAGAACGTATGGCTGATCGACACGCTGACCCGCTCGAACCGGGCAACGGAACGCCAGAGCACGCTATTTCATCTGGCCAAACGACTGCACGAACTGAATGATGTCAACGCCATCCTCACGGAATGGATGGCGTGTCTCGATATTTTGTACCCTTGGCTGCCTAAGCAGCTGTATGTCTCGCAGGACCATCTGTGTCCCGACATTCCGGTTAAGCCCTTAGCGCTTCACGGGAGCGAGCATCTCTGTTCGCGCGCCTTCATGGAAGGCTGCGTCGTTCTTTCGGACGAGCCGCCGGAGTCCCTCGGAGACAGCCGTGCCGCTGCCGTCCCGCTCAAGGGCAAGCAGGGCGTCTACGCCGTCCTCTATCTCGAATCGATCTCCCGTGTGCTGGCGGCCGACGATCTGGACTTCATCGGGCTATTGACCGACGCAGCCGGAACCGCGTTCGAGAACGCGCAGCTGTTCGAGCAGACGGTAAGGCTCGTCCACGAGCTGCAGCTCATCAACGAGATTACGCAGCGTCTGAATCAGAGCCTGAGCCTGCAGGACATTTTTCAATACGCGGCCGATGAGCTGACCGCCATCTTCCAGGCCGAGTTCGCCTGCATTGTCGAGCTCGATCGGACGCAGCACGAGCTGGTCGTGCAAGCGAGCCATCCCGAATCGTTCATCCGCGAACGCGTATCGCTGGATTATGGCTTCGCTGGGCTCGTCATGACGAAGAAGGAGCCCGTGATCTTGTCCGACTATCGGTCGGACTGTCCGATCGACTCGGTCTGGATGAACGCGACCGAGGCTCGGTCGCTTCTCGCTTCACCGATTCTCGAGCACGGCGAGGCGATAGGGGCGATCCTCATCGCGCACCGAGCTCCACACTACTTCTCCTACAGCAATTACAAGCTGCTGCAAGTGCTCTCCGGCCATATCGGATTAGCGATCACCAATGCGAGCCTCCATGCCGAGGTGCGCCGCATGGTGGCGACCGACCACCTGACCGGTCTATACGCCCGCCATTATCTCGACGAGCAGATCGCCGCCTTCCAGAAGAAGGACGCATGCGGCTCGCTCGTACTGCTCGACATCGACAATTTCAAAAAAGTAAACGACTCGCACGGCCACCAAATCGGCGATCACGTGCTGATTCAAGTAAGCCGCATCATCAAGTCATGCATCCGGGAAGGCGACATCGCCGCGCGCTGGGGCGGGGAGGAGCTCGCCATCTACTTCCCCAAGGTGAACCGCGATCAGGCGATCCACGTCGCAGAGCGCATCTGCCGCAAAGTGCGCGAAGAGACTACGCCCCTCGTCACCGTCTCGTGCGGCGTGTCGGACTGGTCGTGGAACGATGCCAAGCTTAGCGTGGAGACGCTGTTCTATCGCGCGGATATGGCGCTGTACAAGGCCAAGCGTTCCGGCAAAAACCAGATCAAGTTCGGCTGAAGCCGGCCGGAGCTGTATAAGCGAGCCCCCTTGGGAAACGATAACGCTAGATGAACCAGTAGCAAACTCAGGGGGGTTTTGGCATGCGAAAAATGGCGCGATCGTGCGGCGGTCTGGCTCTGTCGCTCAGTCTGCTCGCCGGATGCGGTCTGCAAGGAACCGATCCGCAAACGGTGCTCGACCACGCGGTGTCCGGGCTGTCCGGCAAAGACAATTTCGCCTTCACAGGCAAGACGCAGCTGTCGATGGGCGGACTTCCGCCCGTGCCGGGCATCTCGTTCAGGGGGATGGTGTCGGGGCACAATCAGCTGCTCATGCAGGTGGTGGCCGGGGAGACGACAGACGGGACCTTATCCCCGAAACAAGTCGAGCTGAGCCGGAGAAGCAAGGGTGCGACGGTACAGCTGAGCCGGAGCAAAGACGAGTGGATCGTGTCGGAGGGTCCGGAAGCGGCCGAGGCCGGACAGTTGGTTCGATGGAACCCGCTGTCGCACCTCGAGAGACTGAACGTCATGCCCAAGCAGGTGAGCCGGGAGAAGGGCGCGTCCGTACCGTCCGGAACCATCGTCCTGAACGTTACTCCCGATGCGGGCGAGGTTGCGGCACGGCTGCGGGCCGACTTGGACGCGGAGCTGCAGACGCTCACCGCGGACCGCAAGCTGCAGGAGCTGCAGCAGCGGCTCCAGCTGTCCGACAAGACGACGGCCGCCATGCGGGGTGAAGTCGAGAAGAGCTTGGCCGACAGCCGCGCGAAGGTGGAAGAGATGAAAAACAGCTTGAAGGCGGAATCCGTCTACCGGATCGGGGTCGACCGGAAATCGAATTTGCCTGTGTCGATGCAGGTAATGACCAAGCTGCACTATAATTCCGGCGGAGCGCCTAAGGATGAAACGACGGAGGTTACATACGCGTTCGGGGAATAACGGGATTTACAATCCGCGCTCGGACGGCTACAATAATTGTTTGTCTACAGAAAGTCTTCAATTGAAACTATGACGATGCAAGGAGTTGGATGGCAATGAGAGATCCCCGATTGCAAACGCTCGCGCGCAATCTCGTGCAATATTCCGTAAACGTGAAGCCGGGCGAGAAAATTTGGATCGACATGATCGGCGGGGAACGCGAGCTGGCCAAATGCCTGGTCGAAGAAGTGCACGCCCGCGGCGGGTATCCGTTCGTGGAGCTGAGCGACAAATCGGTGCTCCGTTCCGTGCTTACTTCGGTTACGGCAGAACAGCTCGAGCTCTGGAAGGAGCTCGACTTGAACCGCATGTCGCAGATGGACGGCTACATCGCCGTACGCTCCGGCGACAATGTCAATGAATTGTCCGACGTGCCCCAAGAGAAGAACGACATGTATCAACGACTCTACTACAAACCGGTGCATCTCGAGCAGCGGGTGAAAAAAACGCGCTGGGTCGTGCTTCGCTACCCGAGCCCATCGATGGCCCAGCTCGCCAGCATGAGTACGGAGGCGTTCGAGAACTTCTACTTCGACGTATGCAATCTCGACTACAGCAAGATGGACGCCGCGATGGATCCGCTCGCCGCGCTGATGGAGCGGACGGACCGAGTTCGCCTCGTCAGCCCCGGCACGGACTTGACGTTCTCCATCAAGGGCTTGCCGGCCCGCAAGTGTTCCGGCCATCGCAACATCCCGGACGGAGAAGTGTTCACCGCGCCTGTCCGCGATTCGGTCAATGGCGTGATCTCCTACAACACGCCTAGCGTATATGCAGGCTTCACATTCGAGAACATAAAGTTCCGGTTCGAAAACGGCAAGATCGTGGAAGCGACCGCCAATGATACCGCGCGATTGAACGCCATCCTCGATGCGGACGAAGGAGCCCGGTATATCGGAGAGTTCAGCCTGGGCTTCAACCCTTATATTTTGCATCCGATGAAGGACACACTGTTCGATGAGAAAATTGCCGGCAGCCTTCATTTCACCCCGGGTCAAGCGTACGAGGATTGCGACAACGGCAACCGCTCGTCGATTCACTGGGATATCGTGCTGATCCAGCGTCCGGAGTTCGGCGGGGGCGAAGTGTATTTCGACGACGTTCTGATCCGCAAGGACGGGCTGTTCGTCGTGCCGGAGCTGCTCGGACTCAACCCCGACCGGTTGAAATAAACTAAATTCTATCGTTGCATGGCACGAGCTTCCAAGTTATCATAGAATGTGAAGTACCATTAATCGAGGGTGGATGCATATCCGCTTCCATGGAGGGATCTGTCATGTCTAGCGCAAGCAACAATGCCATTGTAGAAATTTCCCAAACGGCGAACAAATTCCGTTCTTCCATCGTGCTGCAGCTGCAAAACAAGTTTATCGATGTGAAGAGCATTTTGGGATTGTTCACGACATTGTTGGACACCGGCTCCTATCAGCTCCATGTTCACGGACCGGACGCGGAAGAAGCGACCAAAGCGATGCTCGAAGTGTTCGGCAAGCACAATTTGACTGTTGATGTCGTCACCGAGTAATTTGCAATCAGGCCGATCGCCGTCAGAAGATATTTCCCTTTGCCGGGAAGTATCTTTTTTCGTTTATAGAGGCCAGGTTCGCACGGTTCACTCCCCCACATATTATAGGACCGCTGTTACTTGTGTAATGCTGCAATTTCGTCTATCATATGCATATAAGGACTGGATAAGCTTCGGCAAGGGGGAGATTTGATGTCGGCATCCGAAATTATGTTAAACTTAAACCAAAAAGCACTCAGCCTGCTCCAAGAAGATGCGGATCAAATTGAGAAGCTGATTCAAATTCAGATGGAATCCTTGACGAACCGCAGATGTCCTCTTTACGAAGAGGTGTTGGATACACAGATGTACGGACTTTCCCGCGAGATCGATTTTGCGGTCCGGGCGGGTCTGGTCGTGGAGTCGGCAGGCAAGAGCATCTTGAGCGAGCTCGAGCGGAAGTTGGCTCAGCTGTACGAAGCGCTTGCGTCAACTAGAAAGGAGTAGCCCTTAGGGCTACTCCTTTTTTGCTACACCAAGAAAAACGCGATGCCCAGGATGATATAGACAACGAGCAGCAGGACGCCCTCGTACCAGTTCGTCATGCCGTCCTTTGAGATCGACTTGGCGATAAAAGACGCAATGGCGATTCCCGCGAGCTCGTACGTCGTGAAGACGATGTTCATCGTATTCCCGAAGAAGTAGCTGACGATGACGAGCACCGGCGCGACGAACAGCGCGATCTGCAAGCTGCTGCCGATGGCGATTTCCACCGCGGCGCCGATCTTGTTCCGCATCGCCAGCATGACGGCCGCGCTATGCTCGGCGGCATTGCCGACGATGGCGACGAGGAATGCGCCCACGAACAGCTCGGACAGGCCGAAGCGGTGCGTGAACTCCTCCAGCGTCCCGACGAGCCATTCGCTGATGAAGGCGACCATGACGGTGGCTAATACCAGGTACACAATAGCCTTTCCCTTCGACCAGGCGATGTCGTGCTCGTCCGGCTGCTCCTGCGGGTCGGACAGCACGTCCTTGTGCGTGACCATCGAGAAGATGAGCCAGGTCACGTAGGCGATGATCAGAATGATGGCGACGATGAGACTGAACGCATTCGTTTCCTTCGAGGTCAGGCTGCTGGCGAAGATAGCGGGAACGAATAGCGCGATGACCGCCAGGAGCATGAGGGACGCGTTGCTCCCGGCCATCATGATGTTGAACTTCTGCGTCTTGAACTTCAGCCCCCCGAGAAACACGCTCAGTCCGAGCACGAGCAGCAGGTTGCCCATGATCGAGCCGGTGATGCTCGCTTTGACCATATCGAACAGCCCGTCCCGGACAAGGAAAATCGCAATGATCAGTTCCGCCGCATTCCCGAACGTCGCATTCAGGAAGCCGCCGATTCTCTCGCCGGCATAGTGGGCTACGCTTTCGGTAGCTTTACCGAGAAATCCGGCCGCGAATACAATCGCTACACAGCAGACCGCGAGCTGCAGCATCTTGGACATGCCCGTATAATGTGCGATGCCGCTGAATGCGAAGCTGGCGATGAGGATTGTGAAAAACGCCTTTTGCTTCATGAAGGAACCCTCCTGTTTATGTAAAACATTCCCTGAGTTGAGTCGACCTATTCTACTATACTGGAAATGATTTCACTTGAAAAGCGGAGGATGGGGCAAGCCCGAGGTAAATTCGCACAAGTTGACTTTCCATGTCATGGCATCTTACAATGAAGCTATATTGTGGAAGGAGTGAACAACATGTCCGCTGACACGCAATCCGGTCTCATTCGCATTTCCGATGACGTAGTCGCCACCATTGCCGGACTCGCTGCCCTTGAAACGCCGGGCATAGCCGCCATGTCGGGCGGAATATCCGAAGGACTCGCCAAAAGGCTGAGCGGGAAAAACGTACAAAAGGGCGTCTCTGTGGAAGTCGGACAGTTGGAGGCCGCAATCGATTTGCGGGTTATTCTTCATTATGGCTCCAAAATTCAGGATGTATGCCGCAGCCTGCAGGAGAACGTGAAGGAAGCCGTAGAGAATATGACCGGGCTTCAAGTGGTGGAAGTGAACGTGAAGGTCGAAGGCGTCGCGTTCAGGGAAGACGAGCCGGAAGAAACCGTTTCACGCATTAAGTAACCACATGCGCGCACCAACTCCATAACCCAAAAAACGAAACCTCCAAATTCCACGGCTGTGGTTTTGGAGGTTTTTTGCCAAGCTAAGCGTTAAGCGTCTTCTGATAAAACCAAACGTCCTGCCAAGCACCGAACTTGTAGCCGACTTCCTTAAACGTGCCTACCAGTTCGAAGCCGAATTTATGGTGCAAGCGTACGCTCGTCTCATTGCCGCCGGTAATGGCGGACAAGATGACGTGGAACCCGCGCGCCTCAGCCTCGCGGAGCACCTCGCCCATCAGCCCGGTGCCGATCCCACGGCCGTGGAACCGCTTGTCCAAGTAAATGGACAGCTCCGCGGTACGGGAGTAGGCGGGCTTCACCCGGTACATGGTCAGGCAGGCGTACCCCGCGAATTCCCCGTCCCACTCCGCGGCGAAGATCGGATAGCGTTCGCCGAACTGCTGGAACCAGACTCGACGTTCTTCCAAAGTTTGCGGGGTCAAGTCGAAGGTAGCGGTTAAATTCTCGATAGCGTCGTTATAAATCGCTAAAATGGCAGGCACATCGGATATTGTAGCGGGACGAATGGTGAGCACGGGTTCGACTCCTTCTATGTGCGGGATGCTTGTCTCCGATTGCGTTCCGGCTTGTCCGGCTTGTCGGACTTCTCCTGCTTGTCCGGCTTATTGTACTCCCGCGACAGGCTGAGCAAAATGCCGATGCTGCACATCATGACGAGGAGGGACGAGCCGCCGGAGCTGATGAACGGAAGCGTGACGCCGGTCATCGGGATCGCCCCCGTGACGCCGCCCATGTTGATGAACGCTTGGACGCCGATCAGTCCCACGATGCCGATGCCGACGAGATTCCCGAACGTATCGGTGCTGCGCAAGGCGACGAGCAGCCCGCGCCAGATGAAGGCAAGGTAGAACAGCAGGAACACGACCGTACCGATAAACCCGAGCTCTTCTCCGATAATCGCGAAGATGAAGTCGTTATGTGCTTCCGGCAAATAATGCAGCTTCTGAATGCTCTGGCCGATGCCGGCGCCGGTCAGCTCTCCGTGGCCGAAGGCGTACATAGACTGCACGATCTGATAGCATGAGCCCTGAGAATCCGACCAGGGGTTGATGTAGCAGGAGATCCGGTCCATCCGGTACCCGAGTGTCTCCGAACTGAACACGTATATAAGTGCGCCTATACAGCCTATAACGGCGACGGCTCCCGAAGCCAGCAAAATATGCTTCATATTGGCGCCTCCGACGATGATGACGAGGGAAGCGCACAGGACGAGAATGACCATCGAACCGAAGTCCGGCTGCAGCATAATAAGGAACGCTACGATGCCAACGATAATGACGGAGGGGACGAGGCCCCGGCGGAACTCCTTCACACGGTCGCCCTTCTTGTCGATCAAGCCCGCCAAATACAAGATCACGGCCAGCTTGGCGAACTCCGACGGCTGGATGCTGAAGCCGGCGATTCGGAACCAGCTCCGCGCTCCGTTCACTTCGTATCCTATGAACGGGACGAGCGCAAGAAGGATCAGAATTACGATAAATAACGGCTTAAGCAACAGCCGCAGCTTCGCCATAGGAACATTCATAAGAAAAAACATGCCAATTGTGCCGAGCACGGCAAAAATGGCTTGTTTTTTCACGACATAAAACGCATTGTTTCCATATTCCTTCGAGGTGATCGCGATGGCCGAGCTCGCGCTGAACACCATCACGAGTCCGAAGCCGACTATCAAAAACGTGAGCAGCAGAAGCAGGAAATCCGGCGTTCCTCTGCGCGATGGTTGCATGCGGGATGCCCCTTTTTAGTCCGCCAGTTGTCTGGTCAGGTCATTCAGCTTTTGGGTCGCGATTTTGACCACTTCTTCGGCTACCGGCGAGTCATAGTCCAAACCGTGCGGAAACGTGCCGCGGCCCAAATAGACTTCTTCTACGGCCAGAATGGCATACGGAGATTCCAGCTTGCCCTCAACCGCGCGCGTGTTGATGCGGAGGAAGTAGTCGTCCCCTTTGTATTCGATCTTGTAATCGTATGTAGCGCGATAATATTCCCACTGCCAACGGACGAAGCCGAGCTTCGACGAGACGTCGTCCAAATGTTTCAAATCGCTTTTCACAGCGCGGAGCGCAGCATTTTCAATAATCACGAGTTAACCCTCCTGAGGTTCGTTTGTCTTTATTCATGATAGTATGTTTGCCCAAGTTGTGCAAGTCTAAAGCGGGTCCGCAAGGCTGCCAGTAACTCACAGGAATCGGCGTCGACAGGTGAGGGAAATTTAATGAGGATTTCGTATTCGATCATTACATGTACAAAGGAGGGTACCGTATCCAATGAAACAGATTCGCGATATTATGAGTACCGACTGCGTCACCGTGACGCTGCAGGACAACTTGTATGAAATTGCCGTCAAGATGAAAATGAACGATATCGGCTTCATTCCGGTTGTCGAAGGGGACAAATTGATCGGCGTTGTAACGGACCGGGACCTGGTTATCCGGGGCTATGCGGAGAAGCATTCGGGCTCGACCGCGGTGAAGGAAGTCATGTCGACCGACATCACGACGATCACCCCGGAAACGTCGGTGGACGAGGCCGCCAAGCTGATGGCTCAAAACAAAATTCGCCGGCTGCCCGTCGTCGACAATGGCAAACTGGTTGGAGTCGTGGCGATAGCGGACTTGGCCGTTCGTGAAATTTTCGTGAACGAAGCGGGCATGGCGCTGAGCGATATCTCGGAGAACGTCGACCACATGGCTTCCTCGAATCATTAATAGGACTGGCAAGAACACCCCCGTTCTTCATGGATGGGGGTTTCTTCGCGCTCTAATGCTGCTATACTTGGAGCTTAGAAAGGCTATAAGCTTCAGATGGAGTTTGGGAGGAGCAGGAGTCATGAGAGTCGGAAAGCTGCATCAAATACACCGGTACCCGGTCAAATCATTCGCGGGCGAGCGGCTGAATGAAGTCCAAGTGGAGCCGTACGGTCTGTACGGGGATCGGAGCCACGCGATCGTCGACGGTTCCAAGGAAGGGTGGGACCGGTTCGTCACCGCCCGAGATATCCCGGAAATGCTGCTTTATCGCGCTTCGCTCGAGATGGGGGAGGGCGGGATGGAGTTCCCATCCCTTCACATCACCGCTCCGGACGGAACTCGGCTGTCGTGGAACGAGGAGCTGCTTCACCGCTTTCAAGACCGCTGCAAGCAGCCGTTGTCCCTCGAAACGCATACGCGTGACGAGGCGCAATTGGCGGTCGATTCGGGAAGCGTGCTCCTCGTAACCGATGCATCGATGCGGGAATTGGAGCGCCAGTGGGGGAAGCGGCTCGACGCCGGGCGGTTTCGGCCGAATCTGATCGTCGCGATGGACGAGGACCGACATTTCGCGGAGATGGAGTGGACCGACCGGAAGCTGAGGATCGGTACCGCTGTGTTCCAGGTCGACATCGCTTGCGAACGATGTATGATGGTGACTCTGGACCCCGCTACGACGGAGCGCGACCCCACCTTGCTGAAGCTGCTGCATGCGGAAACGGCGCTCACGTTCGGCATGTATGCCGAAGTTGCGACGCCCGGCATGATCCGTGTCGGAGATGACGTCGAGCTGTTGTAATGCAGGCGTTATGACCGCTAGTCCTTCGACTTGCGGTATCCGGCTGCTTTCGCCTCGTCCTCGGTGCAGAACAGCGCTTCCGGGTTCGTCTGCTCATAGTAGCGGCCGCCGGGGACGTGGTAGATTTTTTCCTTGTCGGCATTAATGTTGCCCTTGATCTTGGGTTGGGCACACCCGGCCGAGGAAGCACCGCCTGGCTTCTCGGAGGAGCCGTTCGTTCCGGATGAGCCTGAAGGTCCCCACAGCCCTTTATTGTTCGCCCTCGCTTGGCGCTCCACTTCGAGAAACCTCTTCTGGAACATCACGTTAGGCGGCACCGTCATCGTATTCGCATAGCCTTCGGCGAGCAGCGTCTCGTTATACATCACTGTCTCCCCCGCGATGAACAAATACCGGAGCAGCCTCCCGTAATTGTCCTTATCCCCGGCGTCTTTGAACAAATAAACCGTTTTGCCCGTGAGCTTGGACTTCGTGAAGTTGCTGGCTTCTTTGCCGTACGCTTCAACCGGACTGTTCGGCTTCACCGTCTCCGGCGTATTGACGCCGATCAGCCGCACCTTGTCGCCCTTCGCGGTCTCGATCGTATCGCCGTCGACGACCCGCTTCACGACCTCTTGGGTCCAGGGCTGACCTGTGAGCTGCGGATACGCTTCGATGATGGAGCTCACATCTTGGTCCGGACTCGCGGCAGTACGAGAGGAACAACCGGCTAGCAGAGCGGTTAGGAGCAGGAGCATTCCTATTCGGCGGAACACGGAAACACCTCATTTATGTAGGAATCGAATCAGAGCTTCTCCATTATACAGGAGAGCCGGCGCCGCTCACAACGAGTGTACCGGAGGGCGGGTTTAAATCCGATCGCATCCTTTCATACTAAGTAGATGAACATTTCACCATGAACCATGAAGGAGGCCGTCTCACCATGAACTACCACCCGGAGCGACCGCTCCTCGTCCAGAGCGATTCTACGGTGCTCCTGGACACGCATCACGCCGAATTCGCGAGCATGAGCGCGGAGCTGAGCAAGTTCGCCGAGCTGGTCAAAGCGCCGGAACATCTCCATACATACCGCCTGACCCCGCTATCGTTGTGGAATGCCGCTTCGGCGGGCATGACCGCGGATCAGATCCTGTATTTCCTGCGGGGCAACAGCAAGTTCGACGTGCCGGGCCAAGCGCAAAACAATGTCCGCCATTATGTGGGCCGATATGGGCTGGTTAAACTGATCGCGGTAGATGGCGGCGGCCTGGTGCTGCAGTCGGACGACCCGGCAGTCATTAGCGAGCTGGCGAACTATCGATCCACGAAAGCGTACTTCTTGGATATGCTCGACGCCAATACGATCGGGATCGTGCCCGCCTACCGCGGCTTTATTAAGCAGGAGCTCATCAAGCTCGGCTATCCGGTAAGCGACATGGCGGGGTATCACCAGGGGGAATCGCTGGGGATCACCTTGCGGGAATCGTTCAAGCCTGACGAGCCGTCCTCGCCGCGCACGTTCCGGATCCGGGACTATCAGCGGAGAGCGGTGGAAGCGTTGTGCGCGGACGGAGACCGCCACGGCGGCAGCGGCGTGGTCGTCCTGCCCTGCGGCGCAGGCAAGACGATCGTCGGGATCGCGGCTATGGCCCGTTTGCAATGCGCGACGCTCATCCTGACGACGAATGTCGCTTCGGTCCGCCAATGGAAACGGGAACTATTGGAGAAAACCGATCTGCCGGAGGAAGCGGTCGGGGAGTATAGCGGCGAGCGGAAGGAAGTGCGGCCCATTACGATCGCCACATATCAAATTTTGACCCATCGCGGCAAAAAAGAGGACCCGTTCTCGCATATGAAGCTGTTCAATGAGCGGGACTGGGGCCTCATCATCTACGATGAGGTGCATTTGCTGCCGGCTCCCGTCTTCCGTGTGACTGCGGATATTCAGGCGACTCGCCGGCTAGGCTTGACGGCTACGCTCGTCCGCGAGGATGGCTGCGAGGAGGATGTGTTCTCGCTCGTCGGTCCGAAGCTGTATGAAGCAGGCTGGAAAGACCTCGAGCAGGAAGGGTGGATCGCCAAGGTGCGATGCACCGAATTGAGAGTCGCCATGCCGACACACGTCCGCGACGCTTACTCGGCCGCGGAGAACCGGATGAAGGCCCGCATCGCCGGGGAGAATCCGAACAAGCTGGACGTCATCCGGTCGATCCTGGAACGGCATGACCGGGAGCCGACGCTCGTTATCGGCCAATACCTGGACCAGCTGAAGGAGATTTCCCTGCAGCTCGAGGCGCCGATGATATCCGGCGAGATGCCGCACGAGGAGCGGGATCGGCTGTATGATCGGTTCAAGCGGGGAGACATCCGTACGCTCGTCGTCTCGAAGGTGGCGAACTTCGCGATCGATCTGCCCGACGCCCGCGTCGCCATCCAAGTATCGGGCAGCTTCGGCTCCCGGCAGGAGGAGGCGCAGCGGCTCGGTCGTCTGCTGCGGCCGAAGGCGGACAACGAAGCGTTCTTCTATACGCTCGTGACGGACGAGTCGAAGGAGCAGGAGTTCTCGCTGCACCGGCAGCTGTTCCTCGTCGAGCAAGGGTACCGTTATGAGATTCGGGAGGCGGACAGCTTGACTCAAGGCGAACGGCACAGAATGGGGGTTCAGACCGAATGAATGTTAACGAATTCGTGTATAAGCTGCCCGAGCCGCTCGCGGAAGAAATCCGCAAGCATCTGACGTCCGCATCGGTACCGGGAGGGGAAGAAGCGCAGCCCGGGCTGGAGGACCTGCTGCGCTCGAAGGACGCGCTGGCGCGCGTAAGAGCGGGGTTGCGCTCCCCGGAGGAAGAGACGCTGCGCATCGTCGTGACGGCATTCGCCGACGAGCCGTTCGAGGAAGCGAACCTCGAGCGGGCGGGCCGCGCCAGGCTGTCCGGCGCCGCCCTCAAGGTCGGGCTGCTGCGGCTGTGCCGCAAAGGCATCGTCTTCGCCCTGCGCAAAGCTTGGGGCGAACCGTTGTATACGCTCCCGTCGGATAC
The DNA here is from genome assembly GCF_045062745.1 of Paenibacillus sp. HJGM_3. Classification (NCBI taxonomy): domain Bacteria; kingdom Bacillati; phylum Bacillota; class Bacilli; order Caryophanales; family Paenibacillaceae; genus Paenibacillus; species Paenibacillus sp. HJGM_3. The sequence continues at coordinate 19,524 of NZ_JBJGED010000020.1, forward strand.
GCTCGGGATCTGGCAGGAGCTGTTGTTCCCGCTCCGGGATGGGAAACGGGAACCGCTGGATGATGCGGAACCGGTTACTACCGTGACGCCGGAGCTGGCGGTGCCGGCTCAACGGCTGCTGTCCCTGCTTGCCTATGCGAACCGGGAAGGACTGCCGCTTACGCAGAAGGGGACGCTGGCGAAGCGGCAACTGCTTAAGCTGAACGCCCTGCTGCACATTGACGCGGAGGAAGGCGGGATGCCGGACGTGCGATACGCCGGCGATGGCGCCTACCCGTTCACACTGGCCGCGCTCCTGGATGTAAGCTTGAGGCTCGGGCTGCTGCGCAAAGAGGCGGACCTTTACAGCTTGAACGAGACCGCGCTAGCCGCCTGGCTCGCGCGGCCCGAGGGTCAGCTGAACCAAGAGGCGTATGCGCTGCTGCGGCCGCTGCTCATGCCTCCGGAGCCCGCATTCCGCCATTGGATCGTCCTGTCCGAGGCGCAATCACCCGGGAACTGGTGGCCGATCGATGCGTCGATTGAGGAACTCGAGCGGCGCGGGCTTATCGGCAGCGGCTCCCTGGAGAGCGGAGGGTTGCTTACTGGTTGGCTGAAACCGCTCGCGGCGATCGGGTTTGTGGAGCTGGGCCGAGCCGCGGACGGGAGCTGGCGGGCGAAATGGACGACGCCGGCCGCGCGAACGGAGCCGCACGCGCAGGCGGCATGTCTCGGGAACGTGAATGAATCGATGTTCGTGCAGCCCGATTTCGAAGTGATCGTGCCGCCGGGCGTCCCGTATGCCGCGCGATGGGAGCTCGAGCGATTCGCGGAGCAGGAGCATGCGGGAACGATCGTCCGGTACCGGCTCACGCGGGAACGCGTCGTACAAGCGTTAACCGCCGGGTATACGGGGGAGCGGATCGTCTCGGTGCTCCAGGCCCATGCCAAATACGGGGTGCCCGAGCTCGTCGATTATTCCATCCGCCAGTGGGCCGGACAGTACGGCAAAGTGTCCGTCGAGGATGCGGTGCTGCTCCGCTGCCGCGACGAAGCGGCCGCGAGGGAGCTGGAGGCGAACCGGCAAGTGGAGCCCTACTTGCTGGAGCGGCTCGGGCCGCTCGCCTGGCTGGCCGACGCCCGCCGGGCGGACGAGCTGTTCCGGCAGCTGGAGGCAAGCGGCTACAGCCCGAGCCGGGTGAATCTCGCGCGGGGGGCGGAGACGGAAAAGGCGGAAGATGGTCCGCGGCCAGCCGCTGTTGCCGGCGGTTCGGCCCGGAAGCAAACATTGGCAAACCGCGCGGAAGCGTTGAAAGCTCCGGACGGCGGCGCCGGTGCTCCAGAAGGGCTTATTTACTCCAGGCTGTCCGTGCAGTATTATGATATTGAGCGCACATTCCCGCGCACCGAGGATTTGTACCCCGGCTTGCAGGAAGTGCCGAACATGTGGTTGAAGGAATGTCGCCGGTATCATGCCGCGACTCGAATGGATATGATCCGCAAGGCGCTGCAGTGGAAGGCGTGCCTGCGCCTGCGGCAGCAAGGCGAAGACCGGCTGCTCGTGCCCGAGCGGCTGGAGGGCAATCCGGAGGAATGGCGGGTCGCCGGCTTCCAGTCGAACGGCGAGGTGCGGCTGTCCCCCGAGCAATGGGACGAAATGCAGCTCGTGTTGCCCGGGATTAACGACGAGTAGTCGAAAGAGTAAAGGAGGATGCCTGGATGTTGGCAATCGAGCAGGAAGCACTGGACGTTACGGAGCTATTGTCGCAAGCTTACGAGCTGGGCGATCTGATCAATGGTTCCGCCGAAGTGGCGGATTACGCATATTGGAAACAGCAGCTTGAGGCGGACGCTGTCGCGCAGGCGGCCTTGCGCCGCTTCGGGCAGCTGAAGGAACGCTTCGCGGAGACCGAACGGTTCGGCCATTTCCATCCGAACTACCACGAGGCGATGGACGCGGCGAAAGCCGCCGAGCTGGAGCTGGAGCAGATCGAGTCGATCCGCCGCTTCAAGGAAGCGGAAGCCCGTCTCGACGAGTTGCTCTACACGGTGTCCGAGACGATCGCCTACGCGGTCTCGGACTCGATCAAGGTGCCGAGCAACAACCCGCTGCCGACCAAGGGCGGCTGCGGGTCTGGAGGCAGCTGCAGCTGCGGCTGATGCCGCGTTTGTGAGACCCGGCGCTCTTATACTTCGCGCAGCAGCTCGAACTCCGGCGTGATCGCGCCGACGATGTCGCCGGCCCAGTTGCGCACCGCCGGCTTGTGGAACTCGCGGAGCCGCTCGAGCTCGGCGGCCGTGAGCCAGTCGAGCTGGCGCAGCGCCTCGACGACGGTCGGGTACAGCGCCCGCTGGGCCCCGTCGGCGATCTTGACCGCGAGTGCCACGCCGAGCTCAGGGGCGGTCACGGCGAACACGCCCTCCGCGCCCATCTTGCCGACGAGCCGCCCGCCGGTCGCTTCGACGAGATGCGTGTCGAACCGGCCGGTGCCGGCGAGGTAGAACGGCGCCTGGCGGATCGCCGCCGCGAGCGTCCGGCACGCCTCGGCGCGCGTCTCGGGCACGAGTCCGTCAGGGCGCCCGAACACGGCGAACGCGCGGGCCAGCGAGGCTAGCGGCAGGCCGAACACCGGCACGCCGCAGCCGTCGGTGCCGAGCGCGATCCGGTCGGCCGGCACGCCGCTCAGGGCACTGACCGCATCCAGCATACGCCGCTGCACCGGGTGCTCCGGCGCCATGTAGCCTTGGACCGTCACGCCTAGCCGGAGCGCAAGCGCGAGCATGCCGGAGTGCTTGCCGGAGCAATTGTTATGCACCGTGCGCGGCGCATCGCCGAGACGCTTCATCCGGTCGGCGGCGGGTTCATAGTAGGGGTAGTGAGGCCCGCAATTCAAGTGGGCCTCGCCGAGCCCGAGTTTTTTTAGAAAGCGCTCTATCGCCTCGATATGTGCCGGTTCGCCGTTATGCGACGCGCACATAAGCGCGAGCTCCTCCGGGACAAGCCCGAAGGCTCGGGCGGCCCCGGATTCGACGACCGGGATCGCTTGAAGCGGCTTCGCCGAAGAACGGGCGAACGTCATGAGCTCGGGATTCCCGAGCGCGGCAACCAACCGGCCATGCGTATCGACGACAGCCAGGTGGCCGGCGTGTCGGGACTCGGTAAGGGAACCTCGGGTAACGCGAACGAGGGTGTCCCCATTCAGGGTAGATTTGGACATAGCAGCAACCACTCCTGGCATCGAATGCTCGGTACGGGAGAATGACGAGGAGGAACGACATGTTTCCTGAACGCACCGGCCTAATTGTGTGGGTGAACGATCTGAAATCGAGTAAACACTTGGAGAAATTCGGCTCCATTCATTATATTTCCAAACGGATGCACTACGTCGTTATCTATATGAACGCCGACAAGGCGGAGGAAGCGACCCGGGCTATTCAAAAGTACCCATTTGTAAAAAAAGTCGAACGGTCCATGCGCAGTGAAATTCGGACGGAATATAGTAGTAATGTGCCGGATAAGACGAAACTTTACACCTGAGATCGCAACAGTAAACGATCCGCCGCTTCTCCTCAAAAGTCACTCCGCCATCATATAGCGAAAACGTCCGGGAGTAAAGCGGCAGTCGATCTCAAAGCGAACACCCCGCTCTTTCGCGCCGGGGTGTTTTTTTTCAGGAATACTTCTAAATTTCAGGCAATTCACAATATTATATAGAAGTTGAAAAAATGCTACAATTTTTAATTGGAAAATATTAAAAAATCGAGTAAAATAAATCTAAATTGCTTTACATAGGAGTAGAGACCTAGAACCGCGGGGAGGGAACTGATGATGAAGGACAAAATGATGGATAGGTGGAGTACTTACGAACCATTTTTTGTCGTATTAGGGGATAAAAAAATTGCCGACATCATTATAACGAACCATGCTTGTTCACGCTGGGCGGATCGGGTAGAGTCGGAGAAAACGGGATTCGAGGACATCTGCAAGTTTCTGTGGGACCGCCTGAAGAAAGGCCAAGTGCAGCCGTACTACAAGAACGAGAAGGACGTGTTCGTCATCGAGGACGATCTCGTCATGGTCGCGGAGTTCGCCGTATTGGAGAACGAATTCGACATTGCCGGCAACCCGCTGCACAAGATGATCGTAGTGACGTTCCTCGGCCGCATGTCGGAAGTGATCGAATTGAGGGACCTTAAGTCCTACTACTCTTGGCTGAGGCACTCCCGTCGCATGACGTTGATCAAGAACAGCCGCAAGCGCAAATAATCCCGTCTCCGGGTGAACGGACTCATTCGAAGCATGCAGAACCGCCTGCATGCTTTTTTCATTGCAAACGAAGTTAGGTTAAGATAGATTAAACATAAAGCATTGCGTTCGCCGGAGCTGTAAGCGCGAAATGGGCGCAAGCTAACCAAGCAGGGGGCAAGAGCAAGTGGCGCTGAACTTTCACCAATTGCATATTTTTTACACGGTTGCCGAGAAGGGCAGCTTCTCCATGGCCGCCCAAGCGCTTCATATGACGCAGCCCGCCGTTACGATGCAAGTGCAGGGCTTGGAGGACTACTTCGGGACGAAGCTGTTCCAACGGTCGACCAAAAAAATCGAGATTACCGAGGCGGGCCGTACGCTGCTCCCGTTCGCCAAACGCAGCATCGAGCTGATTAAGGAAACGGACGTGGCGATGTCCAAGTTCACGCATATGGTGGAAGGCCGGCTGCAATTAGGCGCCAGCTTGACGATCGGGGAATACGTGCTCCCGCGGCTCCTGGGTCCGTTCGGCCGGGAATATCCGAACATCTCCGTCAGCATGAAGGTCATGAATACAACGCAAATATTAGACGAAATCTTAAATCATCAGCTGAATTTCGGGTTGGTGGAGGCACCGGTCCATCATGCGGACGTGAAGACGGAAGCGGTGCTGAACGATGAGCTGAAGCTGATCGTGCCGGCCGACCATCCGCTGGCGTCCAAAGACACGATTTACCCGGAAGATCTGAAGCATTATCCGTTCATCCTCCGCGAGCAAGGATCCGGGACGCGCCAGGTGATGGAGCAGGAGCTGCATCGGGTCGGCATCGGGCCGGATCAGCTCAAAATCGTCATGGAGCTCGGCAGCACAGGCGCGATCAAGTCCGCCGTAGAAGCCGGCCTGGGCATTACGGTGCTGTCTCCTTCGTCCGTGAAGCACGAGGTGGCGCTCGGCTTGTTTCAGGTGAAGCACATCGAGGGTGTGACGTTTACCCGCCATTTTTATTCGATTTATTTGCAGGCGACGCTGCTGCCCATCTCGGCGGTGACGTTTTTGACCTTTTTGCGGGAGAAGGATTTGCAGGCTTGGCTTTAAAACCCGATTTTCACGAATCTAATGAGGAGGGCTGTATGTGACTGAAGTAGATTTGCATATGCATACGACCGCATCGGACGGTATGAATCGGCCCTCCGAGAACGTAAGGATGGCCCTCGAGGCTGGGCTGAGCGCCATTGCGATTACCGACCACGATACGGTAGCAGGCTATGTGGAGGCGGCGCAAGCCGGACAGACGCTTGGAATTACTGTTGTACCTGGAGTCGAGATCAGTACGGTGGCCGAAGGGCAAGACATTCACATTCTGGGGTATTATATAGATGTGAACGATGAGCGGCTGCTCGAACGGCTCAGGCAGCTCCGCAGCACCCGGGAGAACCGGAACGCCATGCTGCTGGAGCGTCTCCGCGAGCTGGGCCTCGACATTACGATCGAGGAAGTAATCGAACAGGCCGGCAAGTCCGCGTCCGGCGACGAGACGATCGGACGGCCGCATATTGCGAGCGTGCTGGTGAGCAAAGGGTACGTAGCGAGCGTACACGAAGCGTTCGACCGATACTTGGGCAAGGGCGGGGCGGCCTACGTCAATCCGCCTCGGGTGTCGCCGTTCGAAGCCGTCGATTGGATTCATGAAGCCGGGGGCGCAGCCGTCGTCGCCCATCCCGGCCTTTATCAGGCCGACGAACTGGTGGAACGCATCGTCCGGCACGGGGCGGACGGGATCGAAGCGTTTCACTCGGACCATACTCCGGAGGACGAGTCGCGGTATGCGGAGATGGCCGCCCGCCTGCAAGTGCTCGTCACGGCCGGCTCCGACTTCCATGGAGAACGGAACGGCCATGAGCTGCACGCGCCTATCGGCTCCCGCCGCATTGGGGCGCATGTCCTGGAGCAGCTAAAGGCCAGGGCAAAGTAAGACAACCATACATATACTACTCACAACCAAGAGTGGGGGAGGAGCAACAGAAATGACCAAAATCAAAAAAGCGATTATTCCCGCGGCCGGACTCGGAACCCGGTTCCTGCCCGCTACGAAGGCGCAGCCGAAAGAGATGCTGCCGATCGTGGACAAGCCCGCGATTCAATACATCGTCGAAGAGGCGATCGCCTCCGGCATCGAAGACATCATCATCGTGACCGGACGGAACAAGCGGGCGATCGAAGATCATTTCGACAAGTCCGTCGAATTGGAGACGATTCTGAACGAGAAAGGCAACAACGAGCTGCTGCAGCTCGTCCAAGACATCTCCAACATGGTGGACATCCATTACATCCGGCAAAAGGAGCCGCTTGGGCTTGGGCATGCGGTGCTCGTCGCGCGCAAATTCGTGGGCAACGAGCCGTTCGCGGTACTGCTCGGGGACGACATCATCCATTCGGACCCGCCTTGCCTGAAGCGGATGCTGGATCTGTACGAGGAGCATGGGCGGTCGGTCATCGCAACGATGCAGGTGCCATGGGAGGACGTGCGGAAGTATGGGATCATTTCGCCTGAACCCGGCCACGGGGGCAGCTACTTCTCCTACATCTCCGACTTGATCGAGAAGCCGGATCCGCAGGATGCGCCTTCGAACCAAGCCGTCATCGGCCGCTACGTGCTCGATCCGAGCATCTTCGACATTCTGGAGAAGCTGCCGCCGGGGCGGGGCGGAGAGATTCAACTGACGGACGGCTTGCGCATTCTGAACGAACGGCAGTCGATGATCGCCTATCACCTGCAAGGCAAGCGGTACGACGTCGGCGACAAGTTCGGGTACATCGAAGCGACGATCGAGTTCGCCCTGCAGCGCAGCGATTTGCAGCCGCAGGTTCAACAATATTTGGAAAATCTCGTGCGTTCTTGGGATTCGAGCAAACTTTATTCCAAATAGTTCGGAAACCGAAAAGCCACCCGAGCCTGATGTGAGTCAGGCTTAGGTGGCTTTATTTGCGCGCGAGGGTTAATTTTTTACGTCAACGGGCATTTTTTTGATTTGTTCCTCATCCGGCGTTATAAACAAGGTCTTTTGCTGCTCATAGATGACGAAGCCGGGCTTCGCTCCGTTCGGCTTGCGGACATGGCGGATCAATGTATAATCTACAGGCACTTGACTGGATTCCTTGGCCTGGCTGTAGTACGCCGCCAAGTTCGCCGCTTCTTGAAGCGTCGGATCGCCGAACCCGCTCCCGCGGATGACGACGTGTGAACCGGGAATGTCTTTCGTATGCAGCCACGTGTCGTTCGATTGGGCGAGCCGTTGGGTCAAAAATTCATTCTGGGTGTTGTTCTTCCCTACATAGAGCGGGAATCCTTCGCTTGACGTATAGCAAGTGAGCGGGGGCTTGCCGTTCGGCTTTTTCTTCTTGCCCGTCCGTTTGGATCGGTCGCGCACGTACCCTTGCTGCACCAATTCCTCGCGAATTTCTTCGATGTCGCTTAAGCTTGCGCTGTCCAGCTGTTGAAGCAGCGTATTCAAGTAGCGGATTTCCTCGTGCGTGCTCTCGATTTGCTCCGTCACGACGGTCAGGCTGTTTTTGCTCTTCGAATATTTGCGGAACAGCCGCTGGGCGTTCTCCGACGGGGTGAGCTGCGGGTCCAGCTGGATGCGGATCGGGCGCTGCTCTTCGTCATAGTAGTTTACGACCTCGATTTCGGTCATCCCTTTTTGAAGCAGATGCAGCGAGGACGTCAGCAGCTCGCCCATGATCCGGTATTTGTCGGCATCCTGGGCTTCCGTGATCGTATCCTCAAGCTTCTCGAGCTTCTTCACATTCTTATTCCGTTCATTGAGCAGGAACCGGGTCATGTCGGCCGTGCGCTGCTTGACCGTATCACGTTCGGCCTTGTCGCCGTAGAACGCCTCCAGGCATTCGCTCACGGAGTCGAACGGTTGGACGTGGCCTTGCAGGTGGGTCAGCTGCAAGACCGAGAAGGCCGGCTTGCCGTCTCGAGCATCGGTCACGATGACGGGACTGTAGCGGTGCTCCGCGATCTCGTGCAAGACCGAGTCGAACGAATCCCAGACGCGATCCGGATCGGCCTGTGGCGCGGGCGTCGAAGCGTGGTACCCGCTCCGATACGCGAGTTCTTGGGCGACTAGCGGGCTGATCCCGCTGAAAGCCGCGACGAGCTGCTGCTGAAGCGTGACAGGCTTGGCGGTACGATCGGGTGCGGGCGAGTTCGGCGATCCGGAAGCCTCCTCCGCCGCGAGTGCGGGCACTGGCGGGATCGTCATCGCGCTGCGGAATTGCTCCTCGTTCGTTTCGAGCGGATTGCGCTTGCCTTGCTCCGGAGGCATCACGTAGGCGCTGCCCGGCATGACGATCCGATAGGCGCTGATCGCCGGCGTCACGTGGTGAATCCCGTCCAGAATCGTCCCGGTCGCGGGATCGATGAGGATGATATTACTGTGGCGGCCCATAATTTCGACGATGATTCGCTTCGTGCTGAGATCGCCCACTTCATCCCGCTGCCGCACATCGATTACGAGCATCCGCTCGAGGCCGACTTGCGAGACCGCTTCGACGATCCCTCCTTCGCAATGCTTGCGCATCAACATGCAGAACATCGGCGCCTCCGTCGGGTTGACGAACGACTCTCCCGTCAGATGCACGCGCGGGTATGTCGGATTGGCCGACAGCAGCAGCTTGTACGTGTTGCCTTGCGCACGTATTTGCATGACGATATCGTGCTCGGTCGGTTGGTGTATTTTATGAATCCGGCCTCCTGCAAGGCATTGAAGCTCATGCGAGAGGGCGCGGGTAACGAGTCCGTCCAGTGACATCGGGGACACACTTCCTTCCATTCGTAGAACCAATTTAGCTATAGAAAGTGTAAGGGGTTCGGCGTGAAAAAGCAAAGGAGACTTTAATTACAGTTTGAAACATAAAAAAGCTTCTATATGTATATACCCGATTCATTTCCCGAGCCCAAACCGGACGGGAATAGGAAACGGTCTTCATAAATCCCGGCTTGTCTGAATACATTTAGGGTTGTACAGATTTATTCGTGGAAAAGAGGGAACCGGGATGAGTCAGAGAATCTGGTATCAATTAAATCCGGAGGAAGCAACGGCCGAACACAAGGTTCACCCAGGGAAGGGGCTTACGAACGAAGAAGTTCGCGAGCGCCTCGAGCAGAGCGGCTACAACGAATTGTCGGAAAAGCAGGGCGTTCCGCTCGTTACGTTATTCTTGAACCAGTTCAAGGATTTTATGGTGCTCGTGCTGATGGCGGCTACACTCGTCTCCGGGCTGCTCGGCGAGTACTTGGACGCCATTACGATCGTGGCGATTATCGTCATGAACGGGATTCTGGGCTTTATCCAGGAGTTCCGCGCGGAGCGGTCGCTCAGGGCGCTCAAGGAATTGTCCGCGCCCTATGCGAAGGTGCTGAGGGACGGAGCGATACAGCATCTGCCGGCCCGGCTGCTCGTCCCGGGAGACATCGTCCTGGTGGAGAGCGGTGACCGCATCCCGGCAGACATCCGGTTTCTGGAGACGAACGCCCTGTCGGTCGAGGAATCGGCGCTGACGGGGGAATCGGTTCCGGTGAGCAAGCTGTCGCATGCGCTGTCGGGCGTTGACATTCCGCTAGGGGATCAAAAAAATATCGGCTTCATGGGAACGATGGTTACGCGCGGGACGGCGAAAGGGGTTGTCGTGCGCACAGGCATGGCGACGGAGATGGGGAAGATCGCCGATCTCATCCAGAACACCGAAGCGACGGAGACGCCGCTGCAGCACCGTCTGGAGCAGCTGGGCAAAATCCTCATTCTAGTGGCGCTCGGGCTAACGGTAATGGTCGTCGTCGCCGGTATCATGCATGGGCAGCCGGTATACGGCATGTTCCTCGCCGGAGTCAGCTTGGCCGTCGCCGCGATCCCGGAAGGGCTGCCCGCGATCGTGACGATCGCCCTCGCGCTTGGCGTCCAACGCATGATCCGGCGCAAGGCGATCGTCCGCAAGCTGCCGTCGGTGGAGACGCTCGGCTGCGCATCGGTCATCTGCTCCGACAAGACCGGGACGCTAACGCAAAACAAAATGACCGTCACCCACGTCTGGCTCGGCGGCGACGTCATGGAAGTCACCGGGGCCGGCTATGAGCCCCAGGGAAACATCCTGTCGGCGGGGGCGCCGGTCGACCTGCGCAACAATCCGATGATTCGCCGCCTCCTGCAAATCGGTGTGCTGTGCAACAATGCCGCCTTAATCGAGGAGCGGCCGGAGACGAAGAAAAAGTCGGGAAAAGAGTCGGTCAAGCCGACATGGAGCATTCAGGGCGATCCTACGGACGGCGCGCTTGTCGTGCTGGGGGCTAAAGGCGGCATAACCACAACTTCGATGGAGGGGCTGTATACGCGGACGGCGGAGCTGCCGTTCGATTCGGAACGCAAACGAATGTCCGTGATCGTCCAGCATCAGGGAGGCCGGCTGTTATATACGAAAGGCGCCCCGGATGTCATCCTCGAAAATTGCAGCTACATTCTTTGGGACGGCAAGGTTATTCCGTTCACACCCACCCTCCGGCAAAAGGTGCTGGCCGCGAACGAAGGCATGGCGCGTTCCGCCCTTCGCGTGCTCGGCTTGGCCTACAAGGAGCTGAAGTCCACGGAGCGGGACGAGAGCGGAGAGACGCTCGAGAACGGGCTCATCTTCGTCGGACTGACCGGGATGATCGATCCGCCGCGTCCTGAGGTGCGCGATGCGATCACGACATGCCGCCGTGCGGGCATCAAGACGGTCATGATTACCGGCGACCATCAGGCTACGGCCGAGGCGATCGCCCGCCAGCTCGGCATGCTGCCGTCCGGCGGCCGATGCGTGAACGGGCAGCAGCTGGCGGCGATGAGCGACGAAGAGCTGGAGGCGGCGGTCGACCAGATCTACGTCTACGCCCGGGTCGCGCCCGAGCACAAGCTGCGCATCGTGAAGGCGCTGCAGCGGCAAGGCCACGTCGTGGCCATGACGGGCGACGGCGTGAACGACGCGCCGGCGATCAAAGCGTCCGACATCGGCATCGCGATGGGCATCAGCGGCACCGACGTGTCGAAGGAAGCGTCCGCGCTCGTGCTGAGCGACGACAACTTCGCCACGATCGTCGCAGCGATCGAAGAAGGGCGGGGCATTTACGAGAACATCCGCAAGTTCATCCGGTACTTGCTCGCCTCGAACGTTGGGGAAATATTGACGATGTTCCTGGCGATGATGGCGGGTATGCCTCTTCCGCTCGTGCCGATCCAGATTTTGTGGGTCAACCTGGTCACCGACGGCTTGCCGGCGATGGCGCTTGGCATCGACCAGGCCGAGAAGGACTTGATGCAGCAAAAGCCGCGCGGCTCGAAGGAGAACATCTTCGCCCGGCGCCTCGGCTGGAAGATCATCAGCCGCGGCATCCTGATCGGCGTCTGCACGCTGGCCGCCTTCTGGATCGCGCTCCAGGATGCGTCGGCCGCGAACAAGCTGGTGCATGCCCAGACGGTCGCGTTCGCCACTCTCGTCATGGCGCAGCTTATTCACGTGTTCGACTGCCGCAGCTCCCGGTCGATTTTCCATCGCAATCCGCTGCAGAACAAATATTTGGTGCTCGCCGTTTTGTCCTCGCTCGCGCTCATGCTGGGCGTCGTGTACATCGAGCCGATGCAGCCGATCTTCAAGACGGTGCCGCTCGACCTGCTTGACTGGGTGAGCGTGCTCATTTTCGCCGGGATCCCGACATTCCTCATGGGACTCGGCAGCGTCTTCAGCACGAGCAAGAAGTCGAAGCGCCCGCCTATGAAGTTCAGCTCCAAGCCTGTAACGAGGTAGCCGATTATTGAATTCTGGCCAATGCTGCGGGAGTCGTCAGACTCCGGCGGCATTGGCTTTTTTGCTCTCAAGAAGAATTGCTTCCCTTTGCCGGACGCGTGCACTATAATATAGGCTAATCGAGAGGAGCATTCGCCATGAAGTTTACGAAAATGCATGGATTGGGCAACGATTTCATCGTCATTGCCGGCCTCAAGCGGCTGCCGGAGCAGGCGCCGGCACTCGCTATCGCATGGTGCGACCGCCATTTCGGCATAGGAGCCGACGGGGTCGTCTATATATTGCCGTCCGAGCAGGCGGACTTCCGTATGCGCATCATCAACGCGGACGGCTCGGAGGCGGAGCAGTGCGGCAACGCCATCCGCTGTGTCGCGAGGTACGTCTATGACCGAGGATTGACGAGTAAAGAGGAGCTGACGGTGGAGACGCTGGGCGCCGGTGTGCAATCGGTCAGGCTTACAGTGGCGAACGGCCGAGCCTCTACCGTGACGGTAGATATGGGAGAGCCTGTTCTGCAAGGCCGCGCCATTCCGACGACGCTCGACCTAGACCGCGTTGTAGGCCAGACGCTGCTCGCCCAGGACGGCACACCGTTCCAGTTCACCGCGGTGTCCATGGGGAATCCGCACTGCGTCATCCTGGTCGACGATGCCCCGTCCTTCGATCTGCACCGCTACGGACCACCGCTCGAAGTGCATGAGCTGTTCCCGAATCGGGTGAACGTCGAGTTCGCCACGGTCCGGTCGCGCGACCATGTCGACATGCGCGTCTGGGAGCGCGGATCGGGCCCGACGCTGGCGTGCGGGACCGGGGCTTGCGCCACTGTAGTCGCAACGGCGCTAAACGGCTTGACCGACCGCCAGGCGACCGTGTCGCTCGCCGGCGGCGACCTGCGTATCGACTGGAGCGAGGCGAACAATCGCATCTACATGACCGGCCCGGCCGAAATCGTGTTCGATGGCGAGCTTCCGGGGGTTCATTTGGAATAAGAAACAGCTTTGAATAGAATGGTGGCGTTTGGGATGAGGGAACAATTGAAGAGCGCCTTAGCCCGCCGGGTGTTGACCGGCGACGGGGCGATGGGGACGTACTTGTATCAACTGGGCTTCACAGTAGGGGCATCGTACGAGGAGTTTAACCTGCTGAAGCCGGAAGCGATCGCCGACGTGCATCGCCGGTACTACGATGCGGGCGCGCGCATAATCGAGACGAATACGTTCTCGGCGAACCGCGAGAAGCTGGCCAAGTTCGGGCTCGAGGGCGAAGTCCGGGCGATCAACCGGGCCGGCGCCGCTCTCGCCCGCAGCGCGGTAGGCGACGACGCGTATGTCGTCGGCGCCGTCGGGTCGATTCGCGGGGGCGGCCGGCGCACGATCCCGCTCGCCTCGCTGCAGCAGGACTTCGAGGAGCAGATTTCCGCACTGCTGGAAGAAGGCGTAGACGGCATCCTGCTGGAGACGTTCTACGAGCTCGAGGAGCTGGCGCTCGCGCTCTCGGTGGTGCGGCGCTACGACGCGGCGCTGCCGGTCATTGCCCAATTCGCCGCGGAAGGCAGCGGCGGCTCGCGGGACGGCGTCCCGTATGCGGACGCCTTCGTGAGGCTGCGCGATGCGGGGGCCGACGTAATCGGCTTCAACTGCCACAGCGGGCCGAACGGCATTCTCCGTTCGATCGAGCAGCTGCCGCCGGGGATCGGCCTGCCGATCTCGGCGTTCCCGAATGCCGGCCTGCCGAGCTACGTAGACGGACGGTACGTCTACGGCTCGACGCCGGAATATTTCGCCGAGAACGCGCTGAAATTCGCGGCGCTCGGCGCCCGGATCGTTGGCGGCTGCTGCGGCACGACGCCGGCCCACATTGCCGCGATCGCGGCTGCGCTGCGCGGCTACGACCCGGCCGCCGGCGGAGCCCCGTCGGCGGGAGCGGGTGCCGGCGCGGGCGCTGCGCCGAGCGCGCCGGTTGTGGTGACCGGCGCGGCGGCCGCCGACGTGACGGCTGAGGCGGCGGCTGCGCCGACGCTAGTGGAGCTGGCGCAGCAGCGCCACACCGTCATCGTCGAGTGGGACACGCCGAAGGATCTGGACACCGCGCGCTTCATGGAAGGCGCGAAGGCGCTCGCAGACGCGGGCGTCGACTCGCTCACGATGGCGGACAACGCGCTTGCGGTGACGCGGATGAGCAACATGCCGCTCGGCTTCCTCGTGAAGGAACGGCTCGGCGTTCGTCCGCTCCTGCACATCGCCTGCCGCGACCGCAACTCGATCGGCACGCAATCGCACTTGATGGGGCTCCACGCGATCGACATCGATCACGTGCTCGTCATTACGGGCGATCCGTCCAAGTTCGGCGATCTCCCGGGCGCGAGCTCGGTATACGACATGACCTCGTTCGAGATGATCCGCATGATCAAGCAGCTGAACGAAGGGATGGCGTTCTCCGGGAAGCCGCTCAAGCAGAAGGCCAAGTTCGTTGTCGGCGCCGCGTTCAACCCGAACGTGAAGCATCTGGACAAGGCGGTGGAGCGGCTGGAGAAAAAAATCGCCGCCGGCGCCGACTACATCATGACGCAGCCGGTGTACGACGCGAAACTCGTGGAGCGCATCCATGAATCGACGAAGCATCTGGGGGTGCCGATCTTCCTCGGCTTCATGCCGCTCGTGAGCGGCAACAACGCGGAATTCCTGCACAACGAGGTGCCGGGCATCCTGCTGCCGGACGACGTGCGGGCGCGGATGGCCGGACTGAGCGGCCCGGAAGGGCGCGCGATGGGCGTGTCCATCATGAAGGAGCTGCTCGACGTCGCGCTGCCGCTGTTCCGGGGCATCTACTTGATGACGCCGATGCATTTCTATGGCATGTGCGTGGAATTGACCGAATACGTCTGGGAAAAGACGGGGCAGCGGGAGCGGCTCGCCGGCTCCGTCAAGCGCTGAGCGGACCCGGATGGGACGGCGCCCGACAAGAACAATTCCACTTGTACCCACTTGTAAAATCTATTAAAATAGGGTAAATGGATGTGATCCCCGATGATTCGCAGTATGACGGGCTATGGGGCAGCGGACAGCCGGTACGACGGGTATGCGCTGCATGTGGAGATCCGATCGGTCAATGCCCGCTTCGCGGAGCTGACCGTTCGTTTGCCGCGCGAATGGCTCGCTCTGGAGGAGGGTGTCCGGCGCGCCGTGCAGCCTTATGTGAAGCGGGGACGCGTCGACATCGCCGTCACCGTGGAACGCGAGGCTGCGGCCGGCCGGACGGTGGAGGTCGATTGGGCGCTTGTGGACAGCTACCGGGATGCGGCCGAGCAGATTCGGAGCCGGCTGGGCATGCCGGACAGCGAGAAGCTCTCGCTGTCCGATCTGCTGCAATTGCCCGGGCTCGTCTCGGTGAGCGAGCGCAGGGATTCCGCGCTCGAGAGCGGACTCCAGGAGGCGCTGCTACTGGCGACTCGGGAAGCCGCCGAACGATTCCTGGCTGCGAGAGCGGCGGAAGGCAGCCATCTCCAGCGCGACGTCGAAGAGCGGCTCTCCGCGATCGAACGGATGGAGCGGGACGTGCGGAGCGCCGCGACGTCGGTGGCCGCGGATTACCGGGCGAGGCTGACGCAGAAGCTGGCGGAACTGCTCGGAGAGCGGAGCGGCGGAGTGCCGGATGAGACCCGGCTCACGATGGAGGTCGCGCTGCTCGCGGAGCGGTCCGATATCCAGGAGGAGCTGACGCGGTTAGGCAGCCACCTGGCCCAGTGCCGGCAGCTGCTGCTGACGGACGAGCCTATCGGCCGGAAGCTCGACTTTTTCATCCAGGAGTTGAACAGGGAAGTGAATACGATTGGCTCCAAGGCGAACCGGGTCGATATCGTGGGCCGGGTCGTTGACATGAAGGCGGAGCTCGAGAAGCTGCGCGAGCAGGCGCAGAACATCGAGTAGCTGGGTCAGGAGAGAGCCCGTCGGGGCTAGGCGTGGAACCGCAAGCGGGAAACTTGCTTGCATCAGCAAGCAAGGGTGACTGGAGGCGCCGACAGGAATGGCGGGGCGCGGATAAAAGTATGAGCGGACGCGGAAACGGCAACACTAGTGCGAGACTGCATAAATTTGCCATCGACCGCCACGCAGTTCTTAAATGATCTAGGAGGGCATAATGGCCATTAAATTAATCAATATCGGGTTCGGCAATATCGTCTCGGCGAATCGAATCATCTCGATCGTGAGTCCCGAATCTGCCCCGATCAAACGCATTATCCAGGAAGCGCGCGACCGGCATATGCTGATCGACGCCACCTACGGAAGACGGACGCGGGCCGTCATCATTACGGATAGCGATCATGTGATTTTATCGGCGGTACAACCGGAAACGGTGGCTCATCGACTGACGAACAACAAGGATGACGATCATGACGAATAATGTTCGACCCGGTACGGACAGAGGCCTGCTCATTGTCCTGTCTGGACCTTCCGGCGTTGGCAAAGGCACGGTATGTGCGGCGTTGCGCAAAAAGGCTCCCGAGCTTGTTTATTCCGTCTCCGCTACGACACGGGCGGCTAGAGCCGGGGAAGTGGACGGCGTCAATTACTTTTTCAAGACGAAGGAGCAATTCCGCTCCATGATCGAGCGGGATGAGCTGCTGGAGTGGGCGGAATACGTCGGCAATTATTACGGGACGCCGCGCAGCTTCGTCGAACAGACGCTGAATGAAGGCAAAGACATTATCCTTGAAATAGAAGTGCAAGGCGCGCTGCAGGTGAAGGAGAAGTTCGGGGAAGGCGTATTTATTTTTCTCATGCCGCCGTCCTTGCCGGAACTGCAGAGTCGCATCGTGAATCGCGGGACGGAGACGGAAGATTCGATCCGCAACCGGATGACGGTCGCGCTCGACGAAATCCGCCTATTGGAGCAATACGATTACGCGGTGGTTAACGATCAAGTGGAGCTGGCCTGCCAGCGCATCCAAGCGATCCTCGTCGCGGAGCACTGCAAGCGGGAACGGGTGTTGCCGCAGATTCAAAAATGGATGGAAGAGGTGCACTGACATGTTATACCCCTCGATTGACCTGCTGATTAATAAAGTGGACAGCAAATATTCGCTTGTGGTCGCGGCCTCGAAGCGAGCCCGGATGCTGCGCGACGGTGCCAAATCCGAGCTGCGCGAGCCGAAGGCGAACAAGCAAGTCGGCGTAGCGCTCGAAGAAATATACGGCGGCATGGTGCAAGTGGAATCCGTAGCGAAGGACCTGAAGTAAACGACGAACCGACCGAAAAAAGTGACAACCTCGATGCAGGTTGTTATTTTTTTCTCCAAGCTTGGATCGGCCATCTCACATAAGGGGGACTCTGCGATGTGGAAAGGGAAAACGATCGTACTCGGGGTAACGGGGGGCATCGCCTGCTTCAAGGCGGCCGCACTCTGCAGCAAGCTGGCGCAAACCGGCGCGGAGGTTCGCGTCATCATGACGGAATCGGCGACGAAATTCGTAGCGCCGCTGACGTTCCAGACGTTGTCCCGCCACGACGTCATCGTCGACACGTTCGATGAGAAGGATGCATCCGTCGTGTCGCACATCGATCTAGCCGATCGCGCCGACCTCGTCGTCGTCGCCCCGGCAACGGCGAACATGATCGCCAAGATGGCGCACGGCTTGGCGGACGACATGCTGAGCACGACGCTGCTCGCCACGACCGCGCCGATCCTCGTCGCCCCGGCGATGAACGTACACATGTACGCGCACCCGGCCGTCCAGGCGAACATGCAGACGCTTCGGGAGCGCGGGGTGCAGTTCGTCGAGCCGGGCGAAGGGCAGCTCGCCTGCGGCTATGTGGGCAAGGGGCGGCTCGCCGAGCCGGAGGAGCTTATGGTGGCGATCGGCCGCCAGCTGCAGCCCCGGCCGCAGCCGCTCTCGGGCCGGCATGTACTCGTCACGGCCGGCGGCACGATAGAGCGCATCGACCCGGTCCGCTACATCACGAACGACTCGTCGGGCAAGATGGGCTTCGCGATTGCAGAGGCGGCCCGGGAGATGGGGGCGCGCGTGACGCTCGTCAAAGCGAAGACGACCGCGACGCCGCCCGGTGGAGTGGACATCGTCGAAGTATCGTCGGCCCAGGAGATGCTGGACGCGGTGCAAAGCCGGTTCGCCGATGTCGACGTGGTGATCAAGGCGGCGGCCGTGGCCGACTATCGGCCGGCGGAGATCGCGGACCGGAAAATCAAAAAGAAAGACAACACCTTGACGCTTACCCTCGTTAAAAACCCGGATATCGTGCAGTGGCTGGGCGAGCACAAGAAGCATCAATTCATCGTCCAATTCGCGGCCGAGACGAATGACGCCGAGCAATACGCCTTGGACAAAGTGCGCCGCAAGAAGAGCGACCTGCTAGTATTGAACGACGTGACCGTGCCGGGCGCGGGCTTCGGCACCGATACGAATGTCGTGCGCTTGTACGATGCCGCCGGACTCGTGCGAGAGCTGCCGCTTATGGATAAGCGTGAGGTAGCCCGGGAGCTGCTGGAGCTCGTGGCGGGGCGCATAAACGACCGCAAGCGCGATACCCCCGAGGACTCGGGGAGGGATCGCTGATGTACGCTCAGGTCATCGTCGACGTTCCTGCTAAGCAAACGAATCGCCCGTTCGATTATGCGATTCCGCCTGAGCTCGGCGAGTGGGTGCAGATCGGCAGCCGGGTGGGCGTGCCGTTCGGGCCGCGCACCCTGCAGGGCTTCGTCGTAGGGATGTCCGAACGGACGGATATGGACCCGAACAAGGTGAAGGCGATCCAGGAAGTGATGGACCTCATGCCGCCGCTCACTGCAGAGCTCGTGGAACTGGCGCGGTGGATGAGCCGCGCTTATGTCTGTCATGAGGTCACCGCCCTGCAAGCGATGATACCGGGGGCGCTGAAAGCCAAATACGAGAAAGTCATAACGGTCGGTTCCCGAGAGCTTGTGGCCGCGCAAGGGCGGACACAGGCCGAGGCGGGGGGTTCGCTTCAGCTGAGCTTCGCCGATGCGGCGGAGGAAGAGCTGCTTCGATATGTGCGTACACGGGGGTCTGTGAAGACGTCGACGCTGCTGCACAAATTCCCGGAGCAGGGCAAGCTGCTCAAGCGTTTATTGGAGCAAGGGGTGCTCGCGGAGGAGCAGACCGTCAAAGATCGGGTCGGCTTGAAGACGGCGCTGACCGTCCGTCCGCTGCTGGAGGGAGACGCGATGGAACGGGCGCTCGCGAGCCTGTCCGCCGGGGCGAAGCGGCAACAGGACGTACTGCGGTATTTTAGGTCGCATCCGGAGCCGGTCTTGCTGGCCGATTTGCTCGCCTCTCAAGGAATTAGTGCGGGGACGGTCAAGAGCCTTGCCGACAAAGGCTGGCTGGAGATTACGGATGAGGTAGTGCTCCGCGATCCGTATGCCGGCCGGACGTTCGTGCCGAGCGAGCCGCTGCCGCTGACCTCGACGCAGCGGGAAGTCTTCGCTCCTTTGTCCTCCGCGCTTCGCGACAGGCAGCACAAGGTATTTTTACTACACGGCGTAACGGGCAGCGGCAAAACCGAGGTGTATTTGCAGGCCATTCAGCAATGC
The DNA here is from genome assembly GCF_045062745.1 of Paenibacillus sp. HJGM_3. NCBI lineage: Bacteria > Bacillati > Bacillota > Bacilli > Caryophanales > Paenibacillaceae > Paenibacillus > Paenibacillus sp. HJGM_3. The sequence goes on from NZ_JBJGED010000020.1 coordinate 39,165, forward strand.
CTGGACCAAGGCCGCGAAGCGATCGTGCTCGTGCCGGAGATCTCGCTTACGCCGCAGATGGTGGAACGGTTCAAAAGCCGGTTCGGCGATCTCGTCGCGGTGCTGCACAGCCGGTTGTCCAAGGGAGAGCGCTACGACGAATGGCGCAAAATCGGCATGAAGCAGGTGCGCGTCGCGATCGGGGCCCGCTCGGCCGTATTCGCCCCGTTCACGCGCATCGGCCTCATCATCATCGATGAAGAGCATGAATCGTCCTACAAGCAGGAAGAGAGCCCGAAGTACCACGCCCGGGACGTGGCGATCGCGAGAGCGCAGCGTCACGGAGCGGCCGTCGTGCTCGGCTCGGCCACCCCCTCGCTCGAAAGCTACTATAAAACGATCCATCCCGCCGAGCCGTTCCAAGGCGCTGCGACCGCCGACGGGCCCCCGTACGAGCTGCTGCGCATGGATTCGCGCGTAGAGGGCCGTCCGCTGCCGGACGTCCACGTCGTTGATTTGCGCGAGGAGCTGCGCGGGGGCAACCGGTCCATGTTCAGCCGGGCGCTGTATAAAGCGATCGAAGATCGGTTACACAAGAAACAGCAGATCGTCTTGCTGCTGAACCGCCGGGGCTACTCGACGTTCGTCATGTGCCGTTCTTGCGGATTCGTCGTGCAATGTCCGCATTGCGACATTGCAATGACGTACCACCAAGTGTCGCGCACGATGCGCTGTCACTATTGCGGCCGCAGCGAGCCCGAGCCGCGGGTGTGCCCGAGTTGCGACAGCGAGCATATCCGGTACTTCGGGACCGGCACGCAGAAGGTCGAGGAGGAGCTCGGCAAGCTGTTCCCCGGCATCCGGGTCATCCGGATGGACGTCGACACGACGGCCGAGAAGGGCGCACACGAGAAACTGCTGACCCGGTTCCGCAACCGGCAGGCGGACGTGCTGCTCGGGACTCAGATGGTGGCGAAGGGGCTCGATTTTCCCGACGTGACGCTGGTAGGGGTCATCGCCGCCGATACGGTGCTGAACTTGCCGGACTTCCGGGCGGCGGAGAAGACGTTCCAGCTGCTGACCCAGGTCGCGGGGCGCGCGGGCCGGCACACGTTGCCCGGCGAGGTGTATATTCAGACGTATTCACCCGAGCACTACAGCGTCGAGCATGCTAGCCGCCATGACTACGGCTCCTTCCTGCGGGAGGAAATGCTGACCCGCGAGGAGCGGGGGTATCCGCCTTATAACAGCTTGATCCTCGTCACGTTCACGCATGAACAGGTCCAGGTGCTGGTGAAGGCGGCGGAGACGTTCGCGACCCGGCTCCGGGAGCAGTGGAAGCGAAGCCCCTACGCGGGGAAACCCGGCTATGTCTTCGACCTGCTGGGCCCGATCGCTTCACCAATCCCCCGAATCAAGGATAGATATCGATTTCAATGCATGGTAAAATATCGGGGAGAAATGGACGCCGCCGGCTTGATCGGCGAGACGGCCGATTCTTTCGAGGAGCTCGTGCGCCAGCAGAAGCTGACGATCAGCGTCGATGTGAATCCTCAGGTTCTTATGTAATTCTTCTAAGGAGAGATTGGCTCATGGCTATCCGTATCATTGTGAAAGACCCGGATCCCGTACTGCGCGAAAAGGCGCTTCCGGTTACGAAATTCAATTCCAACCTGCATAAATTGCTTGACGACATGGCCGACACGATGTACGACGCGGAAGGGGTCGGCTTGGCCGCGCCTCAGATCGGCATCTTGAAGCGCGTAATCGTCATCGACGTCGGCGACGACCACGGCCTGATCGAGGTCGTAAATCCCGAGCTGGTCAGCAAGGAAGGGGAGCAGTTCGGACCCGAAGGCTGCCTCAGCATTCCCGGTCTGACCGGCGATGTGAACCGGGCTCTGAAGGTGACGGTGAAGGGGCAGGACCGGAACGGCAACCCGGTCGAATATACCGGCAGCGAGCTGCTCGCGCGAGCGTTCCAGCACGAACTGGATCATCTGAACGGCGTGCTGTTCACCGATCTTGCCCAGAGCGTATATCGCAGCGCGGACCGGCCGGGGAACGACGAGGAGTGAGCGCATGAATGTAGTTTTCATGGGAACGCCGGAATTCGCCGTTCCCTCCTTGCAAACATTGCTGCGGGGCGGCTACAACGTGGTCGGCGTCGTCTCCCAGCCGGATCGGCCGAAGGGGCGCAAGCGGGAGCTCGCCCCGACGCCGGTCAAGGCGGAGGCGCTGCAGCACGGCCTTCCCGTGCTGCAGCCCGCGAAGCTGCGCGATCCGGCGGCGGTGGCGGAGCTCGCCCGTCTGCAGCCGGATCTCATCGTCACAGCCGCTTACGGGCAAATTTTGCCGCAAGCGGTGCTTGACTTGCCGCGCTACGGCTGCATCAACGTGCACGGCTCGCTCCTGCCGAAGTATCGGGGGGGCGCTCCGATCCAGTGGGCGGTCATGAACGGCGAAGCGAAGACCGGCGTAACGATCATGTACATGGCGGCCGGACTCGACACCGGCGATATGATCAGCCGGGTCGAGGTGCCGATCGGCGACGTCGACACCGCCGGGACGCTGTTCGAGAAGCTGAGCCTGGCCGGCGCCGACCTGCTCGAGCGGACGCTGCCCGCGCTGCTGGCCGGGGAGCTGCAGGCGGAGCCGCAGGATCACGAGGAGGCGACGTACGCCCCGAACATCAGCCGCGAGAACGAGCGGATTCGCTGGGACCGCCCGGCGATCGAGCTGTTCAACCAAATTCGCGGACTTAGCCCCGCTCCGGGAGCGTTCACGACGTACAACGGGGACGTGTTCAAGGTGTGGGCAAGCCAGAAGCCTCACAACGGCCCATCGAAAGCGGCGGGGCCGGCTCCCGGTACGGTGCTGCGGATGGACGCGTCAGGCATCGAGGTGCAGACCGGCGCCGGGACGCTTATCCTGACCCGGGTGCAGCCGGCGGGCAAAAAGGCGATGGACGTGGCCGAGCTGGCCCGCGGCATGACGATTCCGAGCGGGACGGTGTTCGGAGCGGAGGATGCCGGCGCGGGTGATCCCGAGACGGCCGGGGATCGCGAAGCGAGGAACGAGCGATGAAGCGTTCCTCTCCGCCCCGTCCCCAGAGCGCCCGTGAGCTGGCGATGGATGTCCTGACCCGCGTCGAGCAGGAGGGGGCTTACAGCAACCTGCTGCTCAATCAATCGCTCCAGAAACATCCGCTCGACCGTCCGGACGCGGCGCTCGCGACCGAGCTCGTGTACGGCACGATCCAGCGTCTCAATACGCTCGACCATTGGCTGAGCCGGTTCGTAGCCAAGGGCGTGAACAGCTTGACGCCTTGGGTTCGCTCTCTGCTGCGGATGAGCTTGTACCAGCTCGTCTACTTGGACCGCATTCCGGAGCACGCCGCGGTGAACGAAGCGGTGAACCTGGCCAAGCGCCGGGGCCATGCCGGCATCAGCGGCATGGTGAACGGCGTGCTGCGCAATGCGATCCGCCAGCGCGGCGCCCTCACGATCCCGGCCGATCTCCCGCCGGCGCAGCGCATCGCGCTCCAGCACTCCCATCCCGTCTGGATGGTCGAGGCGTGGATCGCGCAGTACGGCGAAGCGACGGCCGAGCGCATCTGCGCCGCGAACAATGTCGCGCCCCGCGTCAGCGTGCGCGTCAATACGATGCGCGCGAGCCGCGACCGGCTGCTCGCCGTAATGGCCAACGGCGGAGTAGCGGTCCGGCCGTCCGAGCTGGCCCCGGCGGGCATCCTCGCCGAGAGCGGAGGCAACATGGCCTTCTCGTCGTGGTACCGGGAAGGCCTGCTCTCCGTGCAGGACGAGAGCTCGATGCTCGTCGCCGAGGCGGTGGACCCGCAGTCCGGCATGCGCGTGCTCGACTGCTGTGCCGCTCCTGGCGGCAAGACCGCCCATATGGCCGAGCGCATGGGCGACCGCGGCCATATCCTTGCGTGCGACATGCACGAGCACAAGCGCCTGCTCATCGAGGAGCAGGCGGGCCGGCTCGGGCTGACGTGCATCGAGACGCGCACCGCCGACGCCCGCGACTTGCCGGCGCAGCTCGAGCCGGGCTCGTTCGACCGCGTGCTGCTCGACGCCCCCTGCTCCGGCCTCGGCGTCATCCGCCGGAAGCCGGACCTGAAGTGGGCGAAGCGGCCCGAGGAGGTCGAAGCGATCGCCCGGCTGCAGGCGGAGCTCCTCGCGAGCGCGCAGCAGCTCGTCGCGCCCGGCGGCGTGCTCGTGTACAGCACGTGCACGCTGACGGCCGAAGAGAACGAAACCGCCGTGAGCCGGTTTCTCGCCGAGCATCCGGGCTTTCGCCTGGAGGCGATGCCGGCGGCGCTCGGTCACATCCCGGGCGCGGAGCGGGGCATCGTGTCGATTCTCCCTTGCGACTACGGCTCGGACGGCTTCTTCATCGCCCGGCTGCGCCGCGCTTAGCGAGGAGGCGTAACTTTAGCAAAGCTCGAAACTGTGATACACTAGGTAAAATAGATAGAAATCAACTTACGGGTAGTGATTCGATGAACCATAGTCAACCGCTCAAACCATTAAAACCGCTCGCGCCCCATGTGCCGGAGAAGCCGTTCGTATACGATTACACCTTGGAGGATTGGCAAGCCTGGGTGAAAGAAAACGGCGAACCGGCTTTTCGCGCGGGACAAATTTTCGACTGGTTGTACGTGAAGCGCGTGGATTCGTTCGAGGAAATGACGAATCTGTCCAAGGGGCTGCGCGAGAAGATCCGGGAGCAGTTCGAATTCGTCTCCTTGAAGGAGATCGCGAAACAGGAGTCCAAGGACGGAACCGTCAAGTTCCTGTTCGAGCTGCAGGACAAAAACGCGATCGAGACGGTCGTCATGAAGCATAATTACGGCAATAGCGTATGCGTCACGACGCAGGTCGGCTGCCGCATCGGCTGCACGTTCTGCGCGTCCACCCTCGGGGGGCTCAAGCGGAATTTGTCCGCCGGCGAGATCGTCGCCCAGGTAGTCAAGGCGCAGAAGACGCTGGACGCGAACGGAGAGCGGGTCAGCAGCATTGTGATCATGGGCATCGGAGAGCCCTTTGAGAATTACGAGGCGATGATGAAGTTTCTCGGCATTATGATCCACGAGAAAGGGCTTCATATCGGCGCGCGGCACATCACCGTGTCGACGAGCGGCATCGTGCCTAACATATACCGGTTCGCGGATGCGAACATGCAGATCAATCTCGCCATCTCGATCCACGCGCCGAACGACGAGCTGCGCTCGAAGCTGATGCCGGTTAACCGCCGGTATCCGTTCCAGGACTTGGTCGAGGCGTGCAAGTATTATTTGAAGACGACCGGCCGGCGCATTACGTTCGAGTATGCGCTGATGGGCGGCGTGAACGACAAGGCCGAGCATGCGGAAGAGCTCGCTCAAGTGCTGAAGGACATGCTGCCGCTCTGCCACGTGAACTTGATCCCGGTGAACTTCGTGATGGAGCGGGATTTCAAGCGGACGGAGCGGAACGACATCTTCACGTTCCAGCGCATTCTGGAGCGCCACAACATACCGGCGACAATACGCCGGGAACATGGAAGCGACATAGCGGCCGCCTGCGGCCAGCTGCGCGCGAAGCATTTGGAATCGGGGGTGAAGTGAGGGCATGCTTACGGCCTTTAGAACGGATATTGGGAAGGTCCGTTTGATCAATGAGGATCGGGCGGCCGTTCAGCTCGGCTTGAACGGCTTCACCCTCGCCATTGTGGCCGACGGGATGGGTGGACACCAGGCCGGGGAAGTGGCGAGCAAGATGGCGGTGGAGCTGGTCCAATCGCATCTGCTCGCCGTACATAAAACGTTGACTGAGGAGCAACGGCCGGAGGCGGTGCGCCAGGCGATCGTTCACGCGAACGAGACCGTGTACGAATTCGCTTCGAACCAGAAGCGGTATCACGGCATGGGGACGACCGTCGTCGTGACGCTGGCCTCGGAGAAGCAGCTGACGATTGGCCATATCGGCGACAGCCGCGCTTATTTGTGGCAGGCGCCGGTCAAGGAGAAGGGCAAGGACGCTCAGTTCCGGCAAGTGACCGAGGATCATTCGCTCGTGAACGAGCTGATCCGCTCGGGCCAAATTACACAGGCGGAAGCGAACAACCATCCGCGCCGCAATGTGCTGACCCGGGCGCTCGGCACGGAGCGGCAAGCCGATGTGGACGTGACGCTGCTGAACTGGCACAACGGCGACATCCTGCTCATGTGCAGCGACGGGCTAAGCGGCCTGGTCGAGGACGACATTATGGCGCATGTGCTCGCCGCGGACAAGGATCTGGAGTGGAAGGCCGACGAGCTCGTCCGTCTGGCCCTGGCGGAAGGCGGAGACGACAACATCACGGTTGTGCTGCTGGAGAACCGGAATACGAGAATAATCGAGAAGAATGGGGGGGATGATGAATGATCGGACACGTGTTGGGCGGACGCTATGAGATCATCGATCGGATTGGCGGCGGCGGCATGGCCTTGGTGTATAAAGGGCATGATATTTTACTCAATCGTAAAGTGGCCATCAAGGTGCTGCGCCAGCAATACGTGCATGACGAAGAATTCATCCGCCGGTTTCGCCGGGAAGCCCAGGCGGCCGCCTCCCTGTCGCATCCTAACGTAGTCAGCATTTACGATGTGGGGCAAGAGGAAGACATCCACTACATCGTGATGGAATATATCGAAGGCAAGACGCTCAACGACCTGATCAAGGAACGGGCTCCGCTCCAGGTGGAGGAAGCGATCCGCATTGCGAGCCAGATTTGCGACGCGCTCGATCATGCGCACCACAATCAGATTATTCACCGGGACATTAAGCCTCACAATATATTGATGGGGAAAAACGGCCGGGTGAAGGTGACCGACTTCGGGATCGCCCGCGCGGCGGACTCGTCCCAGATTACCCAGACCGGGTCGGTCGTCGGATCGGTCCATTATTTCTCGCCGGAGCATGCGAAGGGGACGTCGACGGGCGCGAAGTCGGATATTTACTCGCTCGGCATCGTGCTCTACCAGATGCTTACGGCGCGTTTGCCTTTTTCCGGGGAAAGCCCGATCAGCGTAGCGCTGAAGCATCTGCAGGAGGACGTGGAGGAGCCGCGCAAGGTGAACCCGCTCATCCCGCAGAGCGTCGAGAACTTGATTCTGAAGTCGATGCGCAAAAATCAGGACGAGCGCTACCAGTCGGCCAAGGAAATGCTGAAGGACTTGGAGTCCTGCCTGCTGCCGGAGCGCCGCAACGAGCCCAAGATTCAGTTCGCCTCCGACGAGGAGGACGAGGAAAAGACTCGGGTGATTCCTGCGATCAAGGGCGACGCGTATCGTCCGCACGAGCGGATTGCAGAATCCCGGTCGGCTGGGGACGTGGAAGCCCCAAAGCGCAAACGCCGGCCTTGGCTCAAGCCTTCGATTTGGAGCGCGGTGATCATTCTGCTGCTGCTGGGGCTCTGGTACGGGGTTGGAGCGGTAAAAGCTTGGCTGACCGTGCCGGAAGTCGATATCCCGAACGTCGTGAACAAAAACGTGACCGAAGCGCAAAAAATGCTGACCGACCTTCAGCTCAAGTCCAAGGTCATTCAGCAGCCGAACAAGGAGTTCGCGAAGGACATCGTGTTCGCCCAAAATCCGGAGCCTTCGCGGGTAAAGGTTAACTATGAGGTCACCCTCTATGTAAGCCAAGGGACCGAGAAGCTCAAGATGCCGGATTGGACCGGCAAGAAAGTGAGTGACATCAAGAATACGGAAATTGTGAGACTCGGGATCGCCGACTCGCAAGTGTCGAGCGAGGAAGTGTTCGGCACGGAGGAGCCCGGTACGATCATCAAGCAAGTTCCGTCGCCTAACGAGGAGTTCGATCCGAAAACGGTCATGATCAAGTTTACGGTCAGCAAAGGGCGTGAGCAGTTCGAGATGCCGGACTTGTCGGGTCTGACCGAGACGGAGGCGACTTCGAAGGCGACGCTGCTCGGCCTTAACAAGCCTACGGTAGAGAAGGCGGCCACGTACAAGCAGCCGAAGGGCAAAGTGTTCGATCAGTTTCCGTTCAAATACAAAGACCTTGTCTCCAAGGGAGCGGACATTAAAATTTTCGTAAGCACCGGCTACCCGCCGGAGGCGAAGGAAAAGACGATCTCGAAGACAATTTCGCCGGCGGTCAAGGGCAAGGAGAGCACGATCAAAATCATCTATAGCGATGCCCGAGGCGACAATATCGAATGGGGCCAGCGGAAAATTTCAGACGCTCAAACATTTGACGTAGCTCTGGTGCTGTCGCCGGAGAAGGATGGCACGATTCAATATTTCGTGGACGGGGGGCGGGTCGACCTGGTGCCGGTGCCTTACAATGAGAAGCCGACGAACAGCCCGACTCCTGGCACGACGCCGACACCTACGCCGACTGGTTCGGCGAAGCCGGTGAGCGGCACCCCCGTTCCGACGCCGACGCCGACCGGAACGAACAATGGAGGCCGGAACTAATGCCAGCAGGTTGGATCGTGAAGGCATTAAGCGGTTATTATTATGTCCAGCCCGAGGATGCTCTGGATGCACACGATTCGGCAGAAGCGGCGATCCAGTGCAGGGCGCGCGGCATCTTCAAGAAAAAGGGCGTCACTCCGCTTGTAGGGGATCGCGTTCTATACGAGAAGACAGAGAACGGAGAGGGCACGGTGGACGAGATTTTGCCCCGTACCTCGGAGCTGATCCGTCCGCCGGTCGCGAACGTGAATCAGGCGGTGCTCGTCTTCTCCGCCACCGAGCCGGACTTGAACTTGCAGCTGCTAGACAAGTTCCTCGTGCATACGGAGCATGCGGGCCTCGACACGCTGATCGTCCTGACGAAGCTGGATCTCCTCCCGGACGGGGAATCGGCCGTAGTGGTAGACGAGATGGAACTGGACCGCGTCCGGCGGCTCTACGAATCGATCGGCTATCCGGTCATCGTGACGAGCTCCAAGTCAGGCTTTGGGCTGGAGTCGGTACGCGCCGCGCTTAAGGACCGGATCAGCGTCTTCTCCGGCCAATCCGGGGTCGGCAAGTCCTCGCTGCTCAACGCCGTCGTGCCCGGGCTCAGCCTGGAGACGAACGCGATCAGCCAGCGTCTCGGCCGGGGCAAGCATACGACTCGCCACGTCGAGCTGTTCCCGCTGCCAGGAGGCGGCTTCGTCGCCGATACGCCCGGCTTCAGCCAGCTCGACTTCGTGCAGCTCGAGCCGGATGAGCTGTCCGGCTGTTTCGCCGAGATGCGCGGCTACCGCGCGGGCTGCAAGTTCCGCGGCTGCCTGCATCAGCAGGAGCCCGGCTGCCTCGTGCAGGAAGCGGTGGAGCAGGGCCGCATCGCGCCGAGCCGTTACCGGCACTACTTGACCTTTTTGAACGAAATGAAGGAGAGGAAACGGAGGTATTGACCGATGGCAATTTTGGCTCCTTCGATCTTGTCGGCCGATTTCGCCAAGCTGGGCGAAGAGATCCGCGACGTCGAGCGGGGCGGCGCCGACTGGATTCATGTGGACGTCATGGACGGGCATTTCGTCCCGAACATTACGCTGGGGCCTGTCGTAGTCGAGGCGATTCGTCCGCATACGAAGCTGCCGCTGGACGTGCACCTCATGATCTCGAATCCGGATGCGTATATCGAATCGTTCGCCCGGGCGGGCGCCGACCTAATCTCGGTACACGTCGAGACGTGTCCGCATCTGCATCGGACGCTGCAGCATATTAAGGCACAAGGCGTACAGGCCGGCGTCGTGTTGAATCCGGCTACCCCTCTATCGACGCTCGAGCACGTCCTATCCGATGTCGATCTCGTGCTGCTCATGACCGTCAATCCGGGGTTCGGGGGGCAGCAGTTTATTCCGGCGATGCTGGACAAGATCGCCCGGCTGAGCCGGATGCTGGCGGAGCGTGGACGCTCGGACGTGCATCTGGAAGTGGATGGCGGCATCAACGAAGAGACTGCGCCGCTCGTCGTCCAAGCCGGGGCAGGCGTGCTGGTGGCAGGCAATGCCGTATTCGGGATGCCGGACCGCGCCGCCGCGATGGAGCGCATCCGACAGAGCGCGACGGCCGCGCAGAAGGGAGACGGACAGCTTGAATAACTTGAAGCTCATTTTGTTCAGCTTCTTGGCGGGGCATCTGCTGCTCATTTTTTCTTGGAGCGGCACGTCCATTTTCCGTTATATTTATTCGCTCGGCGCGCTGTTTCTGGGCATCTATTTTTTCCGTACTTACGAGTCGAAGTGGAGACGCATCTCCTTCATCCTCGTCGCGTTGTTGTTCTATTTTATCCTCACCGTCGTCTATGTAGTCGTGGGCCGGATTCCGATTCTGAATTTGGAGCCGCCGGGAGCCGCCGTGTAGGCCGTATGTTTCGAGTATGTTTCCCCTCATAGCTGCATATGAATAGCTACAGGAGCCGAAGCCCTGTAGTTTTTTTCTTTATGGTCAGGCACTTTTGCAGAGCTGGAGGAATAAGATTTAGCAAATGGCTTAAGGAGGGGTAGAGGTGAAATTTTATACGATCAAGCTACCGAAGTTTCTGGGCGGATTCGTGAAGGCGATACTGGGTTCTTTCAGCAAAAACTGATTCCACATAGGCAATTCGTGAGTGACAGGGATCCTTACTGTTATACTTATGCATGTCTGGTTGAAGGGGTACGGTCGCCAGAGGCGGCGTATGATGCCGAATCGGGACGCAGGCCCATTAAAGGTTATTCCAAGGCGCAGCCCCTTTGCCGGGGCCCCGAATAAAAAAAGCACCTCCGGCTGAAGGTGCTTTTTGTCTATGCGTGGCCGGCGGAAGCCGTCCGCATCCGTTACACGCGAACGATCTTGCCGGATTTCAGAGCACGAGTGCTCACATACACGCGCTTCGGTTTACCGTCCACCATGATACGAACCTTTTGCACGTTCACACCCCAGGTGCGCTTGGTCCGGTTGTTGGCATGGGATACGTTGTTGCCTTTGTGAGGGCCTTTTCCAGTAATAAAGCATTTGCGGGACATATTAAAACACCTCCTAACCTGACTTCAAGTGCTGCTCATTTATTCCGAAAACATACTTTAATATAATAGCATACCCACTTTCCGGTAGTCAATCACAAGTGTTGGTTCAGTTGCATTTCTTTCTTGGGTCGATTATAGTAAGATGAAAAGACATCTCACAATGGATGTCATGAATGCCAACCTACACAGCGTATTCCGTTGAAAGGATGAAGCATGCCGATGCAAATCAAGGGCGAATTGGGCACGATCTACGTAACGAATGAAGTCATCGCGGTTCTGGCCGGTTCTGCGGCGCTGGATTGCTATGGCCTTGTGGGCATGGCTTCACGCAAACAGCTGAAGGACGGCATCGCCGAGCTGCTCGGGCGGGAGAACTTAAGCCGAGGAGTCGAGGTCCGGGTCGAGCAAGACCAAGTACATATCGATCTCCATATCGTCGTCAGCTATGGTACCAAAATCTCGGAAGTCGCGCATAACGTGCAATCCAAGGTCAAATACATCTTGAATGAAGTAGTCGGACTGAAAGTCGATTTTGTCCATATTATAGTCCAAGGGGTCCGCGTATCGCGATAGGAAGGGGATTTCTTCTTGAGTAAGCGCTTTAATTTCATAAACGGGTCCGATTTCACCCAGATGGTATTGCTGGGCGCGGGGAACTTGCATGCGAATGCGGCGCGGGTCAATGCGCTGAACGTGTTTCCCGTTCCGGACGGCGATACCGGCACTAACATGAACATGACCATGACTTCAGGCGTGGAGGAACTTAAGAAAAAAACGTCTTCGCATCTCGGCAGAAGCGCCGAAGCTCTGTCGAAGGGCCTTCTCATGGGCGCGCGAGGCAATTCGGGCGTCATTCTGTCTCAGCTGTTCCGGGGCTTCGCCAAGTCCGTGCAAGAAGCGGAGAAGATCGGAACCGATCAGTTCGCGGCTGCCCTGCAGAACGGCGTGGACACCTCTTACAAGGCGATCCTGAAGCCGGTCGAAGGCACGATTCTGACCGTTGCCCGCGAAGCGGCCAAGCATGCGACCGCCTATGCACGCCGGACGGACGATGTGCTGGAACTCATGACCGAGGTGCTGAACAAGGCCAAGGAAGCGCTCGCCAAGACCCCGGAGCAGCTCCCGGTGCTGAAGCAGGTCGGCGTAGTCGATGCCGGCGGTCAAGGGCTCGTCTGCATCTACGAGGGCTTCGTCGCCGCTCTTCAGGGTGGAGGAGGAGCCGAGATCCCGGATGCGGAAGTGTTAGCGGACCATGGAGCCGGCGGGAATGGAGCCCAGACGGACGCATTGGAGAAGCTGCGACAAGCAACCCACGAAGCGCACGTTCACAGCGCACAATCGCTCTTGTCCGCCGAGGACATCGAATTCGGCTATTGCACCGAATTCATGGTTCAGCTCGATCCGGCCCGGATGGGCAATCGGACGTTCGATGAGAGAGGTTTCCGTTCCGATCTGGAGAAGCACGGGGACTCTATTCTTGTCGTGTCCGACGACGACCTGGTGAAGGTTCATATCCACGCGGAATATCCGGGCAACGTGCTGACGATGGCGCAAGCCTATGGCAATTTGATCAAAATCAAAATCGATAATATGCGGGAGCAGCATGCCCATATTCTGTCGCATGATTTCGAAGGGGACATGCGCGGAAGCGGGCCGGCCGCCATATCTGACGGCTCGGAGGCCGGCGCCGAAGCTCGTGAAGCCCTGAAGCCGTTCGGATTCGTGGCGGTGTCGATGGGCGGGGGGATCGCGACCATTCTGGAGAGCCTCGGCGCGGATGTCGTTCTCTCCGGCGGACAGACGATGAATCCGAGCACGGAAGATATCGTCAATGCGGTGATGGAAGTGCCGGCATCCACCGTCTTCGTGCTGCCGAACAACTCCAATATCATCATGGCCGCTCAGCAAGCCAAAGAGTTGGTGGACAAGGAACTGATCGTCATCCCGTCCAAGACGATCCCGCAAGGGATGTCGGCGCTGCTCGCATTCCAGGAGAAGGCGAATGCGGTCCAGAATACGGAGGCGATGAACCGGGCGATCGCCGGCGTACAATCCGGGCAAGTGACGTATGCGGTACGCGATACCCAGATCGACGGTTTGGACATCAAAGAAGGGGATTATCTGGGCCTGCACAATAATCGGATCGTCGCCTCGAACCCGGATTTGCTTCAAACCTGCCGGTCGCTTCTCAGTTCTATGGCAGCTGAGGGCGGAGAGATCATAACGATCTTATCGGGAGAAGATGCCCCGGGTGCCACGACCGCCGAGCTGGTCGACTGGCTGGGTACGGAATATCCGGATGTCGAAGTGGAAGTGCATCAGGGCGGACAGCCTCTGTACTACTATATATTCGCGGTAGAGTGACTTTGAATTCGAATGGAGGAAATAGGGGGATGGCTAACATTCGGATCTTGACCGACAGCACGTCCGATATTCCGGAGCCGATTCGCCGGGAATACGGGATCGAGATGGTCCCGCTCAAGGTTCATTTCGACACGGAGACGTATTATGACGCCGTGACGATTCAGCCCGAGCAGTTTTACGAGAAGCTGAAAACTTCTTCGTCGCTACCTACGACGTCGCAGCCCTCGCCTGTGGATTTCGTGGAAGCGTACAAGCAGGCCGGCAGCGGACCGGACAGCCAGGTGATCGCGTTCACGCTGTCTTCGGCGCTGAGCGGAACGTACCAGACCGCGGTACTCGCCCAGTCCATGCTGGACGAGCAGGTCGATGTGACGGTGATCGATTCCAAATCCGCTTCCTACGGGTTCGGCATGCTGGTCGTTGAAGCGGCCAAGGCGGCGCGGGACGGGAAGAGCAAGGAAGAGATCGTGGAGCTGGTGCACCAAATTCGGAAGGAGACCCGCATCTACTTCCTCGTGGATACGCTCGAATATTTGCAAAAAGGGGGTCGGATCGGCAAGGCGTCCGCCTTGTTCGGCGCGCTGCTCAACATTAAGCCGATTCTGACGATCGATACGGATGGCCAGGTCGCTCCAGTGGACAAAGTGCGCGGCCAGAAAAAAGCGATCGCCCGTATCCTGGAGCTGCTGAAGGATGAGTTCGGGGATCGCGAGCTGCTCGCTACGGTAGCCCATGCAAATGCGCCCGAGGCGGCCAAGGAATTCGCCGCGACTCTGCAGGAACAATTTCAAATTCGCACCATGTCCTACACTACGGTCGGACCTGTTATCGGCACTCATGCGGGTCCCGGGACGCTGGCCGTCTTCATGGTTCCCGCTCGATGAACGGTCTCGGAGCCTCCGCGCATCCGGATCTGTTCGCCATGCCGCTCACGTTGGTGCGAGGCGTCGGGCAGCAGAAGGTGCAGGATTTGGAAGCGCTAGGCATTTACTCGATCGGGCAGCTGATCGAGTATTTTCCTTTTCGATATGAAGATTACCGGATTCGCGAGCTCGCTGAAGTGAAGGACGGGGAGAAGGTGACGGTGGAAGGCACCGTTTACAGCGAGGCGGTGCTGCAGCGCTACGGCAAGAACAAGTCCCGGCTGTCGGTCCGCGTCCTGTGCGGTTCGATCATCCTGACGGCGGTCTGGTTCAACCGGCCGTTCTTGAAGGATCGACTGGCCGCGGGACAGGCCATCATCCTGACCGGCAAGTGGGATCTTCGCCGGAAGCAGATGACCGTCACCGAGTCGGAGTTTCCGGGCGCCGCCAGCGCCCGGTCGGGGACGCTGCAGCCCGTCTATTCCGTAGGCGGGCCGGTCACCCAGGCGTGGATGCGCAAGGCGATCAGCCAGGCGCTCGCTCAATTCGGCACGCTGATCCCCGAGGTGCTTCCGAAGGAGCTGATGGACCGGTACGGGTTCCTGCCGCGACGGCAGGCGATCCACGCGCTGCATCATCCGGAAGAGGTGGAGTCCGGCCGGGAGGCACGCCGCCGGATGGTGTACGAGGAGCTGTTCTTCTTCCAGCTGAAGCTGCATGCGTTCCGGGCATTGCAGCGCAAGCGTTCGGACGGGGTGGCTCACGAGTTCGACGCGGAGGCGGTGCGGCAGTTCGTGCGCGCGCTTCCGTTCGCGCTCACCGACTCGCAGAAGAAAGTGATCGCGGAGATTCTGCACGACTTGAAGCAGCCCTTCGCAATGAACCGGCTGCTGCAGGGCGATGTGGGCGCCGGCAAGACGGTTGTCGCCGCCGTCGCGCTGTATGCCTGTGTGCGGGCGGGGGCGCAAGGGGCGCTGATGGTGCCGACGGAAATTCTCGCCGAGCAGCACAAACGCTCGCTCGAACGGCTGTTCGAGCCGTTCGGGGTCGCGGTCGGGCTGCTCACCGGGAGCCTGACCGACCGTCAGCGCCGCGACACGATCGCTTCGCTCCATATGGGCTTGATCGATATCGTCGTCGGCACTCACGCCCTCATCCAGGATGATGTGCTGTTCCGCAAGCTGGGGCTTGTCGTGACCGACGAGCAGCATCGCTTCGGAGTCAATCAGCGCAGTGTTCTGCGGAGGAAGGGGCTGAATCCCGACGTCCTGACGATGACGGCTACGCCGATCCCGCGTACGCTCGCGATCACCGCGTTCGGCGACTTGGACGTGTCTACGCTGCGCGAGCTGCCAAAGGGGCGCAAGCCGATCCAGACGTATGCCGTAGGGCTCGACAAGCTGGAGCGCGTGCTGGGTTTTATTCGCCGCGAAGTGCTGCAAGGGCGGCAGGCATACGTGATCTGTCCGCTCATCGAAGAGTCGGACAAGCTGGATGTGCAAAACGCGATCGACGTCCACACCCAGATGAGCCACGCGTTCCCCGAGTTCCACGTGGGGCTGCTGCACGGACGGCTCACGACGGCCGAGAAGGACGACGTCATGCGCGAGTTCAGCGAGAATCGGGTCCAGGTGCTCGTCGCGACTACGGTCATCGAGGTCGGGGTCGACGTGCCGAATGCGACGCTGATGGTCATCTACGACGCCGTCCGGTTCGGCTTGTCGCAGCTGCATCAGCTGCGCGGACGGGTCGGGCGGGGGGAGCATCAGTCTTACTGCGTGCTGATCGCCGATCCGAAGAACGAGACCGCGAAGGAGCGGATGCGTGTTATGACGGAGACGAACGACGGGTTCGAGATCGCCCGGCGGGATCTGGAGCTGCGGGGCCCCGGCGACTTCTTCGGCACGAAGCAGAGCGGGATGCCGGAATTCAAGGTCGCGGATATGATGAGCGACTTCGAGACGATGGAGACGGCGCGTGACGACGCCGCCGAGCTCACGGCCCGCCCGGACTTCTGGACAGGGGCGGCGTACTTGACGCTGCGGGAATTCCTGCAACGGGAGCAAATATTGGACGGAGAATCGCTAGACTAAGGTCGGGTTCTCCCGCGTTGCCGCTACATGAATGTCACGGGACGGGCTTATGCCGCATACAATGGAGAATGACGTTCTTCGGAGGTGTCGGCGTGAGTTATACGAGTTACGGGATCGAACGCGAGTTGGTGGAGCGCGTCAAGCAGAAGATGAAGCACCCGCAAGTGAAAGAACGGGTCAAGATGACGCTGGAAGGCATAACGAAGTATGATTTGCAGGATAAGACGAAAATCCGGCTCTTGGTCGGACAATTGTCGAAAGTGTTGAACGAACCGCTCACGGCGAAGCAAGCCGAGAATATCGTGCAGTTTGTGTACGATATGAAGATCGACCCGAACAACACGTTCCATTTGATCAAGCTCTGGGGTATGTTTCGATGAAACCGAATAAGCCGGCTCTCTCGAGGAAGAGGGAGCCGGCTTATTTGATATGTTGCGTATTTTTCAGAAGAGCATCGGGATTTCTTCGATGCATTCCGGCGTGTCGTTCTTGACGTTGCCAACCTTGGCGTTAACCGGATAGGCGCGCATTTGCTCGGCCGGATACGGCTTCAGCAGCTGGAGCAAACCGTTCGTATCCCGATTGCTCCGATCGAGCCAGGCCGCCTCGTCTTCGGGACGGACGATCACCGGCATTCGGGGATGGATCCCTCCCACCAGCTCGTTCGCATCTGTCGTGATGATCGTGCACGTGCTCAGCTTCGACCCTTCCGGTGTGACCCATGTGTCGTACAATCCGGCCATGGCGAACAGGGCGCCGTTTTTCAGCATTACGCGCATGGGCTGTTTCGCGGAGCCGCCCTCAGCCGCTTTCCATTCGTAGAAGCTGTCCGCCGGGATGAGGCACCTTTTGCGTTCCAGTGGGGTTCGGAATGCCGGCTTCTGTGCCAATGACTCCGACCGGGCATTGATCATCGTGAATCCGATCTTGCTGTCATTCGCCCACGCAGGCACGAGCCCCCACTTGAGCTCCCCCGCCCGGTTCCGCTCTCCGTCATGGATAATGGCCGTGATCAGCTGTCCCGGCGCGACGTTATACTTGGGGCGGTAATAAGGGAACGAGCTGCGGTCCATGGCGAACCGCACGACCAGCTCCTCCAGCGAGACCGTTATCGTATATCTGCCGCACATGCATCCATTCCTCCTGCCCGTTGTCCGATGAGGTTCAATAATAACTCTAGACTCGTTTCGTGAAAAAAGTCAACTATTCCAGCATTCGCCTATTGAAACCGGAATATATGTTCGGTATTCTGGATATAGTAATTACGGGAACGGATGTTCTTATACCCGAGAGGCGGAGGGGTTGGCATGCTGAGCTTCGATCGATATATTGGCTATACTGTCGAGTTGATCTATATGGACGGGTTGGAGCGGATTACACAACGGATGGTAGTCGTGCAAAAAGTGCGGGGGGATGTCTTGGATGTCTATTGCCTGCAGCGTCGCCAGCCGCGCCGGCTGCGCCTGGATCGGATCTTATCGGTAAGAAAGGTAGGCGACCGGCGGATCAGTTAGCAAGAAAAAATAGGGGAACAGGCGTTCTTTTATTATTGACGCAAACGTTTGTTCGTGTTATGATAAACACATCAGATCAGAACAAATGTTTGGGAGTGATTGACTCATGAACGCTGTATCCAATATGTCCGGTTATTCCACTCAACATCGCGACGGTTCCGCTTACGGAATCTCTTCCTATACGCCTACTCCTTCTCGTATCCGCACCCACAGTCAGTCAACGCCGTCTGTCCGTGCCCGCCAAGGTCGCTATACGATGTTGTCCTTGAAAGCGGTTCGACTGTATATGCTTTGCGCCGCGATTCTGGTCAGTTTCTTCATGGGCGTCATCGTCCATATGGTATCCGGCGGCGACGAAGTCCAGGCCGCCTCGATTCTGCCTAACTCGGCCCAAGCGTCTACTGCTGCGCCGGCTGCGCAGCCTGCCAGGCAGCAAGTGCTCGTGGGCCCTGGGGATACGCTCTGGTCGATCGCCGAAGCTCACGTGTCTTCCGGTCAAGACGTCCGCGCCTATATCCAGAAGCTCAAACAAGTCAACCGTCTCAGCTCGAGCGCTCTGCAAGCCGGCCAAGCCCTTTATTTGCCTTAATGCTTGACGTACCGCCTGATGGCACAAGCCAATATCCCCTTGCTTACATAAGCTATAGTCGAACGATTTGTTCGGGTATGGCTTTTTTGATTTTTCTCTGCAGAAGGTGACTGTACCTAAGGATGCCCGTCATACTTAGCAAGAGGTAACGCCCAGAGGGGACGTAGCTCAAAAGAGGGCACAGGGATGGAGTGGAGAAGCGCCAGCGGTCGCCTTTGAAATCGGGTGCTCACCATAGAAAACTAGAATCCAAGGAACCTGATTTCAACAGCGATCGGAACCCAGCCCTGTGCCCTCCCCCCGCGCGAACGTAACGGACTCGTCTCAACCTTTCCATCCGTAATGCTGCAAACTTGACAATAGGTTTGGAATAATGGCAAATTAATAGAGACTGTTCGACGATACTGAACGGATGTCACGCACAAGAGGAGACCTGCACGATGATCAACGACGAGATGATCGCCCGCATTAACGAGCTGGCGCACAAGGTGAAAGCCGGTCCATTGTCGGATGCCGAACTGGAAGAACGCAATGAGCTCCGCAAGCGATATATAGAAGCGTTCCGAACGTCTTTGCGGTCCCAGCTGGACACGATCGAATTCGTGGACGAGCCGGGCGGCAAGCCCCACAAGCCCCAATTGAAGCCCAAGAAACGCTAGTAAATGAAGTAGGGGGAGTCACACATGTCCCGTAGCTGGGAACGGATGGTTGCGAAAAACAAGAAACAAATCAACAAAAAACGGGTGAAGCTGGGTCAGCCCCGGATCGACGATTCGCCTCGCGAGCAGATGGACACGTTTTATGGCCGGAGCTGGTTTCTACCGGCGTTGTTCGTCGCGATCTCGGCGTTTTTCGGCACGATCTCGGTCGCCTATTACGAAGACAACACGATGACGTGGGTCATGATCGCGGCTTACCTCGCGCTTGGCGTCATGTATTACTTGCGCAGGCCGTACTTGAAGGTCGGCAAATCCCAGATCGCTACGAAAAAAATGGGCGTGGAGCGTGCCTTGAGAGCCGATGAGATGGAATCGATCTCGGTTCAGCCGGGTAGCGTTACGATCAAGCTGAAGCACAAAAATACGCGCTGGGTGTTCACGAAGTTCCAGAACCTGTACGACATTCCAGCGATGGCGGCGAAGCTGAAGCAATTCGCTCAGCAGCATCAAGTGCCGTTCGAGGACAATGGCGGAACTGCCAGCAAAGCCGGTTAAACACACAATGGGGAGCTAGGGGAGAAGAGAAGCATGGCGATTCGAGCGGTACTGTTTGATTTGGATGATACGCTGTTATGGGACGAGCGCAGCGTACGGGAGGCGTTCGAAGCGACGTGTGCGGAGGCCAAGCGGGAAGCTGGGGTTAACCCAGAAGAGCTGGAGCATGCCGTTAGGCGAGAGGCGCGGGCGCTGTATGAATCGTTCGAGACGTTCCCCTTCACGAAAAATATCGGCATTAACCCGTTTGAAGGCTTGTGGGCCAACTTCACCGGAGGCGAGCAGCCGGAGTTTCGAAAGCTGGAGCGGCTCGCGCCGGGGTATCGGGCCCAGGCGTGGACACGTGGACTGAAGGCGCTGGGGGTGGACAACACAGCGCTGGGGCTCCGGTTAGCCGAGCAGTTCCCCGCGGAGCGCCGGTCACGTCCGATCGTATATGAGGAGACGTTCCGCGTGCTGGACGAGCTGAAGGGCCATTTCCGGCTGCTGCTGCTGACGAACGGAGCACCGGACCTGCAGCAGGAGAAAATCGACGGGGTCCCGCAGCTCGCGGGCTACTTCGATCAGATCGTCATCTCCGGGACGTTCGGGCAAGGCAAACCGGCGGAGGCGATCTTCCGCCATGCTATGGAGCTGCTGTCGATCGGTCCGGAAGAAGGGGTGATGGTCGGGGACAAGCTGACCACCGATATTAAAGGCGCGAACGGAGTCGGCATGCGGTCCGTCTGGCTGAACCGCCACGGGATCGATCGGACCGACGAAATTGTACCCGCCTATGAAATCGCCAGCTTAAACGAGCTGTTGACGATCGTAAAAGCATGAGAAAAAACCCGCCGTCTCTCTCGGAACGAGAAAGTCATGCGGGTTTTCTGCGGCTATACGTTCCGTGATCATTTACGCCTTTTGGAACGCCGGGTCGTCGTACGGCTGGGCAATCCAGCCATCGGTTTCGATGAACAGCCGGACGGCTACGATTTGCTTGTTCTCCATCAAGGTGAAGAAGTGCGGCTTATTCTCGGGTACCGAGATCACGTCGCCGGCTTCCAGCTCGACATCGAAGTAGCCGACATCGTCCGTGCCTTTAATGATGAAGATGCCTTTGCCGGCCGTGATGGCGCGAATTTCGTCTTCGGTATGCGTGTGCACCTGCTCGAACTTTTTCAGGAGCTCCGGCAAATTCGGGTTTTCCTCCGAGAGGGAGATCAAGTCCCAGATCTTGTAACCGCGGCGGGCGGCCAAATCCCGGATTTCCTCGTCGTAGGTTTGCAAAATTTGCGCTTTCTCCTCGTCGGTTAGGACGAATTTCTCTTGCAGGTTAGGAGCGAGCTTGGATTTATCCCAGTGCTCATACAACACTTCCTGGCGCTCCAGGAACGATTTCACATTGTGTTCGCCTTGAATGCGTTCATTCGTGGCGCGAATCCGTATCTCAGCCATTGAAATCCCTCGCGATCATAAGAATTATTGGATCAGTTAGTATGTATTATAGACGATCTGACTGGGGATGTCGATGTAGCGGCATAAGATGAACCGATAAATCCGATAAGATAACTATATATTGGACTGGCTTTTCGAAAATGGCCGATTCTGGTACACTAAAGGTTAACTTGCCGCCTTAGCAAAATCACGTGCTTCGCCGAACGGAACGCATGTGCAGTCAGGTTTCATAAGGTTCAACCGAGTAATAATGGTGGATGGAGAGAAGGAGTGGTCGCGATGCAGAAGCTGGCTTTGGCCGAGCAATTAAAAAATAAAATTATGGTGCTGGACGGCGCGATGGGGACGATGATCCAGCAGGCGGATTTGAAGGCGGACGATTTCGGCGGGGAGGAGTATGAGGGCTGCAACGAGCTGCTGTGCGTGACCCGTCCGGACGTGATCTCCCGCATTCACGAGCAGTACTTGGAGGCTGGGGCCGACATTCTCGAGACGAATACGTTCGGCTCGACCAGCGTCGTCCTCGCGGAATACGACATCCAGGAACGGGCGCGCGAGCTGAACTTGGCTGCGGCCAAGCTCGCCGCTCAGGCCGCCCGCAAATATTCGACGCCCGAATGGCCGCGCTATGTGGCGGGGGCGATGGGGCCGACCACGAAGACGTTGTCCGTTACCGGCGGCGTGACGTTCGATCAACTGATCGACAGTTATTACGAGCAAGCCCTGGCGCTCATCGAAGGTGGAGTCGATGCGCTGCTGCTGGAGACATCGCAGGATACGCTGAACGTAAAAGCCGGGAGCATCGGAATTCGCAAAGCGTTCGAGACGCTGGGCGTAAAGCTGCCGATCATGATTTCGGGTACAATCGAACCGATGGGCACGACGCTCGCGGGCCAGAACATCGAGTCGTTCTATATTTCGCTGGAGCACCTGAACCCGATCTCGATCGGGCTCAACTGCGCGACCGGGCCTGAGTTCATGAAGGATCACATTCGTACGTTGTCCAACATCGCCAAGACGGCCGTCAGCTGCTACCCGAACGCGGGCTTGCCGGACGAGAACGGCCAGTACCACGAATCGCCGACCTCGCTTGCGCTGAAGCTTCGCGGGTTCGCCGAGCAAGGCTGGATCAACATCGCGGGCGGCTGCTGCGGGACGACGCCGGCTCATATTCAGGCGATTGCCGAGACGATGAGAAACTTTGAGCCGCGTGCTCAGCAAGGCAACCATCCACCGGCGGTGTCCGGCATTGAGACGGTGTACATCGAGGCCGAGAATCGGCCTTATATGGTCGGGGAGCGTACGAACGTACTAGGCTCGCCGAAGTTCAAGCGGCTGATCGCCGAAGGGAAATTCGAGGAAGCGGCCGAGATCGCCCGGGCCCAGGTGAAAGGCGGAGCGCACGTAGTAGACGTGAGCCTGCAGGATGCCGAGCGGGACGAAGTCACGGACGTGGAAGCATTCATGAACGAGCTGGTCAAAAAAGTGAAAGCTCCCGTCGTTATCGACACCACGAACCACCTCGCGGTAGAGGCGGCCCTGAAATATACGCAGGGGAAGGCGATCATTAACTCCGTTAACTTAGAGGAAGGCGAAGAGCGGATCGAGAAAATCGTTCCCCTCGTACATCGTTACGGAGCTGCGCTCGTCTTCATGTGTATCGACGAAGAAGGGCAGGCGGTCTCGAGCGACAAACGGTTTGCGGTAGCCAAACGCGGCTATGAGCTGTTGACGCAGAAATACGGCATTCCCGCGGAAGACATTATTTTCGACCCGATGGTGTTCCCGGTCGGAACCGGCGATACGCAGTACCTAGGCTCGGGAAGCGAGACGATCGAGACGGTGCGGAAGATCAAAGCGGCGTTCCCGGAATGCCACACGATCATGGGCGTCAGCAACGTGTCGTTCGCCCTGCCGCCGGCCGGCCGGGAAGTGCTGAACTCGATCTACCTGTACCACTGCACGAAGGCCGGACTCGACTATGCGATCGTCAATACTCAGCGCCTCGAGCGCTATGCCTCGATTCCGGAAGAGGAGCGCCGCCTGACGGAAAATTTGATTTTCAACACGAACGATGAGACGCTCGCCGAGTTCGTCGCCCACTTCCGCGAGAAGAAGGTCGAGAAGAAGGAGAAAATCTCCAACCTTTCGCTCGAAGAGCGCCTGGCCTCCTATGTCGTGGAAGGAACGAAGGAAGGGCTCCTCCCGGATCTGGAGCTAGCGCTGCAGAAATATGCGCCGCTCGAAATCATCAACGGTCCGCTCATGCGCGGGATGGAGGAGGTCGGCCGGCTGTTCAACAACAACGAGCTGATCGTCGCCGAAGTGCTCCAAAGTGCGGAAGTGATGAAGGCGTCCGTCGCCTACCTGGAGCCTCTCATGGAGCGCAACGAAAGCGCTGTGAAGGGCAAGATTCTTCTCGCCACGGTGAAGGGCGACGTGCACGACATCGGGAAAAACCTCGTCGAGATCATTCTCTCGAACAACGGCTATCAGATCATCAACCTGGGGATCAAGGTTCCGCCGGAGCAGCTGATCGAGGCGTACCGCAAGGAAAAGCCCGATGCGATCGGCTTGTCCGGACTGCTCGTGAAGTCGGCGCAGCAGATGGTCACGACGGCGCAAGATTTGAAGGCGGCCGGTATCGACGTGCCGATCCTCGTCGGCGGCGCCGCCCTGACGCGCAAATTCACGCGCACGCGCATCGCGCCGGAGTACAACGGCCTCGTCGTGTACGCGAAGGACGCAATGGACGGCCTCGACATCGCGAACAAGATCAGCGATGCCGATCAGCGGCAGATTATGATCCAAGAGCTGAGAGAGGCGATTCAGTCGGATGTGATGGAAGCCGGCTCCCGTGTCAAGGACGGCGAGGCGAAGCCGACCCGCGCGGCTCGCTCCATGGTCGCGAAAGACGTGCCGGTATATATGCCGCCGGATCTCGATCGTCACGTGCTGCGGGATTATCCGGTCGACCACATCTTCCCGTATGTGAACATGCAGACGCTGCTCGGCCATCACCTCGGGCTGAAGGGCAAGGTCGAGCAGCTGCTCGCCGCCCGCGATCCGAAGGCGGTGCAGCTGCGCGAAGTGATCGACGAGCTGTTCGTGCAGGCGAAGGCGACGGGCACGCTGCGGGCGCAAGGCATGTACCGCTTCTTCCCGGCGCAGTCGGACGGCAACGATATTCTGATCTACGATCCGCAGGACACGACCAAGGTGCTGCACCGGTTCAGCTTTCCCCGCCAAGACGTCGAGCCGTTCCTGTGCCTCGCCGATTTCTTGCGATCGGTCGACAGCGGAGAGATGGACTACGTCGGCTTCCTCGTCGTTACCGCCGGCCAAGGCGTTCGCGAGCTGTCAAACGATTGGAAGGACAAGGGCGACTACCTGCGCTCGCATGCGCTGCAGGCGTTCGCGCTGGAGCTGGCCGAAGGGTTCGCCGAGCGCGTGCATCATATGATGCGCGACGTGTGGGGCTTCCCGGATTCGCCGGAGCTCACGATGCAGCAGCGCTGGGGCGCCCGCTACCAAGGGATCCGCGTCTCGTTCGGGTACCCGGCGTGTCCGAACCTGGAAGACCAGGAGCCGCTCTTCCGCCTCATGCAGCCGGAAGATATCGGCGTCAACTTGACGGAAGGCTACATGATGGAGCCGGAAGCGTCCGTGTCGGCGATGGTATTCGCCCATCCGGAAGCCCGTTATTTCAATGTCGACAAGGCCTGATTCAGGCTGTTATCCCATAAACTAAGAAAGGACGACCCGGAATGGACCTGTATTTTCTCGGAACGGGGGCGGGGATGCCGTCCAAAGGCCGCAACGTGACCTCGATCGCCCTCCGTCTCGCCGAGGAGCGGGGGACGTTCTGGTTGTTCGATTGCGGCGAAGGAACGCAGCACCAGGTGCTGAATTCCCCGCTAAAACTGGGCAAGCTCGAGTATATCTTCATTACTCATCTTCACGGGGACCATATTTTCGGGTTGCCCGGGCTGCTCTCGAGCCGCTCCTATCAAGGCGGTGACACGCCGCTTACGCTCTTCGGTCCGCCGGGGATCCGTACGTACTTGGAGACCGCGCTTACGCTCAGCCAGACGCACCTGGCCTATGAGCTGAAGGTGCAAGAGATCGCAGGCGGCATCGTGTTCGCCGATGATCAATTCGAGGTCACCGCCGCGGAGGTGGAACATCGCATCGCGTGCTTCGGCTACCGCGTCCGCGAGCGCGATCGTCCAGGCAAGCTGGACGAAGCGCGCCTGCGGGCGGACGGGGTACCCGCCGGGCCGCTATACGGCCGGTTGAAGCGCGGCGAAGACGTCGCGCTGGACGACGGCCGGATCGTGCGCGGTGCGGATTATGTCGGGGCGCCGATCGCGGGGCGTACCGTGGTCATCATGGGCGACACGCGGCGCTGCACGGCGGCGGTCGAACTGGCCCGCGGCGCCGACGTGCTCGTGCACGAGGCGACGTTCGCCGCGGACCTGTCGCCCATGGCGCAGCAGTATTACCACACGACGTCGACTGGCGCTGCCGAGGTAGCGGCGGAGGCGGGTGCGAAGGCGCTCATCCTGACGCACATCAGCTCCCGATATGCCGGTGAAGAAGCGGAAGCTCTGGCAGCGGAAGCGCGAAGCGTGTTTCCCAACACGGTCGTCGCCTACGATCATACGGTAGTTTCAGTGCCATTCGGTTCGGAACCATCAGAGGAGGAGCGAGAATGAAGGGAACTGTGCCGCTTACGGTGGTATTGGAGCCTAAGCCGCCCTACGATTTCTCCCGCATGGTCCGCCGTTTGGAAGGCGTAGGGCACGAGCTGTACCGATATGAGGATGGCGCGCTTGTACGGACGATCCGGGTCAATGGCTCCGTCTATGGCGTTCGTATGCGCTCCGAAGGGACTGTGGAACAGCCAAGGCTCGTGATCGAGGTGTCTGGCAGCGGAAGTGCATCCCTGGATGCATCCACGGACCGGATGGCGATCACGGCTCATCTCAAGCGCATGCTGTCGGTCGATACGGAGCTGGACGGCCTGTATGAGAAGCTGGACGCCGATCCGCAGCTCGCCTTGCTTAGCCGGCGCTTCCACGGCTTCCGGTTCATTCTCGAGTCGGACCCGTTCGAGTGCATGATTAAGACGATTATCGGGCAGCAGCTGAATTTGTCGTTTGCCGCTACATTAAACCGCCGCCTGATCGAAGCGGTGTCCGAACCGTTCGAGATGAACGGCCGGCTCTATCCGGTGTTCCCTTCGCCGGAGCAAGTGGCCGCGTTAACGGTGGATCAGCTGAGGGAGCGGCAGTTCAGCCAGCGGAAGGCGGAATACGTCATTCATTTCGCCCGAGCGGTAGCGGAGGGGACACTCCCATTCGATGCAGCGGCGCTGGACATGATGACCAACGACGAGCTCATGGAGCGGCTGCTTCCGTTCCGAGGGATTGGCCGGTGGACGGTGGAATGCTTCCTCCTGTTCGGCCTGGGCCGTCCCGACCTGCTGCCTGCGGCCGATATCGGGCTGCGCAACGGGCTGCGCCATCTGTACCGGATGGAGCATCAGCCTGCCGAAGATGAGGTGCGACAGATCGGAGCGGCGTGGTCCCCCTGGTCGAGCTATATCACTTACTATTTGTGGGAAAGCTTAAAGGAGAAAGACCTGCACGGCTAACTGTCAATAGGCAGAAGCATAGTTCCGGGTTGCGTCATATAATGTGGCGAGACCTGTTTTTTGTCAAAACCGCACCGCCCATTTTTAAATATGCAAGTCTGGAGGGATCCTCGTGACCAAATTTCATCTGATAGGGATCAAAGGGGCCGGCATGAGCGCCCTGGCGCAAGTGCTGCACGATATGGGGCACGATGTTCAAGGGTCTGACATAGACACTTATTTATTCACCCAAGCGCCGCTGGAACAGAAGCACATTCCGCTGCTGCCGTTCGACGAAGGCAATATTCATCGTGACTCGACCCGTTGCATCATAGCGTCCAATGCATTCAAGGATGACCACCCCGAAGTGGCTGCCGCCGTTCGCGAGGGAAGGCCCTTTTATCGCTACCATCATTTTCTTGGGGAATGGATGAAACGGTTCACGACCGTAGCCGTTACGGGGGCACATGGGAAGACGTCGACGACCGGCATGATGGCCCATGTGTGCAAGGCGGTTCAGCCCACTTCCTACCTGATCGGAGACGGCACGGGGGCCGGAGTCCCGGACAGCACCCATTTTATATTCGAGAGCTGCGAATACCGGAGACATTTCCTCGCCTACTCGCCGGACTATGCGATCATTACGAATATCGATTTCGACCACCCGGACTATTTTAAAGGAATCGAAGACGTCACGGCGGCCTTTCAATCGATGACCGATCAGGTTGGCAAGCATGTGATCGCGTTCGGCGACGACCCGAATGTGCGTTCGCTTCGATGTCGCGTGCCGGTGCTTCACTATGGGTTCGGGGAACGTAACGATCTTAGAGCGATTGATCTGCAGGTGGAGGGTGACGGCCTCTCCTTCGTAGCGAAGCTGCGCGACCACTCGCTCGGCCGGTTCATGATTCCCGGCTTCGGCAAGCATAATGTGCTCAACGCGTTGGCGGTGCTCGGTGTCTGCATCTTGGAGGACTTCAACCTGGATGTCGTACGCGATCAGATGGCGACGTTCGGCGGGGTGAAGCGCCGGTTCTCGGAGAAGCGTCTTGGGGACAACGTCCTGATCGACGATTACGCCCATCATCCGACGGAAATTCGCGCCACGCTCGATGCGGTTCGTACAAAATATCCAGACCGGAAGGTCGTGTCGGTATTCCAGCCGCATACGTACTCGCGTTTGGAGAAGTTCATGGACGACTTTGCCGATTCGCTGTCGGGTTCGGACGAGGTGTACTTGTGCGGCATTTTCGGCTCCGCCCGGGAAAATCAAGGGAACATCTCGATCGAGAACCTGATGGAGCGAATCCCGTCCTCCCGGCTCATCTCCGAGCAGAACATCGATGTGCTGCGGGACTATCAAGAGTGTGTGCTGCTGTTTATGGGTGCCGGGGATGTGCAAAAGTATCAGGAAAAATACGAGAAGTCGGTCAAATAAAAACGGAAGGTTCTCGTTCGAGAGGACCTTCCGTTTTTTATGCGTGATGGCGCCTTATTGAACTTTGACTGCAGTTCCGCTTACGGCGACCATGAGCATCCCTTCCCGGATCACTTCGTAGTCGATGTCGATCCCGACGATGGCGTTCGCGCCTAACCGGGCCGCAGAAGACCGCATTTCTTCGAAAGCTACCTCGCGCGCTTCCTTCAGCTTGTTCTCGTATGCCCCGGAGCGCCCGCCTACGATATCGGTGATCGAAGCGAAAATGTCACGGACAATGTTGGCCCCCATAATCGCTTCGCCGGTGACGATGGACACGTACTCGACGATTTGGCGTCCTTCTACGGTTGGGGTCGTGGTAATAATCATGATCAGTTCCTCCTGAGTTCAGGCGTATGACTGGCAGCCCGATTTCTGTATTTACGATACCCCTATTGATACGAAACCATCATAAAAAAGTTGCAAACCCCCCGGAGTCGTCGTATAACAAGAGAAGAGTTTTCAATAGCGATCGAGTATGAGGGGTTGTTGGGTTGAAAGGGCTGGCGATATTATTCGGTTTTTTTTGGGCGGGCACGATCATTCATCAAACGACAGGAATCCCGCTGCCAGGCAATGTAATTGGACTGGCGTTGTTCACGGCGGCGCTGTTCACCGGATTGGTGAAGCTGGAGTGGGTAGAGAAGAGCGCGCAGCTGCTCTTGAAGCATATGATGCTGTTCTGCGTGCCGGTTATCGTAGGGACGATCGCGTTCGTGCCAGTCATCGTCAACAATGGGGTACCGATCGTGCTTAGTCTGGTATTGAGTACGATAGTGACGATGCTCGTGACGGGATGGGTGACGCAAGCGGGGGCGAAGCGGACAGCCGCAAAGACGCGTACTGCGGAGCCGACCGAGCTGAAGGAGGCCGTCGCATCGGAAGCCGCGATTGGTACGACGATGGCGGAGAAGACGCAAGGGGGTGCGCTATGAACCCGATCGAATGGGGGGCGAACCCAGTATTCGGCGTGTCGGTTACGCTCATCGCGTATGTGGCGGCACTTGGTTTGCAGCGCAGATGGCCGTGGCTGAACGCTATGTTTATTTGCTGTCTTGCGATCATCCTCTTGCTCGTCCTTAGCGGCATCCCGTACGAATCGTACAAGGTCGGCGGGGACATGATCGCGTTCCTCTTGGGGCCGGCCACGGTGGCCCTCGGCGTCCCGCTCTACAAGCACGCGAAGGTGCTCATCGCCCGGATGCGCAGCGTCTTGTCCGGAATCGTAGCCGGATCGCTGTGCGGCATGTTCACGAGCGCCTGCTTCGTCTGGCTGGCCGGAGGCAACCGCGAGCTGCTGATGACGATCATGCCGAAGTCGGTCACGTCGCCGATCTCGATGGAGATTGCCCGCCTGTTCGGCGGGATTCCCGAGCTGGCGGCGGTGTTGACGGTCCTCACCGGACTGTTCGGCAGTATGTTCGGTCCGGCGCTCTTGAGACTCGTCGGTGTGACCGACGGCTTGGCGATTGGAGCCGCGATGGGCACGTCCGCGCACGGCATCGGGACGTCCCGCGTGATTCAGGAGTCGGAATTGCAAGGGAGCGCCAGCGGGTTCGCGATGGGAGCGGCCGGGCTCATCTCCACGTTCGCAGCGATGCCGATCTACTATTGGATGCACCCTTGACAAAGGCTGCAGCAACCGTCCGAAGGGGCGGTTTATTTTTTTTGGATAAGTTCCCGTAAACACAATAAAACCTTTACAACTAGAAAACGCCGATTTTACGTTTGCCTGCTAAGCTAGCTGGAGGAACTGAGTTAGAGGCTGCCAATAGCCGCATACATGAAGGAGGAATTTGCATGGATACAGGCAGTCATTTGCTGTTCGGGGCGACATTGGCCGGATTGGCCTACTTGGATCCGGCGGTGGCGCATCATTCCGGCATCGGATTGGCCTTGATAGCCGGAACGATGATCGGCTCTCATGCACCGGATCTTGATATGGTAGTACGTTTGAAAAGCTATTCAGCCTACGTGAAACATCATCGCGGCCTTTCGCATTCGATTCCCGCTTTATTTCTATGGCCGCTCGTGATCGCCTTCCCGTTGGCCCTGATCTTTCATGTGATGCCGCTGGCCGGGCATCTCTACTTCTGGACGATGATTGCCGTCATGCTGCACGTACTGCTGGATTTGTTCAATGCCTATGGGGTCCAATGCGCCCGCCCATTCTCCAACCGATGGCTGCATCTGGACACCCTGGCACTGTTCGAGCCGTTCCTGATCGTCCTGCACGTGTCCGGTCTAGGGTTATGGCTGTGGACGGATTTGTCTCCGGGGCCGCTGTTCGCATGGATTTACGGACTTACATTCGTCTACATGGCATGCCGGTATTGGCACCGTCGTTTCATTGCGAGAGCGGTGAGGGAGGTGCTCAAGATGTCTGGCCGTGTCAAGCTTGTGCCTGGGTTGTACTGGTTCAAGTGGCAATACTTGATGGAAGACCAGGATTACTACTACACCGGTCATGTACGCTACAAGCATGTTACGGTTCAAGACAAGTACGAACGTGCTCAGAACCATTTGGTAATCGAAGCGACCAAGGGGACGGATGGAGTACGGGCATTTTTGCAGCTCGCTCAGAACATCCACGTTAGGTTCACGGAACGGGAAAACGGCTACGAGGTACAATGGAGGGACGTGAGGTTCTGGCACAACCAGAAGCTGCCGTTCGGCGCGGACGTGATTCTGGACCGCAATCTGAACGTAATCAGCGACCGCGTGGGGTGGAACAAGAAGTACTGGGACCCGCCCTATGTATGAAAATAACGAAACTCCCGTCCTCATGCCGAGAACGGGAGTTTCATCTATACGCACCCTCTATACCGGATTCCCTGAATTTAGTGACGGTGTTCTTCCTGCTGATGCAGCGCCTTCTCCAGCCCATTCCAGCCGAGGAGAGAGCAGTTGTGGCGGGCCCGCAGCTTGTGAACGCCGGACAGCGCGAGCGCATCGCCGAGGGCATCTTCGTCCTCCGGCAATTCGCCTTTCTTGATCATGTCGTTGAACAGGTGAATCGCATGCTTCGCTTCCTCGACCGTCTTGCCCTTCACGACATCGGTCATCATCGAGCAGGAGGCCATGCTGATCGAGCAGCCTTCTCCTTCGAACTTGATGTCCGTGATCCGGTCGTTTTCGTCCACGTTCATGTAGAGCACCATCACGTCGCCGCACGTCGGATTTTTGTAAGGGAGCTGCAGCGCGCCTTCATCCGTCAGCTTGCCTTTGTTGCGCGGCTTCTTATAGTGGTCCATCACAATTTGTTTATATAGAGCTTCCAAGTTATCCATCATCGGAACGTCACCTCGTGCGATATTAATTAGGTCTACCATGTAGCATGTTCCCTCTATCATACTACAATCCGTTTCCGATTGGAATCGCCGTCGGCTTCGCATAGATCCGCAGTCCCGTAGGCAACCTAAGCCCAACGATCTGAAGAGGAGGATGTAAAGCAATGATCCACTCCAACCCGCAGCATAATTATATTGCGAACACGAACGAGGCGTGGGGCGCCATGATGGAGACGACCGGCTACAATGCGGCGAGCAGCGTGGACGAGGAGTTCCTGCCGCTGTCCGGCTCGGTCGTAGAGATGCAGGATGACCAGAACCGCAACCTCGATCCGACTCGGATTCGCTTCGATTATTACGATGGCTATGATGTGTAAGCGGGGATAGCCGTTAAAAACTTTCCCGGGAAAGCGCAGGAACCGACATCGCTCATCAAGATTATGGCCATACACGAACCGGCCGTTCGACGTAAAAAACCTGTCTCCGACACAACCCGCCACCGCAATACGGTCAGGCGAAGGACGATGTCGAGAAACAGGTTTTTTCATACGTAATGTATTACCCGGACACTTTGAGCTCCAAGCTTTGCTGCATGACGAACTGGTTGTAATACAAGTTGGCGTATAGACCGCCGCCCTCGATCAGTTCATCGTGCGTGCCGCTCTCCGCGATTCGGCCGTCCTGGATGACGAGAATGCGGTCGGCGTCCCGGATCGTCGAGAGCCGGTGGGCGATAATGAACGCCGTCCGGCCTTGCAGCAGCTCCTTCAACGCCTCCTGGATGTGCTGCTCAGTCTCCGTGTCGACGCTCGACGTAGCTTCGTCGAGGATGAGGATCCGCGGGTCCGAGAGCAGCACCCGGCCGAAGGCGAGCAGCTGCCGCTGGCCGACCGACAGCTTGGAGCCGCGCTCCTCGACCTGCGTCGCGTACCGGTCCGGCATCCGCTCGACGAAGCGGTCTACGCGGACGCTGCGCGCTGCGTGCTCCAGCTGCTCGGGAGTCGCATCCTCCTTGCCGTAGCGAAGGTTCTCCTCGATCGTGCCGGAGAAGATAAACGAGTCTTGCAGGACGATGCCCATCTGCTGGCGGAGCGAGGACAAGGTCACATCCCGAATGTCGACCCCGTCGATGCGGATCGTACCGCCGGTGGCATCGTAGAACCGCATCAGCAGATTGACGATCGTACTCTTGCCGGCGCCGGTCGGGCCGACGATGGCGATCCGTTCGCCGGCGCGGACGTCCAGATTGAAGTTCCGAATGACGTCCGGCTTGTCGGGCTGGTAGCGGAACGAGACGTTGTCGAACTCCACGCGGCCTCGTATTGTCGGCATGGAAGGGGCGTTCGCCTTGTCCCGGATTTCCGGTTCGGTGTCCAGAATTTCGAAGATCCGCTCGGCGGACGCCATGGCCGACAACAGCTGGCTGTATACTTTGGACAACGAGCTGAGCGGCCCCCAGAACCGCCACAGATAGTTGATGAAGGCGATGATGAGCCCGATGGTCAGCGCGTCGTTCAGCACCCGGATCGCGCCGTACCAGAGTACGAGACATGTGCCGAGCGTTCCGATCAGCTCAACGATCGGCCACACCATCGACTCGAGCGAGATGGCGCGCATAAATGCGTTCCTGTTGCGATTGTTGATGTCATTAAATTTCTCGTCGTTAACCGCTTCTCTCGAGAAGGCTTGCACGACGCGAATGCCCTGGATCGTCTCGCTCACGTTGCCATTGATGGCGGCCATCGTCCGGCGTGAGCGGGACCACGCGCCTTCGACCTTCGGACGGAAGCGGGAGACGAGCAAGTAAAGGAACGGGAACGTGGTAAACGCCATAAGCGCCAGCTTCCAGTCCAGCCAGAGCAAAATCGCCACGATGCCGACCAAGTGGGTCGTCTCCATCATCAAGGTAATGAGTCCGCCGTTGATCAGTTCACCGATCGCATTCGTGTCGTTCGTGATCCGCGACATAATTTTGCCGGTCGGCCTCCCGTCGAAGAAACGGAAGGAGAGCGACTGGAGATGGTTGAACAGCTGCTGCCGCAGCTGGAACAGGATGCTCTGCCCGGTGAAGTTGATAAGCCGGATGTGCAGGAACCCGAACAGCCATGAGAGCAGCCGAACCCCGATAAAAGCGAATCCGACCGCGTGTACGACGCTCATGTTCTTCTTGAGCATGCCCTCGTCGATCGCATGGCGGATGAGCAGCGGCTCGGCGAGACTGAGCAGCATGTTCAGCACGACGATGATCGAGACGACGATCATCGTTTTCTTATGCGGCTTGAGGTAGCCGATCATCCGCTGCATGTATTGCCGATTAAACGGCTTATCCTCTAATTCTTCATTGTCCATATCCCACTGACTCATGCCGCATCACCTGCTTTTGACTTCCAGGATCGGCTCGGCCTGCGGCTGGATGTGAGGCCGCAAGCTCGTGGAAGCGGCTTGCTGCATCGCATACAGCTTGCTGAAGAAGCCGTCCTGGGAAGCGAGTTGTTTGTGCGTGCCTTCCTGCACGATCTGTCCGTCCTGCAGCACGATGATCCGGTCGGCCCGTTGGATCGAGGACAGCCGCTGGGCGACGATGAACGTCGTGCGCCCGGTCATGATCTCATGCAGCGCCTCATGGATGGCGGACTCCGTCGCCGTATCGACGCTCGCCGTAGCCTCGTCGAGTACGAGGATCGGCGGATCCATCAGAATCGCACGGGCGAGTGCGACCCGCTGCCGCTGTCCGCCGGACAACCCGACGCCGCGCTCTCCGATGATCGTGTCATACCCGTCCGGCAGCGTCTCGATGAAGCCGTGGATCTGCGCTTTCGCGGCCGCCCATTCGACCTGCTCCTGGGTGGCGTCCGGGCAGCCGAACGCGATGTTGTCCCGGATCGAGGCCGAGAACAGGAACGTCTCCTGGGGCACGATGCCGATTTTGCGGCGCAGCTCCTGTACGTCGTAGTCGCGGACGTCGACCCCGTCGATGAGCAGCCGGCCTGCCGTTACGTCGTAGTAGCGAGGCAGCAGGTTGATCAGGCTCGTTTTGCCCGACCCGGTGGCCCCGAGAATCCCGATCACTTCGCCCGGTTGAACGTCCATTCGAAGACCGCTCAGAACGGGTGCGGGGGCGGATTCATGAGACTCTCCCGGAGCGTCCTCCGCCCGTCGGCTGTGAGGGAAGGCGAACGTCACATTGTCCAGGCAAACATAACCTTGGATCCCGGCAGCGGAGAGGCCGCCGTCACCAGGCGTCTTGATTGCGACCGGAGTATCGATGATTTCGAATACCCGGGGGGCTGCCTTCATCGCCTGCTGCATAATATTGATCAGCCAGCCCAGCATGTTGAGCGGCCAGATGAGCCCCCAGGCGTACCACTGGAACGCCATGAGCGTCCCGATCGACATTTCGTCGCGATAGACGTAGTAGCCGCCGACCCAAATCATCATCAGGAACACGACGCCGCCATAGAACCCCATAAGCGGAAACGCGCCGGCTTCGATCTTGGCACGCTTCAGATTCGTCTGGAAGTTCGTATCGTTGCGCCAAGTGAACTTCTCTTTCTCCGTCGTCTCCCGGGCGAACGCTTTCACGACCCGAATGCCGGAGATGCTCTCCTGCAACGTGTTCGTCAGCTTGCCCATCTGTTCGCGGATCTCGGTCCAGGCCGGTCCGACCTTGCGGTTGAACTGCCGGAGCACGATGGCGAGGAACGGGATCGTAATCATGCTGAAGAGCGTCACTTTCCAATGCAGCATGAGCATGACGATGAACGTCCCGACGAAGGTGAATATCCCGGTCACGATCAGCATGAAGCCGAAGCCGACGAAATTTTTGATCGCATCGATATCGCCCGTCATTCGGGACATGATTTGTCCGGTCTGGGCTTTGTCGTAATACCCGAACGACAATCGCTGCAGGTGGGCATAGAACTGCTTGCGGATGTCGAAGACGACGTTTTGCCCGACGCGCTCCTGCGCCACCCCTTGCCAGTACATGCCGAAGCTCTTGACGACTTGCCCTCCGCCGAGCAGCGCGGTGTACAAAATAATGTGGTACACGCTGCTTTGCCCGATGCCGATGTCGATCGTTTCCTTCAAGAACCACGGAGCGAGCAGATCGAAGCCAACGCCCAGCACGAGCATGACAACCGCCAGCACGGCCCACCATTTGTACGGTATGGCGTAAGCCAGAATTCGTTTTAGAATGTTCAAAATAAAACCCTCCTGTAGAACTTGATGCAGGACACGTCGATCGTATCACCGAGGTTCGGAAACGGGCAAGAGATTTGTTGCACTATAGATGTTCTCTCCTTCGCCGGCATATGCGAACACATATTCCCTGTAGAAAATCATAAGGGGGACCCGGCCGGTTTGGCAACAACATTTTCGTGGCGGTTCTGTGCGGATTTCTCCTGTTCTCCTTAAATGTAATCTGAGCGGGCTTGCCTGATGCCGCCCACCGTCCCGCAATTAGGAGAAACACTAGTAAAGCGAACAAATATTCGCTAAAATAGGGGTATAGTGAGGTGTAGCAACATGATCAGGAAAAAGTCCTTGCCGGACATGATCGGAGAATTGAAGGCCAATGAGAATGTGGCCCATTGGTACGAGCTGGAGCCGCAGGAGGCGCGGACGAAGCCGGTTCCGGACAGCGTAGACCCAAGGATCCGAGACGCTTTGACGAGACGGGGGATCGGCGAGCTGTATACGCATCAACATACGGCATACGAGACGGTGATTAAGGGCGAGAATATCGTGGCGGTCACGCCGACGGCGTCCGGGAAGACGCTCTGCTACAACTTGCCGGTGCTGCAAGCGATCGCCGCGGACGATACGAGCCGGGCCCTGTATATGTTCCCTACGAAAGCGCTGGCGCAGGATCAAAAGAGCGAATTGAACGAAATCATTCAGGAGATGGGCATCGACATTAAGAGCTTCACCTACGACGGGGACACGTCTCCGGCCATCCGGCAGCTCGTCCGAAAAGCGGGACATATCGTCATCACGAATCCCGACATGCTCCATTCGGCCATTCTCCCGCATCATACGAAGTGGGTCAGTTTATTCGGAAATTTGAAATATATCGTTATCGACGAGTTACATACATACCGCGGCGTGTTCGGCAGCCATGTGGCCAACGTCATTCGGCGTCTGAAGCGCATTTGCCGGTTTTACGGCAGCGATCCGATTTTCATCTGCACGTCCGCTACGATCGCCAATCCGCAGCAATTGGCCGAGCAGCTTACGGGAGTTCCCATGCGCTTGATCTCGGACAACGGGGCGCCTCGCGGCCGCAAGCATTTCGTGTTCTATAATCCTCCGGTTGTAAACCAACCTTTGAATATTCGCAAGAGCGCTACGGTGGAGGTCAATCATTTGGCCCGGGAGTTTCTGCGGAACAAAATCCAGACGATCGTTTTCGCGCGCAGCCGAGTGCGGGTCGAGCTGATTCTCAGCCATCTGCAGGAACTGGTGAAGGGCGAGCTGGGAACCAAATCGGTTCGGGGGTACCGGGGCGGGTATTTGCCGAAGCAGCGGCGAGAGATCGAGCGCGGTTTGCGCGAGGGCGAGATTCTGGGTGTCGTCAGCACGAATGCTTTGGAGCTCGGGGTCGATATCGGCCAGCTGCAGGTGTGCGTCATGACCGGGTACCCAGGCAGTGTGGCGAGTACGTGGCAGCAGGCGGGGCGCGCCGGCCGTAGGCATGGGGAAGCGCTCGTCGTTATGGTGGCGAGCAGTACGCCGATCGACCAGTACATCGTGAATAATCCCGACTACTTTTTTGAGCGTTCGCCCGAATCGGCCCGGATTAACCCGGAGAACCTGATCATTCTAGTCGATCATTTGAGGTGCGCTTCCTATGAAATTCCGTTCAAGCCGGACGAGACGTTCGGACCGATGGATGTAACGGAGCTGCTCGAGTACCTGGTGGAGGAGAAGGTGCTCCATCGGGCGAGCGATGCTTTTTATTGGGCGAACCAATCATTCCCGGCGAGTGAGATCAGCTTGCGCTCCGCCTCGCAAGAAAACGTCGTGATCGTCGATCAATCCGATGTGGCGAACGTCAAACTGATCGGGGAGATGGACCGGTTCAGCGCGATGACGCTCCTGCACGATGAAGCGATCTACATGCACGAGGGCGTGCAATACCAGGTGGAGAAGCTGGACTGGGACCATAAGAAAGCCTACGTCCGGGAGGTCGACGTCGATTACTACACCGACGCGAATCTGGCCGTGCAGCTGAAGGTGCTCGAGATCGACCGGACTACGGCGAGGAGCCGGGCCGCCATACATTATGGCGATGTGGTTGTGAATGCGATGCCTACGATCTTCAAAAAAATCAAGTTGACGACGTTCGAGAATGTGGGGTACGGTCCGATCAGCTTACCGGAAGAGGAGCTGCACACGAGCGCGACGTGGTTCGAGTTGACGGAGACCGATCCGTCTATCGGGGCGAAGACGCTTGAGCAGCTGCTGCTCGGAATCGCGAACGTGCTGAAGCATATCGTCCCGATTCACGTCATGTGCGACCGGAGCGACATTCATGTCGTTTCGCAAATCCGAGCGTCGCATACGCAACTGCCTACTGTATATATTTATGATCATTATCCCGGGGGCATTGGGCTGGCCGAGGATGTGTATCGACGGTTCGATGAAGTGAAGACGGCGGCGATGAATCTGATCCGGAAGTGCCCTTGCAACGATGGCTGTCCTTCATGCATCGGGACGGAGGTTGAAGGGATGGAGGCGAAGGTGAAGAGCATCCGGCTCCTGGCGGCTTTGTAAGGCAGTATGGGCGGAAGGAGGGTGAGCAGGCGATGAGCGGGTTGAAGGAAAAGCTGGTTAGGCTGAAGCGCAGCAGGAGCGCCGTGGGCGGTGAACGGGAAGCGGGGGGCGAGCTTGCGGTGACAGAGGCGGCTGAGTCGGGAGCTGAGGCGGCGAAAGCTTCTGTGCAAGGGGAGGCGCTGGGCGAGCCGGAAGCATTGGTGTCGGTCGATGCAGTGCAGTTGGGCGGACTGGACCCATCAGAGCTGGATGAGAGTAAAGCTGAAGTTCAGGCTGGGCAGGTGGGGTTAGTGCACCTTCCGATCGAAAATCCCGACGTCCCGGCTCTGGATCCCCGCTGGACCAAGCTTGGGGTTACCGAGCACGGCAGTGGCGACCAGCTCTTCATGATCCGCGAACGGCGGTATGCGCTCGAGCAGGCGCACGGCGACCATCGTCTCGGGGAGCTGCCAGGCAGAACCGGGCTGTTCTCCGCCATGACGATCGGGAGCGATTGGGGAGGAGCCGAGTCGCAGCAGGTGGATGTGGAGACACTGTTGTTCATCGATACTGAGACAACCGGGCTAGGCGTTGGGGCGGGCAATGTCCCCTTCATGATCGGGATCGGCTTCTATGACGCCGATACCTTCGTTGTGCAGCAGCTGTTCATCCGCAATCCTGCCGAGGAGCGGGCTATGCTCACCTACCTGGGAGAAGTGCTGGATCGTCGGCATCGGCTCGTGACCTACAACGGGAAGTGTTTCGACTGGCCGCTCGTCAAAAACCGGTACATCCTCAATCGCCTCCGGCTCCGCGACGAGGAGCCGGAGCACTTCGACCTGTTGTATCCATCGCGCAGCTTGTGGCGGAATACGTTGCCCTCCTGCCGGCTCAGCATCGTCGAGAAGAGCCGGCTCGGCCTGTCCCGGCATGACGACGTGCCGGGCTCGATGGCGCCCGAGCTGTACTTCCTGTTCCTCGCCGAGCGCAATCCCGCCGTGCTCGCCGGGGTGTTCGAGCATAACGAAAAGGACGTCATGACGCTCGCCGCGCTGTCCGTCCATCTAGCCAAGCTGCTAGAGGGGACCATTCCCCTTGAGTCGCTGGACGACGAGGAGCTGTACCGGATGGGCACGTGGATGGAGAAGCTGGGGCTGGAGGCGAAGGCAAGGGAGGCGATCGACCTGCTGGC
Organism: Paenibacillus sp. HJGM_3; assembly: GCF_045062745.1. Lineage (NCBI taxonomy): Bacteria > Bacillati > Bacillota > Bacilli > Caryophanales > Paenibacillaceae > Paenibacillus > Paenibacillus sp. HJGM_3. Next base: position 78,587 of record NZ_JBJGED010000020.1, read on the forward strand.
GGAACGCCCCACGGTCGCGCATTCGCCGCACGCGCTGCTGTGCGCGGCGTTCTACAAGCGGCGGCAGCGGTACGACCGCGCCGTGCCGCTCTGGCGCGAGCTCGCGTTCGCGCCGGGCAGCAGCAGCGGCCTCGCCTCGCTCGAGCCGCTGATCGAGCTCGCGATGCACTACGAGCATCGCGAACGCAACGCGGCCGAGGCGCTGCGCCTGGCCGAGCTCGCGCTGCAGCGCGCTTCCCAGCGGGTCTCCCTCTCCCGAGGGGACCCGAAGGCGCGCGCCGCATGCGAGCAGCTGCAGCAGCGCGTCGCGCGGCTGCGCAGGAAGGCGGCGTCGGCGGCGGAGCCGGCCGCCGACCGCAAGGCGAAGCCGACGCGCCGCGGCAAGCAGCCGCGTGCGGCGGCGTACGAGCAGACGCTGTTCACGCTGACGCCATAGGCTTAGCAGATAGCAGGGCTCCCGTTGATCCTTCCCTAGGAACGGTTGTCCCACACCCTAACACCCCGAGCCTCTTGGCTAAGGGGTGTATTTCACATTCGGGTCAAAAATGACCTGAATGACCTTCCCGCAAACACGAGCGTTCTCGGACTCGATGAGAATCGGCTCATACTTCGGATTGTCAGCGAGCAGCAAGTACTTGCCGTCGATGCGCTTCACACGCTTCAGCGTGGCGTGATCGCCGTCCACATTAACTACGGCGATCTCCCCGTCCTCCACCTCCGGCTGCACCTTCACCAGCACTTTGTCGCCGGCATAGATCCGGGAACCGGTCATGCTGTCGCCCTGTACAATGAGCGAGAACAGCTCGCCGTCGCGATATCCCGGGTTAGGGACTACGTCGTACTGTACGATGTGATCCTGCGCGAAGAGCGGTTGGCCGGCCGCGATGTAACCGAGCAGGGGAACCCGCACGAATTGGTGGACGGACTCGGCACCGGCATTCTGCAGCAGCCGCAGAGAATCCGGCGCACCTGCGCTATCGGCAGACCTCGCAGCCGCCATCCGGAGCTGCGCGTATTCTTCCGTGTAGTGACCGGCAGCCTCCATAAGCATATCGTAGGTGACATCGTTGTGGGCCGCTTCGGCCAGCTTTTTGATCGTCTCCGGCTCGGGGGCTTTGGCGATCAGGCAGCGCATGAGGCGGGAGACATGGGCGTTGGAGACGCCGGCCTGGTCCGCGTACTTGTTCAGCGATCGGCGGCCGATGGCCGTTTTGAGCAGCTCGGCGAAACGTTCTTTTTGGAATCCGGACACCGTGGACCTCCTTGGAATATGGCTTTCTACTCCCATTATACAGCCGCTGTTACTTGCAAGCAACAAATGTGTTGACTAAATGTAACGACATGTGGTAAATTTTGCTTAGAGGCCTATTACATTCAGTTAACAAAACTTTCATACAAGGAGTGATTACCAATGGTCGAAGTAGAGAATCCGTTCCAACCAGACGACAAATCTGAGCCCATGCTAATCCGATTCCAGTCCTTGTCCTTCGGTTTCTGGAACCGATTGCTGTTTTTGTGGTCAGGCAAGATGTGGTTAAAAATCGAATACAACTGGGATGGAAATCCGACCCATGTGGCAGCCGGATTTCAAGCGCCTGAGGACGCCGTTCGCATGACGCAAGAGGAATTGCAACAGGTGCAGCAGCAGATCCAACTTGTTCTTTCACCACAAAAGTAGCCTTTTTTTATCCCAATTTCGTTACATGCATGTAACAAACATTAATGGAGGTGCAGCCATCATGGCTAATCAAGAAATTAGCACGCATCATTTTACTAAATTCGCGCCTAAGGAGCGAAAACAGTTCGTACCCAAATCGCCTGGACAATTCGCTGGATGGATCAGCCGCAGCTGGAATGTGGCTTGGGTGGTCAGTCCCGAGAGGAAAGACAAGCGGTCCGGCAGCGTTCAGCCCCTTACCGACAAGGCACCAAAGCAAAATAACTACGTCTTGCACTATGAAATCAAGGAGCCCGGAAGACGACATAGACAGGCTCGTTTCCATAAAATCGAGGCTCCGAATCAAGAGGAAGCCGTCCGACAAGCGCAAACGTTTATGCACTCGATCGGGCTCGACAGTGGAGGACGATCCAGATCGACTCTTTATTGCAATGAGATGGAAATCAAGCTGAAGGGGGCTCAACTGTCCAGAGCAATTGTGGGTTAGCCTAGGTTCACGAACATCTCCTTCAGTTGAGTCGTTCCATAACGACGGCCTATCGTACTTGGAAAGGGGAGAGGGATTATGGGGGATAGAAACGGAGGGCGCTTTCAGCAATCGGAAGACTTCGCAGAGCAACTTGGCAAACTGTACGAGGAGAGTCTGGAACTGCAGCAGCAATTGAATTGGATTTCCGAAAAGATCGAACGGCTGGAGAACATTTCTCAGATGATTCCTAAACACCACAACGAGACGAATACTCCGGCAGTAGGATTGCTGACCATATTCGAAGGGCTCGAGAACCGCCTCCTGGGCATTGTCCAACAAATGACGAAAGATAACGCCCACCTGCTGCAGCAAATTACGAAAGGCCAAGCCCATGAGCGTCAAAAAAGTGCCAGCGAAAGAACGAGCGCTCATAGATTGTGGATCGGCCTTACCAAATATATCGTTTCGGTTACGCTTGCCGCTGTCATTACTTACATTTTTACGAAAGGTGTATCTTGATCATTCAATAAGGAGGACAACCCTGATGGACTACATCCAAACTTACATGACCGATATCGTGCTAGCAATGCTTAGCATCCTCATGATCTGGACCCTGAGCGCCCTCGTCATCGCCAGGAACCGTATAAACGCCTGGTTGCAAGCCAAGGTAAGCGAAAGCCAACGCGAGCTGCTGCACAAGCTGGCCGAAGAGGCGTTCGCCCACGCGGAGACCGTCTGGAAGGGGGCGGGAGGCGAGGCGAAGCTGAAGGGAGCGTACGATTACGCAGCCCAGAGGATCCAGACACTTGGCATTCCCGTTACGGCAGACGACGTGAAGGCGGCGATTCATAAAGCTTGGCTAACGTTCCAACATCAGCGAAAATAAAGTCACATCTACCGTCGGGCTCAACATTTGGGTCTGGCGGTTCTTTTTTACTTTCAAAAATAACCGTATCTTTCCACCTGGAATTACGCTATAATAAGAACAAACGTTCGTATTTTAAACATTGAAAGGAGTGAATGATTATGAAAAACGTACGCACTCTGCGTATCGTACATGCTGGGCCTTCCTTCAAACCGATTGTGGACGAGCTGCAGCTGCATGATTTTTCGGTCATCCTATTCGAATCTTACACGTCACAGACGATGCTTGAATTCACTCTGTTCGGCGGCATTGAGAATTACACCATTCAAGGCGTTGTAGATCGCATAGATAAAACGATGAACCGGTTCCGCATCGCAGTGAACGGGCAATATGAGTGGATTCGGATGACGGAGCTCGTCAATATTGAACCGATGCTGCAAAAGAGGTACAGTTAATTTCGGAAGCATGATCGACGCAACATGAAGGAGTAGGAACGGTGAACCCCCAATATGGTTTTTTAATCGATCTCGACGGTACGATGTATGCGGGCCGTCAGAGGATCCCGTATGCGAATGAATTTATTGTTCTCTTGAAAGAGCTCGGGTTGCCGTACTTGTTCGTTACGAACAACTCCTCGAGAACTCCGGAAGCGGTCGCCGAGCATTTGAGGCACATGCACATCCCGGCTGAAGCCGAAGAGGTCGTAACCTCCTCCCAAGCTGCGGCCGAGTACATCGCCGAGACGTACGGACGGGGAACCGGTGTGTTCGTCGTCGGGGAGGAAGGCTTGCGACTCGCGCTTGAAGAAACCGGCTTGCGCCTAGTGGACAATGCTCCCGACGTAGTCGTGCAAGGCATCGACCGAGCGTTCAACTACGATACGCTTAGCCGCGCAGCCGGGTTCATCCGCGACGGCGCTAAGTACGTGCTGACGAACCCGGATCGTATGCTGCCCGCCGATGGTAAGCTTCACCCGGGGGCGGGCTCCCTCTCCGCCGCGATCCAGTCTGCATCCGGCATTCACCCGACGGTAATCGGAAAGCCTCACGAGCCGATTATGCAACATGCCTTGCGGCAGCTGCCGAAGACGGATCAGGTGTGGGTCGTAGGCGACAACCTGTGGACCGACATTGCGGCGGGGGCTGGAGCCGGACTGCGGACGGCTCTCGTCTTGACCGGGCTCGCGACCAAGGACAATGTCAAGAGCCAGATCGAGCTGTCCGGCGTCACCCCGGATCGGATCGCCGACCATCTGATGCAGCTGGCCGAGCAGCTGATGCTGCTGCCTCAGGGCTGATCCGGCTCCACTTGGAGGTTCCGATCCGTTTAAATCCGCAGCCAACCGGACATACATGTAACAGTGAAGGAAACGGAAGCGGAATGGAGGAGAGCCCATGCCGGAATTGCCGGAGATGGAGACATACCGGAACTTGCTTGCGCGGATCGTCGTCGGCCAGAAGATTCTCGAAGTTCAGGTGCAAAGGGAGAAAACGGTCAACGTACCTGTAGATGAGTTCATCTCGAAGGTGCAGAACAGCACGATCACCGCGGTGAACCGGAGAGCCAAGCATTTGCTGTTCCACCTGGATAACGGCTATACACTGCTGCTTCATTTGATGCTCGACGGGTGGATGTTCTACGGCACCGAGGAGGAGAAGCCGGACCGCAGCACCCAAGTCGTGCTGACGTTCGGTACGAACAGCCTCTATTTTATCGGGCTGCGACTCGGGTATTTGCATCTGCTGGACGAGAAGCAGCTGCAGGATCGGCTGTCCGACTACGGTCCTGAGCCGTTCGATCCGCGTCTGGACGAAGAGCGGTTTCACCACCTGCTGAAACGGCGGAGAGCGGTGCTGAAGCCAACCTTGGTCGATCAGAAAATATTGGCCGGGATCGGGAACTGTTACGCGGACGAGTTCTGCTTTCATGCAGGCATTTTACCGTATCGCAAGACGGCCGATCTCACGGAGGCGGACACGACCCGTTTGCTCCATGCCATGCGCTTCATCTTGAACGACGGGATGCGTCATGGCGGATACATGGAGTTTCCGCTTTACGCAGGAGATACGCTGACCGGGGGCTACAACGACCAGTGCCGCGTATACGACCGGGGCGGGGAGCCTTGCCTGCAATGCGGACAGCCTATTGTGCAGGAAGAGCTGGCATCGCGTAAAGTGTTCTACTGTACGCACTGTCAGCATTAAGGCGGGCGCCATGTACATCGGGAGTCATGTCAGCACCCGCCAAGGGTACTTGGAAGCCGCCAAATTCGCCATGAAGCTCGGAGGCAGGGCGTTTCAATATTTTCCGAAAAATCCGAGAAGCTTGATCCTGAAATCGTTTGATCGCCGGGATGCGGAGGCATGTGCCGTTTTTTGCATGGAACACGACCTGCCATCGATCGCGCATGCGCCGTATGCCGCCAATCTGGCGGCCGAAGACGACGATAAGCAGGAACTGGTCATCCGAGCCCTTATTAATTGCCTGGACATTGCGGACGCCTGCGGGTCGGTCGGGCTTGTCGTGCATTTCGGGACTTACAGGGGCAGCGATCCGCTGCAAGGCTACATCCGGATCGTCCAAACGTTGAACGAAATTTTGTCTCAGTGGAGCGGAGAGACGCTCATTCTGCTCGAGAATCAGGCGGGAGAGCATGGCCGGATGGGTATGACCTTCGAGGAGCTAACCCAGATTCGCAATTTGAGCGCCGCCCCGGAGCGGATCGGGTTTTGCCTCGATACGTGCCACACGTTCGCCAGCGGCTTGTGGAACGGCTCCAACTGGGCGGAGGTAGTGGCCAAAGGGGAAGCGACCGGTTATTGGGAGCATCTGAAGGCGGTGCACATGAACGATTCCGTCTATCCGACCCGTTCGTATAAGGACCGTCACGCGAACATCGGGCATGGAGAGATCGGGTTGGAGGCGTTCCGGGAATTGCTGGCCACTCCTTTTTTGGCGAAGCTTCCGCTAGTGCTGGAAACGCACGTAACGCCGACGATCCATCACGCGGATGAGATTCGTTTGCTTCACTCCTTGGTTGGGGAGACCGGAAAGCAAAAGTAAGGGGGAACTCGCATGGAGAGCTTGGCGCCTAAACAGCGGATTCATGTGTACCTGGACGATTTGCGGCCGTGTCCGCCCTGGTTCGTATTGGCGAAAAACGCGGAAGAGTGCATCCTGCTGCTGAAGGAGTACGAGGTCGATATTTTGTCGCTCGATTACGATCTGGGCTGGGGGGAGGCGACAGGACTCGACGTGGCGAAATTTTTGGCCGCGGCCGCGAACAAAGCGGAGGTGTCGTATCCTCGCGAGATCTACTTGCATTCCTCCAGCGCGATCGGACGGCTCAGCATGTTTCAAGTGCTGTATCCGCATAAGCCTCCTCACGGGATTTTGCGGAACGGCGCGATGCCGGAGGAGACGCTGGCGCGAGCGGCCGAAGGAAAATAACGGCTGGAAAAGCGCGGACAATCAGGCTACAATAAGTCTATTCCCTACAGAAAGCTTACAAGAAGCTAACAGGAGCGAAGAGGACTTATGAGTGTCATTCAATTGCAGGACATTACGTTCACCCGCGGGGAACGGCGAATCCTTACGGACGTGCAGCTGCAGGTGAACCGCGGAGAGAATTGGGTTGTGCTGGGACGCAACGGCTGCGGGAAGACGACCTTGCTCGAGATGATCAACGGCTACATGTTCCCTAGCAGCGGCTCGGTAAGAGTGTTGGGCCACCTCTATGGGGCGGTCGACCTCCGCGAGGTACGCAAGCATATCGGCTACATCAGCCAGTCGCTCTTGGAGAAATTAACGCTGCGAGATCCGGTGTGGGAAGTCGTGGCGACCGGGGAGTACGGCTACTTGCGGTTTTATCAGGAAATTCCGAAGGAAACCGAAGACAAGGCGCGCGCGATGCTCACGGAACTGCGGCTTTCACATGTCCAGGATCAGCCGCTCGGCACATTGTCCCAGGGGGAGCGGAAGAAAGTGATGCTGGCACGTTCTCTGATGACGGATCCGTCCATCCTCATTCTCGACGAGCCATGCTCCGGCCTCGATTTGTTCGAGCGGGAGCAGCTGCTCCATAGCATCAATGACTTGGGCCGGCGTGAGATGACAATGATGTACGTAACGCATCATATCGAGGAGATCGTACCGGCGTTCTCCCACATCGCCCTGATCGGTCAAGGCCGCGTGCTGGCGCAGGGGGAGAAGAAGCGGGTGCTGACGCCGGAGCTGCTGCAGTCCGCGTATGACGTGTCGGTAACGATTGAATGGGTGAACGATCGCCCTTGGATTCGGGTTGTTTAATGCCGTTAACGAATTCGACTAACGAATTACAGGAGGACAACCGCTTGTGGAAACCGCGACCCTAACCTCGAGCTTTATCGGCACGTCCAATCGCGGGTTTGCCCTCTACGCGCAGGATGAAGTCCGGCGGTTGATTCCGGGTACGAAATGCACTGAGCTGTCGGATCAAGAAGTGTTTTTGATGCAGTGCCCTATTAGCCGGGAAGAGGTGATCGCCCGGTTTGGGGCCGAGGAGCCGATCTTCGTTCGGCATTTGCACCCGGTTGACGCCACGACCGAATTGAACCGTCAGGAGTCGGATTTGCACCGCCTAGCCGCGCTTGTGAGTCGGGAGTGGTCGTTCCGGACCGGCGAACGGCTGGCGATTCAAGTGCGCAAGCAGGACCGGCTCGAGCTGCCGTACTCGCCGGCTCAGGTGCGAGAAGCGCTGACGGACAAGCTCGAGCAGTTGTTCCAGATCGAGCCGGTCCCTCGCGAGGCGGAACGGATTGTGTCCGTTTATGTGACTGCCGATACGGCGTATGTCGGCCTCTCTGCGCCCAGCGACAATTTGTCCGATTGGGCTGGTGGCGCGGTCCGGTTCCAAAGGGAGGAGGATCAAATCTCCCGGGCGAAGTTCAAGCTGCTCGAGGCTGAGCAGGAGTTCGGATTGGACTTGGCCGCGTTCTCGAACGGGCTGGACATCGGGGCGGCTCCTGGCGGCTGGACTTCGCTCTTGCTGGAGCGGGGGCTTCGCGTAACCGCGATCGATCCTGGCGACATGCATCCGTCTCTGGTGAAGCACCCCAAGCTTACGATTTACCGGCGCAATGCCCGGGATGTCCAGTTCCCGCCTCAGAGCTTCGACCTGCTCGTGTGCGACATGAGCTGGAGCCCGCTGCAGATGGCGAAGCTGCTTATCCCGCTTTTGGATGCGCTTCGTACAGGCGGTACCGCGATCGTGACGCTGAAGCTGATGCACGGCAAGCCGTTCCAGACCGTGAAGGATACTTCACGCACGCTCGCGCCTTATCTGGAGCTCGTCCGGGCAAAGCAGCTGTTCCATAACCGCGACGAGGTTACATTATTTTTGATTAAACGTTGAAATTGAGCGCCGGATTTGCTATATTCGTTCTAACAAAGTCAATGAAGAGGAAGAGTACGTGCACCCTCTGTTCCCCCAGAGAGTCGGCGGTTGCTGCGAGCCCGACGTTCAGACTGCACCGAAAATCACCTCCGAGACGTGACCCGAATCCGATCGGTCTTCATCGAGGCGTATCGGCTAGGGGGCACCGGAAGTCCACCGTTACCCGGAACCGCATGTGATGGCATGTCGGATGAGCGCCGAGACAGACTGCAGCGTATTAGCGAGCTGTCGTTTCGGAATTAGGGTGGTAACGCGAGCGAACCTCGTCCCTTCTGGGACGGGTTTTTTTTGTTTTCTCCGATAAAATTTGAAGAAAGCGGTGGTTCACATGGGGATTACTCGATGCAATACCAGAACATCATGCGTGCGAAATACAAGCTGGACGGCCACATTCATCGTACGCCGCTAACGCTCTCGAAGACGCTGAGCGACATAACCGGCAGTACCGTTTATCTGAAGCTGGAAAATTTGCAAAAAACGGGCGCATTCAAAGTGCGCGGAGCCTGGAACCGGATTGCCCAAATGACGGAGGCGGAACGTGCTCGAGGCGTGATCACCGCGTCAGCTGGCAACCACGCGCAGGGGGTGGCTATGGCCGCGGCTCAAGCGGGCATAGCCTCCACGATCGTTATGCCGGTTGGCGCGCCGGAGGCGAAGATTGCCGCGACGCAAAGCTACGGCTCGCAGGTCGTGCTGTACGGAGCCAATTACGACGAAGCGTATGAGCACGCGCTGCAACTGGCCGAGCGCAGCGGGGCGGTCTTCGTCCACGCGTTCAACGATCCGCATGTGATCGCCGGACAAGGCACGATCGGGATCGAGATCATGGATGAGCTCCCGACTGTAGACGCGATACTCGTTCCCGTAGGGGGTGGCGGCCTCATCAGCGGCATCGGCTTGGCGGTCAAGGCGGTCCGGCCCGAGACCCGAATCGTCGGGGTGCAGCCGGAAGCAGCCGACTCGGGTTATCGCTCCTGGAGAGCGGGGGCGATGCAATCCGTAGATCGGCCGCTGTCGGTCGCGGACGGACTCGCCGTTAAGCGGCCCGGGGACATCCCGCTCGCTTGGATGAAGGAAGTGGTCGACGACTTTACAACCGTGAGCGAGCGTCAAATCCGGGATGCCATGTTCTGGCTGCTGCAGCGCAACAAGCTGCTGGTGGAGGGAGCCGGGGCCGCACCGCTGGCGGCGCTTCTCAAAGGCGACTTGGATTTGCAAGGCAAGCGCGTCGTGCTGGTGGTGAGCGGGGGTAATGTCGATTTTTCCAAGCTTGCGGACTTATATGCCCAGCAGCAGTCTATGGCAGAGCCGAGCCCGGTCTGAGGAGGATCGGTATTGAGACAAACTGGAAAATGTGGTAGTTTTATTGGGACTGCGATGAATTGCTAAATCGCGGTCCCTTTTGCCTGGGAGTCCGATTCGAAAGGAGATATGCGGTATTATCCACCCCACACAGATGGAATTGGAAGCAGGCGATCTGTTAGGCGGCCGATACCGGCTGTTGCAGCAGCTCGGGCAAGGCGGGATGGGAGCCGTGTACTTGGCGGAAGATGTCAAGCTTCCCGGGAAGCGCTGGGCCGTCAAGCGAATCGGCCTAAATGCCTATAGTCCGGACCAATCCGGTTCACCGAATGAAGCCGCTTTACTGCTCCAGCTGAGCCACCCGTTTTTGCCCCACATCGTCGACGTTTTTCCCTCCGAGGCGCTCTCCGACAACTCAACCGCTTACATCGTAATGGAATACATCGAAGGGGAGACTCTGCAAGCGTGGCTCGATCGCCAGCCCGGCTTGCCTCCTGTAGAGCAAGTGCTGGACATCGGTCAGCAAGTTTGCGCACTGCTCCATTTCTTGCACACGCAGCGACCCGAGCCGATCGTATACCGGGACTTGAAGCCGGCGAATCTGATGCTCGATCGTCAATTCAAAATCCGCCTGATTGATTTTGGCATCGCCAGGAGCTTCAAGCCCGGACAGCCGGCGGATACGGTTCCTCTCGGGACTGTCGCGTTCGCGGCCCCGGAGCAACTGAGTCATGCCCAGACCGATCCAAGTTCCGACCTGTACTCGCTCGGAGCGCTGCTGTACTACTGTTTAAGCGGCGGGCTTTATTATGCCGTAGCGTCCAAACCGCTGGATCAGCTCAGAAGCGGTCTGCCGGAAGAGCTGACAGAAGCGGTGCACCGGCTGCTGGAGCACGATCCGGGCGATCGGTATCAGACCGCGGAGGAAGCTGGGAGGGCGCTGGCGCGTGTCTGGGTCCAGCACGTGCAGGCGACAGAAGCTGAGTCCCATGTGGCCGCTGCTTCTATTTACTCTGCCGTTAGCACAGCTAGGATCACTCGTATTGACCCGGTACAGATCAGAATGGCTGCCGGTCCGGACCGCAAGCTGATTGTAGTCGGGACGCTCTATGCCGGTGCGGGAGCCACTTTCACGTCGATCGCGCTTGCCCGCGGATCCACGAGACTCGGCGTTCCGATGGCGGTGATCGAAGCGGGCGGGAAGGACCCCGAGTTGGGCCATTTGCTCAGACTTCCGCAGTATGTTAGGACGGAAGAGCTGTCTCCGAAACTCCACATCACTCCTCCACAAGGGTTCGTGCAGGGTGGAACGCGTTGGTTTCCGCTTCCGGCCGGCGGCGGTTTTGATCCGCTGAGCAACCCGCATATTTTGCAAATGCTTAGACACTGCGAAGAGACTAAAGTCCTGTTCGATATATCCGACACGTGGACGGATCCCGACGTTCGTGCGCTCTGCCAAGCCGCCGATGAGCTGGTCGTTGTTCTAGACCCGTTCCCTTCCAAATGGCAGGGCGGGAGGGCAGCCCAGAATATGCAAGCTTTGCGCGAGTTCGCCGATCAAGGGAGTAGCGTACATTGGGTGATGAACAAAGATGCGCCTCATTCGAGACGGAGAGAACGAATGAACCGGGCGCCGGACAAGCCGATCGCCATCGTGCCGAGCATCCCGACCGAACATATTCTTCAGGCATTCGATAGAGGGAAGCTTCCCCATGATTTGCCTGGTGTTCGAGCTTCGCTCGATGCCGCGCTAATGCCTTTATTGCAGCGATTGACTGTATCGGACGGGCGGAAGGGGAAAAAGGGAAGGCTTCGATTTTCGTTTTGGTCCTTTTTTTGAAGGTTGGGAAAATAAGGCTTGAAATGGAGGACGAGGTTGCATATACTAAAAGTACCTCAATAGCAAATCTAAAGCGGAAGCACCGCGAATGGCAGATGAACTCTGCGCATTTGCGAGTGCTTTTTTTGTTGTCTCCATCACTCGAACAAGGAGGAAGATCCACGAATGAATGAACCGCTTAACCTTGTCGTAGCCGACCCGGACACCGCTTATCTGCAGCGGCTCGCGGCCTATGTCCGGCAATCCAAGTGGGCGGAGCGGCTGAGCGTCCAATGGTGCTCGAAGCAGGATACCTTGATGCAAGCCGTTCGCTCCAGCAGCGGCCCTAATCCCTTGATGGTCGTCCATCGAGACTGGCTTCCGGAGGAAAGGGACCACCATTGGGTCGTCCTCGACGAATTCCATACGGACGATACCCCCGTCGCACTGAATGCTCCTTCGCACGAAGAGCCGTTGTCCCGGCTATTCAAATATCAGCCGATCGAGCACTTGCTTGCCTCCGTGGTAAACATAGCGGAACGGTCCCGATATCGAGCGAACGACCGTTCTACATTCTCGGCTTCTTCATTAAGCGTCGTCAGTGTTTTGTCGGCGGCGGGAGGCACGGGGAAGACGACGGCGGCCTATCAGCTGGTCCGCCTTCTCGGCGCCCAGGGCCGGCGCAGCTTGCTGATCAATCTGGAGCCGATTTGTTCGATTATGGCGCCGGACCCCGACTATTCGCAGCTGTTCGGACAATACCTCTACTTCAGCCGAGGCGGCTCGCCCAAGGCGGTAGAGTGGGCGAAGAAGCTCATTCGGCGCCATCCCCGCGGTCCGATCGATGTGCTCGGCGGCTCCGGCGCCTTTCGGGAGATGGAGGAGCTGAGTGTAGACGACATCCGGCGACTGGTCGAGCACATTCGCGCACTCGGTGTGTATCGCGCCGTAATTGTAGACGTGGAGTCCGGGGTTAGTCCAATAGTCAAGGGCGCAATGGCGAGCAGCGACCGGCTCGTGTGCATGTTGACCGAGGAGGGTGCCTCGATCCGGAAGACAGCGCAATTCCTCAACGCCTGTCCGAAGTGGCTCGAGATGGACTCGGAGCTGATCCGTTCCAGGCTTTGCCTCGCGTTCAATCGATGGAACGGTGAGGCCGGCGTCGACTTCCGCGCGCTTGGCGTCCCCGTAGCGGCCAAGCTGCCTTATGTTGCCCAGTGGAAACGGAACGCCGCGTGGGAAGAGGAGCAGCTCGATCCGTTGTTCGAGCGCCAGCTCTTGCAGTTGATGGAGGCGCTGCAGCTGGACGCCCGAGGAGCCGGTCATGCGTCAACCGCTTAACGAGCTGTCGGCCCGCATCAGGGAACGAATTCGGGACCGGCTGAACTGGAACCAGGCAATGAGCGACCGTGAGCTGATGGAAGAGATCGAACGGGAGGTGTTCCTGCACGGCTCCCAGGCCGAGACGTACATGACGGCGCGGGATTTGCAGAGCATCGTGAGAAGAATCTACGATTCTTTCCGCGGAATGGACGTGATCCAGCCGTTGCTCGACGACCTGGACGTGACGGAGATTATGGTGAATTCCCATCAGGAAATTTTTATCGAGCGGGGCGGGAAAGTAACCGCATTTGACGGACGATTCGAATCTCAGGAGAAGCTGGAGGATTTGATCCAGGCGATCGTCGCTAAGGTGAATCGGGTCGTGAACGAAGCGAGTCCGATCGTCGACGCAAGGCTGCCCGACGGATCGCGGGTACATGTTGTACTTCCTCCTATTGCGCTCAAAGGACCCACGCTTACGATCCGCAAATTTCCGGACAACCCGATGGGGATGCAGCAGCTGATCGACTCGGGTTCGATCAATAAACCGGCCGCCGCATTCCTGGAACGGCTAGTCGCCGCCAAATACAACATCTTCATTAGCGGTGGCACCGGCTCCGGTAAGACGACTTTCCTTAATGCTCTATGTCAATTCGTTCCCGCGGATGAGCGGATTATTACGATCGAGGATTCGGCGGAGCTCCAGATCCGTTCCGTACCGAACTGGGTTCGGCTGGAGACGCGCAATGCGAACACCGAAGGCAAAGGGCAGCTGACGATCCGAGATTTGATCCGAAGCTCGCTGCGGATGAGGCCGAACCGCATTATCGTCGGGGAGGTGCGGGGAGCGGAGACACTCGATATGCTTCAGGCGATGAACACCGGACATGACGGCTCGCTCAGCACCGGACACGCCAACTCCGTAGCCGACATGCTGAGCCGGCTGGAGACGATGGTCCTCAGCGGTGCCGACCTGCCGCTTCCGGTCGTCCGCAGCATGATCGTCTCCGCGATCGACATTATGGTGCATCTGGCGCGATTCCGTGATGGCAGCCGCCGGGTGACGGACATAACGGAGCTGGTTGAGCTGAACAAAGGTGAGATGGTGCTGAATCCGTTATTCCGATATGTGGAGGATGCAGGAAGCTCGATCGAGGAGCAATCGCATGGAGCGCTTCAGCCGACCGGCAACAAGCTGTGTCGTACCCAAAAGCTCGGGACGTCAAGAGACGATTTAATTATACGGACCGAAACTTTGGAGGAGGTGGCGGATGGACGTCTTGAACCGAGGCACGGCTAGACCGGGCGAGCTGTTGCCCGATTACAGAGAGTACCGGCTTACTTTTGCTGAGAAATGGCTATGTATTGTGGTTGTGGCAAGCTTTCTGTTCGGGATTGGAATGCTGTTCTACAATCACATTTTGCTAGCCCTCGGACTTAGCACGATCGCCGTCTGGTCGCCGCGAGTCCGCCGGAGGCAGCTTGCGGAGAAACGCCGGACGATGCTGAAGCTCCAATTCCGCCAGGCGCTCTATGCGCTGTCTACGGCCCTCGGAGCAGGGAGGTCGGTGGAGAGCGCGTTCCGCGAGTGTGTTCCCGACCTGCGGCTTCTTTATTCGGGAGCGGATGCCGCCATCCTCGTCGAGCTGGAGATTGTGAACCGCAGGGTGCATGTAGGAGAGCCGCTCGAGGTAGCGCTGCGGGATTTTGGCGAGCGGAGCGGAATTGCGGATATTATGCAGTTCGCCGAAGTGTTCGCCACATGCAAGCGTACAGGCGGCGATCTGGTCGATGTGCTTCGACGAACGTCCAACATGATCGGGGAGAAGCTGGAAATCGAGCAGGACATCTCAGTCGTGATTGCACAGAAGCGGTTTGAGGCGAAGGCGCTGAGCTTCATTCCTTATGTGATCATTGCGTTCTTGGCTTGGAGCTCGCCCGACTATATGGCGCCTCTCTATATAGGAACAGGACGTATTATCATGACCGGCTCGCTTGTCCTGCTTGTATCCAGCTTCGCCATCTCCCGCAAAATCATGAACATTCAGGTGTGATCGAGAGGAGCCTCATTATGGGCTGGTTATTAACGATCGCGTATGCGCTTGTCGAACAGGGGAGGCTCATAGATCGGCTGCCTAAGGTAAAGCTGCTGCTTCAGCCCAAAATGCTGGCCCTCTACGGAGACAATCGGACGTTATTCCATACGAAGCGGTTTGCGGCACGAGCTTTGATCGTTTTTGCATGCTGCGTAGTTGGCGCCATAATCCTGTTCTTCGCTGCTGACGGTGATTGGACGATGCTAACGGTCGGCTTGCTGTTCGCCCTCTGTACCCCGTGGGCGATGGTCATGGAGCTAGACCGCAAGATTAAACGTAAGAAACAATCGATCCTGCTGGAGCTGCCTGAGCTGCTGAACCGGCTGACGCTGCTGCTGAACGCAGGAGATACGATCCACGGGGCATGGATGAAGTGCGCCGCCTTCCGTTCTGGACCCAAGGCTTCCAACGAAGACGGATCCCCTTTGCAAAAGGAGATCGCGATGGTCGCCGTTGGCTTGAGCAATCGGGAACCGCTTCCGCTGTTGCTCGAGCAGTTCAGCAAGCGCTGTGCGGTCCAAGAGGTGACCGTGTTTACCACTACGGTGTTGATGAACTACAGACGCGGAGGCGATTCGTTCGTCCTCGCGTTGAAAGGGTTGTCGAACGAAATGTGGGAGCGTCGAAAAGCGCTTACCCGTACGCTCGGAGAGGAAGCTTCGTCCAAGCTGATTTTTCCGATGCTGCTCATTTTTCTGGTCGTAATGGCGATCGTCGCCGCACCGGCTGTAACGATGATGAACGAACCATAAGATGAAGGAGGAAGATGTGAGTGAACTCGATGAAACGTGCTTTAATCCGTTTTTGGAAGGAGGAGGACGGACTTGGGACGCTTGAAATTTTGTTGATTGTTGCCGTCCTGGTTATCGTAGCCGTTGCCTTTCGCAAATGGATTCTGGGCTTTATTAAATCGCTGTTCGGACAGGCCAACCAAGAGCTCGGCGACGCCGGGAACAAGGACTGCCTCGCCAATCCGAGCACCTGCTCGGCGCCGTCCCCGACACCATGATCGCACTTATGATCGCGAGGTTCAAGCGTGCTGCACGGGAGCAGACCGGCAGCTTCACACTGGAAGCGTCTGTGTCGATCCCGGTATTGCTGATCGCCGTAATCGCTTTGATCAGCTTCAGCCTAATGCTGTACAACCGCTCCGAGCTGTATGTGACCGCTGCGGCAGCTGTGGACCGCACCGCTTACGCGTGGGACAACAGCTCCAAAGATCTGCTAACCGGCTCGTACTCATTGGGGCAATCCGACGGCTTATATTGGCGGCTGGCTAGCGATAGCCTTTCGGATGCGTTCCGATTTCTCGTACCTAACGAGGATACACAACTGCCGCTGCCGGCAGGTGATGCGGATTCCAGTGCCGACTCGCTCCCGCGATCCAAGCTGCGACGAGCCGGTGTGGAGCTGCCGCGCAGCATTGTCGGATCACTTCGCTACACAAACCGACTGTACGATCGCGTCGTCCAAGCGAGTGTTGAACGACAAGCGCGTGTGCCGAAGCTAGTGGACTCCTGGTTCATCCCGTCTACATCGGTTGAGTTGAAGTCTTCCGTCACCGACCCGGTTGAGCTGCTGCGCACGGTCGATCTTGTGCGGACGTTCTCGGGACGGCTGAAGGAGCTGTTCTCCCGCCGCGATCCCGCGATACCCCTGCCGGAATCGCCCTCCGTGCCCAGGCCGGAGATGCAGTTTACGTCGGAGAAGGAGGCCGCGGCGTTTTTGCGGAGCCTGCTCGGCAGCCCCTCGGCCGTCTATGTCACTACGCCTTCGGGCCAGCAGCGCAAGCTCGATTCGTTGGACCCCGACGGGCTGTTCCATGAAGCGAAGTTCGGGTATACGTCCAAGACGGAGGCGGTGGAAAATCAGATCGCCAAAGACTTGGAGCTGCTTCGCAGCGCGGGGCAAGTCAAAGGGGTTGTCTGGCATTTTTTTCGCGACAGCCGCAACGGCAAGGTAGGTCCGTCCAAGCCGCTGAGGAAGGAGCTGGAGAAGCGAGGTATCGTCGTTGTGATCCATGGATAAAATTGGTGAATCATTTAGGCCATAACGGGCGTTCCGTGCGAAAAAGGACCCCTAACATACCCCACAAAGTGAAGATTAAGCTCTGGGGTTCCATGAAGGGAGGAGGAGTAGGTGAGAAAGATTTGGAGAAGCCAGAGAGGATCGGCTTCTGTGATGCTAATGATTCTTGTGGCGCCGCTATTCGTGTTCCACGCGGTGTTGATTGACTTTCTAAGAGTACGGATGGCGGAGAGGGAGACGGAGTCCGCACTGAAGCTGGCGCTCCGATCGACATTGTCTGCTTACGATCCTGAGTTGAAAGAGTATGGCTTATACGCGATCGGCTTGAATGATGCCGATGCGGCGCAGCTGTTCCAGCACGTACTCCAGCGCAATATGGGCGGTACCGGCCAAGGGGACAGCTTCACGATCGTACGGCCCTTGCCTGATCCGGCCTCCGTGTCGTTAACTTCGCTTTACACACTGGGCAATCAGACGGTCATGCGTCAGCAAGTGCTCGAGGAGATGAAATATCGGGCGCCGGCGGAATTTACGGTGAACGTGCTGGACAAGCTGCTCGGGGGGCGCAATCCGGCGTCGACCTTATCGGGTGCCTCGGCGTTCGAGAAACGGGCCGAAGCGATCGAGGAGCTCGTAGTTTCTCGGGATCGCGCATTAGACGAAGCATGGGACAGGCTTCTCCGACTGCAGGAGAAGAGCGGGATTTTTCACTCATATTTTGCCGTGAGGCTGGGGGAGCTGGATGACTATGCGGCAAGAATTGGGGGGCACGATGTGGCGGAGATCGAACAATCGATCCGATCGCTCCGTAGCCAGAGCGAACAGCTAGGCCGGTCGCTTGCCTCCCAGCAGGTCGCCCTTCAGGAGCTGTATAAGCAGGCGAAGGAGAACATCCAATTGATTATGGACATGCAGCGTTCGATCTCCATGATCCAGAACAGCCTGTCGACGGTGGCCGGCCAAATCGAACAGTGGCAGACCATCCTGCGCGAGATTGCGGAATTTACCTTGCTCCTGGAGACGAGCAAGGCGGAGGCGGCAAGAGATGCCGCTGTGTTGAAAGGGATTCAGGACGACATTCTGGTCGCGATCGACGAGGCGCAGTCGTTTGATGAGAAAATCCGTGAGTTGTCCTCTTCGCCGGACACGGCCATGTTCATGTCTCCGGAGCTTCTGAACCGGACCGTGCTGCCGGTAGCTTTCTATGCGCTGTACAAGGTGGAAGCGACTGCGCCTTCGGCACTTAGCAACGGGTTCGCGTCGGCGCTGCAAGCGACCTCCCCGCTTATTGGAGACAATCGCTGGACACCCGAGCGCTATGGGATTTTGTCGGCATCGAACGAAGCCTATGCGGAGCGGGCGAACCGCGCTGTTGCCAAGCTGCAGGAAGAGGAGTCGAAGCGCCAGCAGTCCGCTGAGACGACTCGCCGTCAGAAGCGGGAGCAGCTCACCCGGCTGGGCGAAGTGCTCGACCAAGTCAAAAAGCTTGTGGCAGAATGCGGCGGGGTCCTAGGCGGCCGTGGGATCTACGACAAGCTGCATGGAAGTTCGGAATCCCCCGACGTAGGCCTGTATGCCAAATACATGCAATACAATCGATTCGCGGACACCGAAACCGAACCGCTTCCCGATTTTTCCCAAGAGGCAGATCAGGTGAGGCGAGGGGCGTTCCGTTTCGTCGATTCTCTCCTGCTTAAGCTGGCTTCAGCGGCGCAGACGTTTCGAGACGAGCTGTATGTGAACGAATTCGCGCTGGAGAAATTCAATTACCGTACGTTCGGGAAGGAGTCGTCCGCCGACGGCAAGCCGATCCCGGCGACGTCCATGACGAAACCCGCCCAGCATGCGCTGCTGGGGCAGGAGGCGGAATACGTTTTGTACGGGCAATCGTCCTGTCTGCTCAATCAGTCTGCCGCTTACGCGGAGATGTTCGCCTTGCGGCTCGCCATCCGGACGACGGAAGCGATGCTCAGTCCGAGCAGCAAGCTCGCTTCCATCGGATCTCCCCTGCTGATGGTACTCTGGGCGGCAGCTGAGGGAGCGCTAGAGGCTTATCGGGATATGACCGACCTGGTGAACGGCAAGGCCGTGCCTCTATCGGCGAAGCTCGCCGGAGAAGCCGTTACCATGCAGTACAAAGATTATTTGAGGCTGTTCTACTTGCTGCACAGCAACGACAAGCGGACAATGGCCCGTATGCAGGGTTTGATCGAGGTGAACACCGGGCGGGATTTGACGGGGAAGGCGACTTACGTGCAGGGCTCGGTAACCGCAAGCGAACGACTTTGGTTTTTCCCGTATTTCGAGACGCTGTTCGCTTATGAAGTCAAGCGGAATCGGGTTCTAGTAGCCAAAACCGCCTTTTCGTCGTATTAACTTGGAAGGGAATGAAACGTATGGTTTCGATCATCCAAACGATATGGAGACGCAGTGATGGTGGAATCGCCCTAGAGGCGGCACTCGTCATGCCGTTGTTCCTCGGCTTCATCTTGGCGCTCGCCTCCATGATCAAGCTGACGATGACGGACCTTGCGCTTCAGCGGGCGCTGACCGAGACGACGAAGCCGATCGTAGCCTATGCGTATCCGGCCGAGCTGCTTGCTGAGGAGGCGCGTGCCGCGTACGCGTCCAGCCGGGTCGGCAGCGCAGTTACCGATATTTTGAACCGAGTGAGCTCGGCAAGAGGGAAGCTGCTTCAAGGCGAATTGCTGGCGGACCGGTACGAGGCGTACATTCCGGATTTCCTGCTGCGGCTGATTGAGTGGGAGCAAACCGAACGAGAGTCGCTTGAGACGATGTCGCAGGATCAAATCGACGCGTTCAAGGAACAGCGGCTTAATCCGGCTATCCGAGCCGTGTTTCGCCAATTGGTCATTCAGGGTGCGGATCCTTCGGCGTTAAGCGCGGACCGTCTTAAGGTGGTCGATGTTGATTTGCCTCAATTGGGCAGCAGGGAAGAAGCGTTCATCGGCATTACCGCCGAGTATGAGGTGAGGCTGCCGATCCCTTTTTACAGGAAATCGATCACGCTTCGAAAGCAAGTGTTTGAACGCCTGTGGGTCGGCAGTTAACGAGGAGTGGAGGAGAAGCAGCTGTGGCCGTTTCGATAGCGTTGTTGGTGTTACTTATCGCCGCTTTTGTACAGGACGTCCGGCAATCCAGGATCGCCAACACGATTACTGTGCCCGGTATTTTTACAGGGTTGTTGGTGTCGCCCGTGTGCAGTGAGAACGGCTGGCTGTCCGGACTGCTGGATTCGGCTGCAGGCTTAGTCGTGGGTTTGTCTGTGATGCTCGTCTTCTATGCGTTTGGTGCTGTCGGGGCGGGGGATGTAAAGCTGTTTGGCGCGATTGGGTCGATCGCCGGCTTGCCGTTCGTGCTGTACGGCATGATGAATGCCCTGCTGTGCGCGGGGTTGGTCGGACTTGCGATACTTGTTTGGCGCAAGGAGGTTTTGAGCCGTATCGGCACCGTGCTCGCCGTGTTGTTCCGCTTCTGGATGTGGAGAGAGCTCCGTGCCTTGACTGCCTCGGGTTGGGGATCGAGAACGGCTCCGCTTCACTTTCCATTCATGTACGCCGTTGCGCCGGCGATCGGATTGACTTGGTGGACGCTCGGATATCCGTCGTTCTAGGAAAGGGAGGCAAAAAATGAGTGTCTTCGAGCTTCAATTCGATTTTACCGCCGAGAAGGGAGGCTTTCTGCTGGTGGACCGCGACCCGGCATGGTCCCGTACGGATCTGATTTCTCTCGAGGTTCAGATGCTGCAGCATAATAAAATTCCGCGGCTGCTCCCTGTCCACATAGAAGAGATGGATGGACGTATCCGTTTGCTGTTCGACATTCAAGGGAAGAAGCGGCTCACAGACCGGTTGCGGCGTGAATCGCTGACCCAGCGGCAGTACTTGAACATGCTGTTGAACGCCGTTTCCGCCTTGGCCGATTGCGAAGGGTATATGTTGGGCGAGGACCGGCTGCTGCTCCAGGCAGAGTATTTGTTTACCGGCGCGGACATCACGGATATGTATTTCCCGTTCGTCCCCGTGGTTGGACATTCTGCCGAAAAATCGATCCAGGACCGGTTGAAAGGGCTCTCCGCTCTATGCCTAGGTTCCGTGGAGTCGATGGCCGGGACGAGCGTTCCGCGTATTCTGGCCGCATTGCGGGAGGATACGATGCGCTTGCCTGAGTTAAAGGAGCTGTTATTGACGCTCATGCTGGAGCATCCTGCGGCGGCGACGGAGACTCCTAGGGGGTCGTCTCTACCTGGAGCGAACTCCATTGCTCCTGATTCAATTAGGCCCGCTTGGATCCCGGTTATTAACCCTGTGGAGGAGGAAAAGAAGGGGAACGGGGAGTCCCCGAAGCGGTTGTCCTGGTTGACCAGGATCCGGGAGATGAAGGATGAGATCGACATGTCAGGAGAAACCGGGCTGCTTCCTGACGGGAAAGGACGGGGCGACGCAAAAGTGGAGTCGACTGCATCGGATGCCGGAGCAGTGTCGGACCGAAAAAAACAGCTGTATCTGGCGGTAATCGCGGTTGCCGTTCTCGCTTTGACCTGGAGCTTTTATTCGGAAGTCTCCTCTACAACAGGCTTCGTCGTTATGGCCGGAATTAGCGGGGGCGTCGTGATTGGCATAGGATGGACGATCAAAACGCGCCCTGCCTGGTTATTCGGTAACTCCTCCGCCAAGGGGGAGCTGGATACTGGAGCAGCCTATCTTGAAGCGGCGCCCAGCTTCGACGCGCTAGAGGTTGACGTTGGGGAAACCTCACGTTCGGTTTGGAATCCGCCGCCCTCATTTTCGGAATCAGCCGGAGCATCTCAGGCTCCGGCTCGGCTTCCAACCGCCACCGTAGTCCTGGAGCCGAGTGTTATCGAAGCCGCATTGGGATCGCTCGGTGGTTCGCTTGCGTATCGGCTGGATATTACCGTTGATGGGAGGACGGAGTCGGTACAACTGACGAAGGAATCGTTTCTCATCGGCCGATCGGACGGGAGAGCGGACTACACCCTCGAGGAATCGGGCGTATCCAAGCATCATTTGGAATTGATCCGGAGGGGAAACGCCTATTTTGCCCAAGATCTTGGCTCGACGAATGGGACTCTGTTGAACGGGGAGCGCATGGCGCCTTACAAAGCATATCCGCTGAGTCCCGAGGATACGCTCCGGGTTATCCGGACCCAATTTCTAATCAAGCAGGAATGAAGGGCAGTTAAGGCTATTGGGGAGACGCTCCTCAATAGCCTTTTGCTTCGTCGGCGACGACATGACAAACCATGCGCTAAACGCTACAATGAGAACTGTCAATGCTAATGTGTATACTGACTTATTCAACTTACGGAAAGCTAGAGGGACTATTCCATGACGATCATACATGCCGAGCAGTTGAGCAAAAGCTACGGAGAGAAAGTGCTGTTCGACCGAATCTCGTTCACAATCGCCGAGAAGCAGCGGATCGGGTTGATCGGCGTCAACGGGACGGGGAAGTCGTCTTTGCTGCACATTCTGGCTGGGCTTGATTCGCCCGACTCGGGCGAGGTAATGACCGCGAAGACGATGCGGGTCGAATATTTGCCGCAGAACCCCGAGTTCGAAGCGGAAGGCACCGTACTCGAGCAGGTGTTCCACAGCGATACGCCGCTGATGCGGGCGCTCCGCGACTATGAGCTTGCGCTGTCTGCGTTGGAGCGGGATCCCGGCAGCGAAGCTCTGCAGAAGAAGCTGTTCCAGGCACAGGCCGGGATGGACGCGCAGCATGCTTGGGAAGCCGAGACGGAAGCGAAGACCGTGCTGTCGCGGCTCGGCATCCAGGACATGAGCCAATCCGTCGGGACATTGTCCGGCGGCCAGCGCAAGCGCGTCGCCATGGCTCGGGCGCTCATCCGACCGGCCGACCTGCTCATCATGGACGAGCCGACGAACCATCTCGACAACGAGACGATTGAGTGGCTGGAAGGGGTGCTGCTTCGCTTCCCCGGCGCCCTCTTGCTCGTCACCCACGACCGGTATTTCCTGGACCGGGTGACGAACCGCATCTTCGAGCTCGACCGGGGCAAGCTGTATAGCTATGACGGCAATTATGCCGTCTTCCTGGAGAAGAAGGCCGAGCGAGAAGAGCAGGAGGCCGCGTCGGAGAGCAAGCGGCAAAATCTGCTGCGCCGCGAGCTCGCCTGGCTGCGCCGGGGCGCCAAGGCGCGCACGACGAAGCAGAAGGCGCGGATCGATCGCGTCGAGACGCTGCGCGACCAAGAACGCGAAGGGCCGGGCGAGAAGCTCGACATGGCGCTCGGCGGGAGCCGGCTCGGCAAGAAGGTGTACGAGCTTCGCGACGTCACCATGCAGATGAACGGCCGCACTCTGCTGAGCGGCTTCAGTTATTTGTTCCAGCCGGGCGCCCGCATCGGCGTGATCGGGCCTAATGGCAGCGGGAAGTCTACGCTGCTGAATCTGCTCGCCGGCCAGCTGCAGCCTACGTCCGGCACGCTCGAGACCGGCCAGACGGTCAAGGCCGGCTATTACACGCAAGAGAGCGCCGACATGAACCCGAAACTTCGCGTCATTGACTACGTGAAGGAAGGGGCGGAGGTGATCCGTACCACCGATGGCGAGACGATCTCCGCCTCGCAGATGCTGGAACGGTTTCTATTCCCGCCGCATCAGCAGTGGACGACGATCGACCGTCTGTCCGGCGGTGAGCGCCGGCGACTGTACTTGCTCCGCATTCTGATGGGCGAGCCGAACGTCCTGCTGCTCGACGAGCCTACCAACGACTTGGATATCCAGACGCTCACGATCCTGGAACAATATTTGGAGACGTTCCCCGGCACGGTCATCTCGGTCTCGCACGACCGCTATTTCCTGGACCGGACCGCAGAGGTGCTGCTTTGTTTCGAAGGGAACGGGATCGTGAGGCCGTTCTTCGGCGACTATTCCGATTACCTGGAGCAGAAGCAAGCCGACCAATTAGCCGAACGCGCGGTTGCGGAGGGCAAAACGGCCAAATCCGCCTCGGCTGAGCCGGCGGCAGCTTCCGCTTCCGCAAGCGTAAGCGCACCCGCGCCACTCCGCAAGCTGAGCTTCAAGGATCAGAAGGAATGGGACGGCATCGAGCAACGGATCGCCGATTTGGAGGAACAGCTGGAAGCGGCGAAGCAGGGTATCGCCGAAGCCGGGAGCGATTATGACAAGGTAAGGGACTTATACGATAAGGAGCAGCAGCTGAGCGAGGAGCTTGAGCGTGCGATGGAGCGCTGGAGCGAGCTGGCCGAGTTCGTCGAGCAAATCGAGCGCAACAAGGGGTAGCTTAGGCAGAGTGCAAAATGTACCGGAGAAAGCCTCTCGCGATTCTGAAAAGTAAAAAAGTTACTCTAGAGCACAGGAAAAGGCGGGTTGCCGCTCTGTAGAGTTTACAAAAAAATCCCGATCCCCTAGGCAGGGAATCGGGATTTCGCTTACTTTAACGGTACTCGCGCGGGATACGGCGCGCCACGCCGGTGCGGATGGCCGCCTCGACGACATGGTCACGAATAAGCTTGGACACCTTGTCATTAAACACGCTCGGGATGATATACAGCTTGTTCCGCTCATCGTCCGTGATGACGGAGGCGATCGCTTCGGCGGCGGCCAGCTTCATCTCCTCGTTGATGATCGTCGCCCGGCAGTCGAGCGCACCTCGGAACATGCCGGGGAAGCACAAGACATTGTTGATCTGGTTCGGATAGTCCGAGCGCCCGGTAGCGACGACGCCGACGATGTCCTCGATCTCCTCCGGACTGATCTCCGGCGTCGGGTTCGCCATCGCGAATACGACCGGCTGCGCCGCCATGGAAGCGACGTGCTCGCGCTTCAGCAGCCCGCCGGCCGACAGGCCGATGAACACATCGGCGCCGGCCAGCACTTCATACAGCGAACCGCTCACCCGGTTCGGGTTCGTATGCTCGGCGTACCATGTCCACATCGGGTTCTCGTAGGCTTGTCCGGCGACAAGCGCGCCTTGACGATCGACCCCGATGAGCTCCTTGACGCCGGCGGCCAGAAGAATCTTGCTGCACGCGATCCCGGCGGCGCCGATGCCGCACACGACGACCTTGGCCTCGCGGATCGACTTCCCGACCACCTTCAGCGCACTGATCAGGCCGGCATAGAGCACGACGGCGGTGCCATGCTGGTCATCGTGAAAGACCGGAATATCGAGCTCGGCCTTCAGCCGCTCTTCGATCTCGAAGCAGCGCGGCGACGAGATGTCCTCCAGATTGATGCCGCCGAATGCCGGGGCGATCATCTTGATCGTGCGGATAATCTCTTCCGTATCCTGCGTGTCGAGGCAGATGGGGAACGCATCCACATCGGCCATCTGCTTGAACAGCATCGCCTTGCCCTCCATGACCGGCATAGCGGCATACGGGCCGATATTGCCGAGACCGAGCACGGCGCTGCCGTCTGACACGACGGCGACGGTGTTGCGTTTGATCGTAAGGGTAAACGCCTTGCGCTGCTCCTCATGAATAGCGAGGCAGACGCGGGCCACGTCGGGCGTATAGACACGGGACAGGTCGTCCCGGTTTTGAATCGGTACTTTCAGCTTCGTCTCGATCTTGCCGCCCAGATGCATCAGGAACGTCCGGTCGGAGATGTTGACCAGCTTCACACCCCGGATGAGCTTGATCCGATCCACGATCGAGTTAATATGCGCGGAATCCGTAACGGTGACCGTCAAATCCCGCGTCGTGGAATCGTGCTTCGTCTGGATGACGTCAATGGCCACCAGGTCTCCGCCAAGCTCGACGATCGCGGTTACGATGTCGCTGAATTTCACTTGGTCGGTATGTATTTCCAGTCGCAGAATGATGCTTTTCCCAGTTGTCATCAGCTTGCTCTCTCTTTCCATGACGACCCTCCCGATGGACAAAGTGAACTACTCCCACAGTGTATACCATGTACGGCCGCTTTGAGAAGCGCACCGCTTTAAACCAATTGTTGCAATCGGAATTACAGTCTTTATACCCAACTAGGAACGGAACGCATTTTATGATAAAATGTAAAAATGTGTGCATTCCTTTAATGTACGGAAAGGCGGTTTAAAGATGATCTCAACTACTAACATAACATTGCGCTATGGCAAACGCGCTCTGTTCGAAGACGTCAACATTAAATTCACCCCGGGCAACTGCTATGGACTGATCGGGGCCAACGGAGCCGGCAAATCGACGTTTCTGAAAATTTTATCGGGTGAGATTGAGCCGAACAGCGGGGAAGTCCATGTGACCCCGGGCGAACGGATTGCGGTACTGAAGCAGAACCATTATGAATTCGACGAGATCGAAGTGCTGAAGACGGTCATAATGGGCCATAAGAAACTATTTTCTATTATGGAAGAGAAGGACGCTTTGTATGCAAAACCGGACTTCTCCGAAGAGGATGGCATGCGCGCCGCCGAGCTCGAAGGCGAGTTCCAGGACCTGGACGGCTGGCAGGCGGAATCCGACGCAGCGGAGCTGTTGATCGGCCTGGGCATCGGCACGGATCTGCACGACAAGAAGATGCAAGAGCTCGACGGCAACCAGAAGGTTCGCGTGCTGCTGGCCCAAGCGTTGTTCGGCAACCCGCAAATTTTGCTGCTCGACGAGCCTACCAACCACTTGAATCTGGAATCGATCAACTGGCTCGAGAACTTCCTGGGCAAATTCGAAGGCACCGTCGTCGTTGTCTCCCATGACCGCCACTTCCTGAACCAAGTATGTACCGCGATCGCGGACATCGACTTCGGCAAAATCCAAATGTACGTGGGCAACTACGACTTCTGGTACGAGTCGAGCCAGCTGGCCCTGAAGCTCGCGCGAGACCAGAACAAGCGGACCGAAGAAAAGCGCAAGGAGCTGGAGACGTTTATCGCCCGATTCAGTGCGAACGCGTCCAAGTCCAAGCAGGCGACTTCGCGGAAAAAGCAGCTCGAGAAGCTCACGCTGGAAGACATTCGTCCTTCCAATCGGAAGTATCCGTTCATCAACTTCAAGCCGGAGCGGGAGGCGGGCAAAAACATCTTGTCAGTCGACCGGCTGAACAAAACCGTGGACGGCGAAGTCGTGCTGAACAACATCAGCTTCGTCGTGAACAAGGGCGACAAGATCGCACTCGTCGGTCCGAACGGCAACGCCAAAACGATGCTGTTCCAGATCATTACGGGCGAGCAGGAGGCCGACTCCGGCACGTACGAGTGGGGCGTTACGACGACGCATGCGTATTTCCCCAAAGACAACTCCTCTTACTTCGAAGGAGTGGACTTGAATCTGGTAGACTGGCTGCGGCAATATTCCAAGGACCAGGACGAGACGTTCATCCGCGGGTTCCTGGGACGCATGCTGTTCTCGGGCGAAGAATCGCAGAAGAAGGCTTCGGTGCTGTCCGGGGGCGAGAAAGTGCGCTGCATGCTGTCCAGAATGATGCTGACCGGCGCCAATGTCCTGCTGTTCGATGAGCCGACCAACCACTTGGACCTCGAATCGATCACCGCACTCAACAACTCGCTGATCGAAACGGACGAGACGATGCTCTTCGTCTCGCATGACCACCAGTTCGTACAAACCGTCGCGAACCGCATCATAGAGATTACCCCGAAAGGGTTGATCGACAAGATGACGACATTCGACGAATACCTCGCCAGCGAGGACATCAAGCGTCAGCGCGAAGCGATGTACAGCTAAGCGGAGCATTGAACGCAACAGGGAGCCCCGGGCTCCCTTGTTTCATTTTTGGCGGAATCCGGATCCGAATGTTTTCCATTTTGCCCGCTCGTTTGCTATAATTTAGCCAAAACGATCCATAGAGGACGGGGGGCGGGCGGCTATGTTTGATCCCACAATATTCGAGAACCTGAAGGTCGTCATGGAAGGAGCGGTCTATGACTTGGATTTGGAAGGCGTGATACTGGTCGTCGGTCGTCAAGACCTCGTGGACTTGGCGGACATGTCCAGAGCTTACGTCATCCGGTTCCGGCTGAAGGACGGCAAGTGCACCGGCGAGCTGCGGTTGATCGCGGGACTTGCGGACCTGGCGGGAGAGAAGCTGGAGTGGAAACACGCCACGCCGGGGTGTTCGCTCGAGATCAAGTTTACATTGGAGATGAAAGAGACCGGGAGTGCCTGCCACACGATTCAACGGGAATTGGAAGCGATCTGGGACCACCGCCCGGACATCCGGCAGACCGTCTCGTACCCCTACCATGCGGAGGCCGGACGGGACCGGCTGTTCACGAACGAGATTCGGTGCTCCTTCAACCGCAAAATCGATGAAGGCCATTGGAGCGACTTCCCGGAGCTGCTGGATGTCATGGTCGATTCGCTTGAGGCGCTGGAGCCGCATCATGCCGCGGGGGAGACGGGATGAAGGAGCTGACCGAACGGCAGCTGCTGCAGCTGGAGGCGCCGGAGACGCTCTACTTGTTCGTCTACACTCCCTTATGCGGGACGTGCGCGGCCGCTCGGCGCATGCTGAATATTCTCGAACAGATGCGTCCGGACGTCCTGCTCTACGAAGCCAATATCAATTTCTTGCCTCAATTGACGCGCCGGTGGGAGATTACGAGCGTGCCTTGCCTGCTCCGGCTGAAGCGGGGTCAACCGGCGGACCGGCTATACGCCATGAAATCGATCGATCACGTCTACCGATTCCTCTTCCCGGAGGCAGACGGATTCACGAAAGCATAGGAAGGGAGACCGAGCCATGTCAGATTCACCGATTCCTGTCGGAGCCTTAGCATTAGTAGAATACAAGACCGGGCAATATATCGCCCAGCTGCTCGAATGGGCGCCGCCCCGCGCGCTTGTCCAGATCGCCGCAGTCGTGAAGCATCCCGAGCAAGGGGACTTGCACAACCCGATGGAGACCCAGGTGGCGTTGTTCCATCAGCGCCGAGCGCTCTCGTTCCGCGAGAAGACCTGGATTCCGAAGCAGGCGATTCATCCTTATCATGGCACCGTACCCGATTATCAGGAATCGCTCCAACAGGCGATAGAGGCGGAGATCCGGCTGCTCGAGCGTACCCGGGCCTGGGCGGACCGCTCGCTGCATGAGTTGGCGGCGCTGAAGCAAGACTATTTTCCACAGAACTAATCCACAGAATTAAACGACGCGGAGGCAGCGAGTAATGCTCATCATAGGGATTGCCGGCGGGACCGGATCGGGTAAAACGACAGTAGCGGAAAGACTGGTGCACGAGCTGGGACCGAATTCCGTCGTGCTGTTGTCCCAGGATTCTTATTACAAGGACAACCCGCATCTGACGCTGCAGGAGCGGGAACGGATCAACTACGACCACCCGGAATCGATCGACAGCGCCCTTCTGCTCGAACACCTGCGCAGCCTGCGGAACGGCCGGCCGATCGACATGCCGCAGTACGATTTCGCCACCCACAGCCGCAAGTCGGAGACCATTCGGGTGGCCCCTACTTCGGTCATCGTACTGGAAGGGATTCTGCTGTTCGCCGACCCGAGCCTTCGGAGCGAACTGGACATCAAAGTGTTCGTCGATACGGACCCGGACGTTCGGGTGCTGCGCCGGCTGATGCGGGACATGCAGGAGCGGGGACGCTCGGTGGAGTCGGTCTGCGCCCAATATTTGGATACCGTCAAGCCGATGCACGATGCGTTCGTCGAGCCGTCCAAACGGTACGCGGATCTGATTATTCCGGAAGGCGGCCGCAACGAGATCGCGATCGGCGTGCTGACCTCGAGAGTCCAGTCGTACTTGGGTTTGGCGGCAACGGCAGAGAGGCGCTGAAGGAAGGGTTGTGGACAGGGCTTGCCGGCCCTGTTTTTTTGTATGGCAGCACGGGGAGGATTACACGAGATCGACTACAGGAGGGTATTATGACAGCTTCATGGAAGGACATGCGTCAAGTGCCGCAAGACGCGCTGCAGGAGCGGATCGAGTCGGTCAAAACGCTTCAAGCGGACGAGAACGAGCTGTACGAGATCGTTAAGGATCGTGAAACTGGTGATCATTACTTGCACTATAGCTACCGTCATCTGCATGTGGCCGACGGGACGGAGGAGACGTTCCATCAGCTGCTGCCGCTGGACAGCGACGATGTGCTCAGTTATGTATTCGGCGAACAATCGTATCGGTACCCGGACCATTGGACGCGGGCATTCCTGAGGAACGGCCCGGACGGCAGCTACGTCTGGTTCGACCCGAGCGAGCTCCGGGAGGAAGCCGACAAGCAGCGGAAAGCCGAAGAAATGGCCGATATTATGCGGGCGTTCAAATCATCCGGCCAGGTGGATGAAGCATCGGTAAAGCGGATGCTGGAAGAGATCGATCGTAAACTCGGCGAGGGCGACGAATAGCGCGGCAACCTACATCCACAAGTACCAGATGACCCAGCTAAGCAGGGCGCAGAGGGAGGAGACGGATCCGAAGACGAGTACGATCCGGTTCTCGGTCCACCCGTATTTCATGCTGTAATGATAATGAATCGGCGCCATGCGGAAGATGCGCAGTTTGGTCCGTTTGTAGTACCAGACTTGCAAAATGACCGACAGCTGCTCGGCAAAGTAGACGAAGAACAGGAGCGGGATGAGCAGCTCCACCTTCTCCAGGATGGCGAGGAAGGAGAGCGATCCTCCGATGGCGAGCGAACCCGTATCCCCCATAAACGCTTTGGCCGGGAACGCGTTATAGATGAGCAGGCCGAGGAGACTGGCAATCATGGCTAGACAAAAGAGCTCGACCTCCGGCTTCTCGGTGATGGCGAAGAAGAACATGTAGGTAGGAAGGGCCACCACGATGAGCAACCCGTCCAAGCCGTCCGTGAAGTTGATGGCGTTGGCGGAACCGACGACGAACAGCAGCATGAGCACGATATAGGCCGAAGTGGGCAAGGCAAGCTGATATCCGCCGATCAAGGTTATGTCGGAAGTGAGCTGGAAGTGCTCGAACAACATATAGAGCAGCACGCCCGTGAACAAAAACTGTAGAACGAGCTTAGCCCGGCCGGAGATGCCGGATGGGTCTTGGAAGGCTGCTTTTTTGAAATCGTCGAGAAATCCGACTACGCTGAACAGCAAGAAGGACGAGCCCAGAAAGGCCGTCCAAGGGGTCGGATTCGCTATGTACGCCGCTGCGCTGCCGATCAGCAGGATCAAGCCGGCCATGAGCGGGGTGCCCTTCTTGGCTTGAATCCCCGCGGGCATCTCCGCTCGAATCGGCTGGGTCAGCTTGAAATAGCGCAAAGCTAATATGAGTACTGGGGTCAGAACAGCTACAGCAATAAAAGTAAGGGCGGAAATGCCCATCGCAGACGTGGCCATCGGGATCTAATCCTCTCGTTTCCGGCTTATTCTAGTCTATTTCCATAGCCGGGACGAATATTCCTGCTTGACCGTATATGCGATTTCCGCCTAGGCGTCGAGAGGGACAACGGGACTGCTCTTGCGGGTCAGGATGCCTTCCGGGAACACCACCCGGATCTGGTGGACGATAAGGGTCGCAAGCAAAGCTTTGGCGGCATCGCCCGGCAGGAACGGATAACAGCTCAAGGACAACGATTTGGCCAAAGAATAATGCGTGACATGCGCAAACCAAGGAATCCCGGTCACATAGAGCAGAAGCGAGCCGGAAATTTCAATGGTCAGGAAAAGCAGCACGAACGATTTCCAGCCACGGCCCCGAATCCGAGAAGCGATGAGCCCGATGAACAGGGCGGCGAACGGATAAGCCCAGATGAATCCGGCGGTGCGGCCGGTCAGCAGCGCGATTCCCCCTGCACCATGCACGAGCGGCAAGCCGATTGCGGTGAGCAGGACGACGGCACCGATGCTAATAAAGCCGTACACCCCTCCCAGCAAGGCGCCGGTCAGCATGATCGCAAAATTCGCGAGTGTAATCTGTACCGGAGTGAAGCCGAGCGGAATCTGGATGAAGGTGAATGCGACGAACAACGCGCCGAATAATGCGGCATATGTAATGCCTCGGATGCTCCAATTGAAAGCTGAAGTTTGCATTGCCAAGCCTCCTTTTATTTGTTAACCTATTCATCATGACGTGGTTAACAATTGGCATTGTAGCACACTTATTTTGGACTGACTAGAGGGGGAGAGCGAATTTTGCAGCACTTACGATTGAACCTGGTCTCGGTGGCCTTCTCTAGTCAGGAACCGATCAAGAGAGCTTTGGATGCGATTACGCTTGCGATCGGACCTGGTGAATGGGTGTCCCTCGTCGGGAAGAACGGGAGCGGGAAAAGTACATTGGCCCGGGTATTGGCGGGCCTGCTGCCGGTATCGGCCGGGGGGATCGATCGGGGCTGGACGGCTGAGGACGGAACGAACCGGCTCAGTGTGAGGATGGTCATGCAGCAGCCGGAAGGGCAGCTCATCGGCGAAACCGTCGACGAGGACGTAAGATTTACGTTGGAGCTGGCCGGTGTGGCATGGGAAGCCCAAGAGGAGCCGCTCGTTCGGGCGTTGAACGCAATCGGTTTGCTGGAGCAGCGGTATGCGCGAACGGCGGAGCTGTCGGGCGGACAGCAGCAGTTGCTGGCCGTCGCCGGCTGTATCGCGGCCGAGTCCCGGCTTATCGTATTCGATGAAGCGACCTCAATGCTGGATCCTCTCTCGCGTGAGAGGCTGCTGGAATGTGCCCTAGCTTTGCAAGAACGCGGAGTCGCAATCGTATGGGTAACTCACGCAATGGAAGAGCTGGCTTGGTCTACCCGTGTGGTCGCGATGCAGGAAGGGAAGCTGGTGTACGACGGGGACGTGAGGGCCTTTTTTTATGGAGACGGCAGCGGGGAGGAGCCCCCTTGCGAACGGCTGCAGCTGGAGCCTCCTTTTGTTGTGCAAACGGTGTTTGAGCTTCAGCGGCGCGGGGTGACGCTTCCTGGGCAACCGCTCACATGGGAGGCGCTTCAGGCGGAGCTGGAGGTGCTGCTACCGTGAGTGTACATCGCATCCTTGTGGATCGGGTTACCGTTTACTCTGGGGATAACCGGTCATCTGGCCGGGACGATCGGGAAGGTTCCGGCAAACGCCTCGATTCGATCTCTTGCGAGCTGGAGCCGGGCAAGCTGACGCTGCTCCTCGGCACCGTCGGGTCGGGCAAGTCGACGCTGCTGGATGTGCTGGGCGGTCTTGTGACGCCTGATGAAGGGACGGTGAAGCACGTTCCGGATGTGGGCGGAGCGGGGAAGGTAGAATCGGATGACCCCCGGCACGCAGGTTTGGTAGGTGCAGACATCGGGATGATGTTCCAGTTTCCCGAGCAGCAGCTGTTCGCCCGGACGGTGCAGGGCGAGTTCGATTATTCGCTGCGGCCGCTCAAGCTGCCGCCCGCCCAGGCTGCCGCGCAGACCGCTACTGCGCTGCGCGAGGTGGGGCTGCCCGGGGGGACGCTCGCGCTCCACCCGTTCGCCCTAAGCGGCGGCGAGCAGCGCCGCGTCGCGATGGCGACCACCCTGGCGACGGCGCCCGGGTGGCTGCTGCTCGATGAAGCGTCCGCCGGGCTGGACGCGGAGGGCACCCGCCGCTTCGCGCAGCAGCTGCGGCGGTGGACGCGGGAGGAACGTCTCGGGGTCGTGCTGGCCACGCACGATCTCGAGACGTTCCTCCCGCTGGCGGACGAGGTGCTGATCCTCGTCCGCGGGCGCCTCGCGGCGGCGATGCGCCGCGAGCAGCTGGTGGCTGCGCCGGCCGTGCTGGCGCAGGCGGGGCTGGCGCTGCCCGAGCGCGTGCGGGCGGCGGCTTGGCTGCGCGCGCGCGGGCTCGCGGGCGCGTCCGCGGGCGGCGCGGAGGCCGGGTACGCGATGGCCCCGGCCGGCGTCGCCGACGCGGTCGCCCGCGCGCTCGCCGCGCGCGAGCGCAGTGCCGCGGCTGCGCCGGCAGGCCGCTCGCGGCGCGAAGCCGCGGACGGCCCGGCGTCGTCCGCGCCCGCCCGCGCCACGCCTACCGCGCCCGCGCCCGATAGCGTCAAGCCCGCTGCGCCCACGCCTGCGTCCACCGGCGGCACCGTCGCACCCGAGCCTTCGCACGCTCGAGCGGCGGCCGAGCTGTCGCCCGCCTACGGCACCTTCGCGCCCGAGCCTACGCTCGCCCGAGAGGCGCCCGAGCTGTCGCCCGCCCCGGCCACCGTCGTACCCGCGCCTACGCTCGCCCGAGAGGCGCCCGAGCTGTCGCCCGCCCTGGCCACTGCCGCGCCAGAACGGACTCCCGCCCCTCCGGCAGCCCGCGTCGACCCAAGAGCGGCCTGGCTCTACACCACCCTGGTGTCGATCGGGATGCTGCTCCAGACGAGCAGGCTCGGCTTGGCCGTATCGGCAGCAGTCACAGGCTGGACGGTGGCGCGCTCCACGGTGTCGTTCCGAACCGTTAGCAAGCTGCTGCTGCCGTTCGCCGGACTCATGAGCTTCACGGTGGCCTTCGCCGGCCTCCATTGGGACGGCTATTCCATTGCGGAGGCAGTAGAGACGCTGAAGTCCATGCTGCGGTTCCTGTTTATGATGGCTGTGGGTGTTCTGCTGCCTTTGGAATACAGTCCGCTTACCTTGAAGCAAGCCCTTGAGCGCAGCTTGTCCGGTCTGGCCCGATGGAAGCTGCCGATCGAGCCGATCGCCCTGTACGTGGCGATGTTGACGCGCTTCATTCCGCTTATTCGCTCGGAATGGGGGAGGTTTGCCCGCATTGCCCGCGCGCGAGGTCGGAGACGATCCAAGCCGGGGACCATTCGACTTTGGGAGCTGCCGGCCACAGCGATCCCCATGCTCCTGTCGCTGTTCCGACTGGCCGACTCCGCGGCAACGGCAATGGAGATGCGGGGCTACCCGGCCCCGCGACTCGAGTCGCCCGCCTCGCCGTACAGCAGGCAGCGGTTCGCCCTAGCGGATTATATCCGCGTACTGGTCGGGATTGCCGCCTTTCTCTTGCTTGCGCTAATTCGTATAATGGAGTAGACAGCATCCAACGTACAAAGGGAGAGTGGAGAAGCATGACGATTGTGGGATTGATCCGGCATGGCGTGACGGACTGGAATTTGTCGAGACGCGCTCAAGGGCATAGCGACATACCGCTGAACGAGGAGGGCCGCAGCCAAGCGGAGAAGCTGGCTCTTCGGCTGCAGCATGAGCAGTGGGACCTGCTGTATTCCAGCGATTTGGGCCGCGCCCGGGAAACGGCTCAAGCGATCGCGAGCTTGAAGCGTCTTCCCGTTGAGGTCGATCGGCGCTTGCGCGAGGTGAACTTGGGACAGATCGAAGGGATGACGCATGAGGAGATCGTAGCCAAGTGGGGCGAAGACTGGCGTCACCTCGACCTGGGCATCGAAACCAAGGAGCAAGTGGAGAGCCGCGGGCTGGACACGGTCAACTTGATCGCCGAACGTCACCCGGGATTGAGAATATTAGTGGTCGCCCACGGAGGCTTTATCGGATCGACATTGAGAAAACTCGTCCCTCAAGTCGATACGTCCGCCTTATTGAACAACACGTCGATCACCATCGTAAGAAAACAGCCCGCAGGCTGGGAGTGCGAGCTGTTCAACTGCACCAGACACTTGCTCGCTTAGTGCAGGCGCAGGCTGAGCGTCAGCCTGCATCCCCCTGCCCCTCAGCTTCTGGCATAGAGGGGGGTGGACAAATACCGCTCGCCCGTATCCGGCAGCAGCGCTACGATCGTCTTGCCCGCATGCTCGGGCAGACGGGCCAGCTGCGAGGCCGCGTGAACGGCAGCCCCCGAAGAAATGCCGACAAGCAATCCCTCCGTCCTCGCCAACAGGCGGGACGCATTGTAAGCTTCCTCATTTTTCACACAGACGATCTCGTCTACAACGCTCCGATTGAACGTGTCCGGCACGAAGCCGGCACCGATCCCCTGGATTTGATGCGCTCCCGGACTGCCTCCTGAGAGCACAGGCGAGTCGTAAGGCTCTACCGCAACGATATGCACGGAAGGCTTGTACGCCTTCAGCCGCTCGCCTACGCCGGAGACGGTGCCGCCCGTCCCGACGCCCGCCACGAACAGATCGACTTGTCCGTCCGTATCGCGCCATATTTCCTCCGCTGTCGTCTCGCGATGAACGGCGGGATTCGCCGCGTTCTGGAACTGCTGCGGAATGAACGCGTTCGGGATCTGCGAGGCGAGCTCATCGGCCTTGCGGATCGCCCCGGCCATGCCTTCTCGCCCTGGAGTAAGCACGAGCTCGGCTCCAAGCGCCTGCAGCACGTTTCTTCGCTCCACGCTGAACGACTCCGGCATCGTCAGGATGAGCCGATAGCCGAGGGCCGCGGCGACGAACGCGAGCGCAATGCCGGTATTCCCGCTGGTCGGCTCGATCAGGACGGAGTCCGGAGTGAGCCGGCCCTCTTCCTCCGCACGCTTGATCATCGCGTACCCGATCCGATCCTTGACGCTCCCTGCCGGGTTGAAATATTCGAGCTTCGCCACCAGCCGGCCTTCAAGTCCCACGGCCCGGCTGTAGTTCGAGAGCCCAAGCATGGGGGTATTGCCAATCAGCTCCGTCAAATTCGCCGCAATTCGTGCCAATGTGATCACCATCCGTAATGTTAATATCTCACTAATCCTATCCCTATACATGACATTAACGATAGCCCGATCCGGCCGCCAAGTCAAGGCAACCGGCTGCAGCAAAAAAACTGCCGGCCGCCAGACAGATGTGGTATCTTAAAAGAAAATACGCGCAGGTGAGGAACCGACCATGACCCGAAAAGCGTACTTGACCGACTTGGACGGAACGCTGCTTCGTTCCGACGCCTCCTTATCCAACTACACGATCGAGACCATCACGGAGCTGCTGCATGGCGGCGTACCGATCAGCTATGCGACCGCGCGCAGCTACTTGAGCTCTGTCAAAGTCGCGTCCGCCATTCCCTGGACGCATCCGCTAGTGCTGTATAACGGAGCTTTGTTGTACGATCCTGTAGCCCGTTCCGTCCTGGACGGCTACTGGCTGGATGCCGCAGCTTCCAATCGAGTCATCCGGATGGGGCGGGATTTTGGTGTCATTCCGCTATTGTTCGCCTTGACCCCGGGAGATGAAGAAGCGGTGCTTCACGAGCCGCT
Source organism: Paenibacillus sp. HJGM_3 (assembly GCF_045062745.1). NCBI lineage: Bacteria > Bacillati > Bacillota > Bacilli > Caryophanales > Paenibacillaceae > Paenibacillus > Paenibacillus sp. HJGM_3. Next base: position 115,676 of record NZ_JBJGED010000020.1, read on the forward strand.
AGTCCGAACCGGCGATCGGCAGTTCTATGCCAGCAGGAAGAACGACCCGAGGTTTCGAGAGCTGCGGGAGCTCGTCTGTCCGCCCGATTACAAGACGCTCATCCTGACCTTCATCGGGAAGCTGGAGGAGCTGGAACCGCTGCGCGCCGAGCTGCATCGCCAGTTCGGGTCCGCCATTCACATGCACCTGTTGGAAGACATCTACCTGAAGCCGAGTTATTTTCTGGAGGTCAGCCACGCCAAAGCCAACAAGAAGGAAGGGCTTCGTCTGTGGGCGCAACGGATGAACATCGAGCCGTGCGACATCACCGTATTCGGCGACAATCTGAACGACCTCGGGATGTTCGAGGCGGCGGGGACGGGGATGGCGGTCAAAGGGGCCCACGATCGTTTGAAGGCGATCGCCAGCGGCGAAATCGCGAGCAATGACGAAGATTCTGTAGCCCGCTATATATGGGAGGATGTCCGGCAAGCCGGCGGTATCAATCGAACCTTAGGAGCGTGACGAGGATGAAGGGGATCGCGGTAACCCTTTTTGTGCTGCTGTATGCTTTGGTTACAATGTTCGGGCTGGGGCCCGTGTTGCTTGCGGATGGAAGCCGCTCGGAGCGCATGATGACGCTCGCTGTTGTAGTCGTCATCTACATCTGCATTACGATTGCGATGTGGCGCACTCTGACTTGGCTGAAACGCCGATCATGAGGTCTTTGCCGACCGGAGGGCTACGATTTGAAAGGGGAATGCAACTTGAAGCTTACTACACTGCTATTTGATTTTGACGGGACGATTGCCGATACGCTGCCGGTATGCTTTCACGCGCTACGCGGAGTGTTTCTTGAGTATGACGGCATTCATCTAGACAATGAGGCAATCGTCGCCTTGTTCGGCCCGACGGAGCCGGACATCATTCGGATCAATCTGAAGCGGAATGCCGAGGCGGAGCGGGCGGTGGAGCGGTTTTACGCTCTGTATGACACCCATCATCCGGAGCTCGTACCGGTGTCCGACTCCATCGCGAGCATGCTTTCTGACTTGAAGCGGCAAGGCTACAAGCTCGGTATCGTGACAGGCAAAGGCAGCCACAGTCTCGCGATTTCGCTTCGGCATCTCGGGCTCTCCGGACTGTTCGACGTGGAGATCTCGGGCGATGACGTTACGGTGCCGAAGCCGCATCCGGAAGGCGTACTGCTCGCGATGAGCCGGCTGCAGTCCACTCCTGAGGAAACGGTCTTCCTGGGAGACAGCATCGCCGACGTACGCGCAGGCAAAGCGGCCGGGGTGCCGACCATTGCGGTTCAGTGGTTCGACCATGTGCAGACCCGGGCGTTCGAGGTGGAGCCGGATCGGCTGTTTACGGATCCCGTGCAAGTGACGGAATATGCGGCTTTGCGCAACGGGATCCGCTGAAGCAAAGGAGAGTCGAGATGACGGCGTTTCAAAGCCGATACAAAGGCATTATTTTCGACATGGACAATACGATCTTGCGTTCCCGCATTCAGTTCCCCGCCATGAAACAGGATGTCTTCCGGCTGCTGCTCGACTACGAGGCTGTGGCGGCCGACTTTCCCATTCATAATCATACGATCGCGACTTTATTGGAGAGTACGCGCGGATCCGGGAAGCTGACCGGGGAGCAGGAGCGTGCGGTCTGGCAGCGCGTGGCCGAATGGGAACGGGAAGGGATGGAGAACGCCGGACTCGAGCCGGAGGCGCTGGAGCTGCTGAACGCGTTGAGGGACCGCTTCCGCCTCGTTATCTTGACGAACAACGCCCATCAGGCCGCGTTGGAGGCGCTTGAGACGACCGGGACGCTGGCCTTTTTTGACACGGTTGTAGGCAGAGAGCAAATGGGGGTGCTAAAACCGTCGCCGGCGGGCATCCACTACATCCGGGCTTTATTCCCTGCACTTTCGGCGCACGAGTGGCTTTCGGTCGGCGATGCGTGGATTGACGGGTCGGCGGCTCAGCAGGCTGGGGTCGATTTTATCCGGTACCGTTCGAGAGACGAGGAATTCTTCAAACGGGACATTCCTTCGCTAGGTCGGCTAGACTCGCTCTTGGATTTGCTCCGCTTTTTATAAGGAGGTTTTCGTCAGTTATGGGGGTTGGATTTGCAATCGGACTAGGGGGCTTGCTTCTCCTGATCGTCCTTGTCACGCTAGTGCTTCACTTCTATCCGGTTTTCGGGGCAAAGCCGTCTAAGAACGAGCAGGAGCGCTACAAGCAGTCGCCGAACTTCCGGGGCCGCACCTTTACATATCCCATTCCGACAACACTCGCGATGGGGCTGCGGACTTCGATGCAGGTCATGCTTGAATTTATGAAAGGAAGCCCGAGCCGTCAACCGGCTAAACGTCTGCCTATGGTGGAGTTCGTTCCTCATTCGGAATCGGATGAGCGCGTCTCCCGGGTCACCTGGTTCGGTCATTCCGCTTTGCTGCTGGAGCTGGAAGGCAAGCGGCTGCTGCTCGATCCGATGTTCGGCCCAACTCCATCGCCGGTTCCGATCTTTGGAGGACGGCGTTACAGCGGGACGCTGCCGTTCCAGGTGGACGAGCTCCCTTGGATCGATGCGGTGCTGCTCTCGCACGATCATTTCGATCATCTGGATTACGGCTCGATTCGGCAGTTGAAGAACAAGATCGGCCGGTTTTTCGTCCCGCTCGGGGTTAAGCCTCATTTGGTACGCTGGGGTGTCGATGCCGCTCGCATTACCGAACACGACTGGTGGGAGGAAGCGGAATTCGACGGATTGAAGCTCGCCTGTACACCGGCACGGCATTTTTCCGGACGCAGCCTTCGGACCCGCAACCAGACGCTATGGTGCTCATGGGTCATTCAGGGGGAGCATAGCCGAGTCTTTTTTAGCGGAGACAGCGGGTACGGTCCGCATTTTCGGGACATCGGGGAGCGGTACGGTCCGTTCGAGGTAACGCTCATGGAGTGCGGGCAATACGACGCGCGGTGGGCGGCGATTCACATGCTGCCGGAGGAAACGGTGCAGGCGCATCTCGACGTGCGCGGTCGGGTGATGCTCCCGATTCATTGGGGCGCCTTCACGCTGGCCGTCCACGATTGGACCGATCCGGTGGAGCGGGCCGTGCGGGCGGGGGAGCGGCAGGGAGCTGTTGTTGCCACCCCCCGGATCGGGGAACCGGTGATCATTGGGAGTTCGGCGATTCCGACAACCGCATGGTGGCGAGGCTAGGATTGGACTCCAAGGGATGCCTATTGCAAGCGTCTTTTACCTCCACAGGCATCCCCTCCCTTCCGGGAGATTAGCCGACCGCCGTTGCATGCCTTTCTATGTGCTTCTCAATAAACCATACAAACAAAAAAAACCGCAAAGCATCGCTTTGCGGGACATTGTTTTGGTACCTGCTTGCGCAGGTACCTCATGGGAGAGGAGAGGATTTGTTATTTCCTATTTTGTCTCATGACCTGGAAGCCGCACAAAATAAGGGTTTATTCGATTTGCATTTAGTCTATAATTGTCTCATTTTTCAGGTTGGAGATACATTTTGCTCCCAATCTGCTCCCAACGTGCTCCCGATGTTAGGATTCGGATTGAACAACCTTCCGCTCTAAAATCTTATCAAAGAGATCCGCAGCGGCTTGGTCGGCCTTTCGGATGACGTGGCCGTACTTGTCCATCGTGGTGCCGATTTTCGAATGCCCTACCCGTTCGGAAATGATCTTAGCATGAACACCTTGGTTGATAAGCAAAGTAACAGAGGTATGCCGGAAATCGTGGAAACGAATGTATTTCAAATGGCCAAGCTTCTCCGAGTGGAATTCTCTCCACCACTCGCTCAGTCGCTTCGGGTAGACGGGCTTACCTTCCGCCCCTGGTGCCGAGCTCATAAACAAAAATTCCTGCTCCGGTTTTGCCTTCCACTTTTTCAACACCTGCATCTTCATCTGCAGCCATTCTTTCCGGTACTGTTTCAATTCTTCAAGCACGGAGGGGGAGATAGCAATCGGTCGAACCGAGCTCGGATTCTTTGGAAGCTTGATGACAGGTTCGCCTTCCTTGTAGGCAGGTATGGATTGTATAACTTGAATAGTGCCGGTGGTAAGGTCTATATTCTTCCACTCCAACCCGAGTAACTCGGCGCGACGCATGCCGGTAGTGAGAGCGAGGGTGATCAGTATTTTGAATCGGTTGTCTGCATCTTCAAGCGCTTTGAACAACTGCATGGACTCTTCCTCGTCGTAAACGTTCAACTCGACGGAGGGCTTCTCTTTAGGCTTTTTGACGGCCTTCATGGGGGATTCCTTGATAACCTGCCACTCGACTGCCTTATTGAACATGCTACGGAGAACGCGGTAGTTATAGACGATGGATGCGCTACCAAGCCCGGATTCAGAAAGTTTATCCAGGTAATCAATCACATGTAAAGCCCGGATCTTCTCGATCTTCATGCTGCCGAAATAGGGTAGGATGCGTTTGTTGGTATGAAATTCATAATTCTCCTGTGTCTTATACTCCAGCTCTTTACGGACGAACTTATTTAACCATACCTCTACGAAAGCGGAGAAGGTGAGCTTATCCGGAGAAATGTACTCCCCAGCCTCCACCTCCATCTTGAACTTCACGAGTTCTTCGTCCAGATAGCTTTGCAGCTTCTTCGTCGTTTTAAGTAGGGCGGTGTCCTCGATCTTGATCGTCTTTTTGCGGCTGATCCGCTTGCCGCTGGGGTCTGTCCCAATATCGACGGTCAATCTCCAAGAATTCGCTCCACGCTTTTCGATGTAAGCCAATGTTCCCCAACCTCCCAGCTAAAAATCTAAAACAAATTTTAAATCGATATCGTACTGGAATGGTGTGTTGTATCGAATGAAGTCGTGGAATTTTTCAATCATATGCGAGCTGTATTCAGACGGACCGAGATTGCGACGTGTGCGCCGTAGATAGTTCATCTTTTTTGCTGCGGCATAAGAGGAAACCCCAAAGATATTCATTAGTGCGGCTTGAGTTATAGGCGTTCCTCGAGCTGCTAGCTCACAAATGATGTCGTCCGGCATGTAGAAATTAGCTGCAAAGAAATGAGCCTCAACCTCTTCGATGTCTCCATCTTGTTTATGTTCTAGTAGAACATGTCCGAGCTCATGCCCTAATGTCCAGTTAAATCGTCCGGGGGAATCTACTTCCTCATTGTAGAAAATCAAAGCTTGATCCGCGGCATGAATTACATTGAATCCATCTTTAAAAAATCCTCCTGGCATAATACTACTGAGAGGAACTCCTACGGATCGACAATAGTGCTGCATGGATATAAACATTATGTCATGAGCATACCTGATCTCTCGAGGATCAAAAGGGAATGCTACTACGTCATCAGCCATTAAGAGCGTTATTGTAGCAAGTTCTTTGCATCTTTCGAAATCAGGTTTCACGCAGCCACCTCATTGCTTCTTTGTGTTCTTCAGATAGGCGTCAATAGTACTGGATATGAATTTTTTGAGATTCTCGCGGACATCTTCTGGAATTTCTTCAGTATGGCGAGCCATGATCAGAAAATCTTTCTCATTATCGTTTCTAGCGACATCAAGGGCGTTCGGCACTTCCTCTTGCCTCCCCAGTAGAAAATCCGTAGTGGTGTGCAAAATATCGGCAATCTTAAGTAGTGTTTCAGCGGGTGGGACAGCAACATCTCTCTCATAGTTCGAAAAGTTTGCTCTGTTCATTCCAAGTTGCTCGGCCATCGTGTCTTGGGTGAAACCTCTCTTTACCCTCAGATCCCGGATTCTTGAGCCGATCGACGACATTATTGATCTCTCCTCAGAAAAAATATAAAAAAGTTTATTATGTTTTCGTATTGACGTAAACGATATTTACGAGTATGATTTGAAATACAAAGGAGGTGATGGTAAATGTTGAATCATACACGTGTCATTCGGATACGTTTTAAGCAGCTCCGAAAATCGAAGGGCACGCAAAACTTCGTCGGTTCCGAGAATGGTGTAAGTGGAACAATGATCCGTTATATCGAAAACGGGTATGTCGTTCCAAGTGGCAAGCTAATGCTAAAGCTATCTAGTTATTTCGGAGTTCCTGTCGAAGAGTTGTTTCCGGATGTTGCGAAAAACGAATAATGGAAATCATATTTACGTTTTTTATTATATAACGTAAATATTATTAACGCAAGCGATTTGTAAAAAATCGGAAGGCTTATTTAGCTATGCCCTGATAGTAAATTAAATTTACTCCTTACGGAAAATGACGTAAACAGAACAGGGGTGAAGGTTTTGACGGCCGACAAATCATTGGCGGTAATGATTGAAGCACTGAAGCAGCAAATAAAGCAGGAGGTCATCGAAGAACTGCAGGCAAAATGCGAACCGGTTGAGGATCGTCGGCTAACAATCGAAGAGGCCGCGGAATACTTAAGGATTTCACGAGAGACGTTGTACCGCCTTTGTAAAGAAAAGCAGATTGAACATATCACCATTGGGTCGATCGGTTCCAAAAAACCAAGGATTAACTTCAGTTTGTCGGTCCTTGAAGCTTGGATTCGCAAGAAGGAGCTTGAAAGTGTGAGTCTCATCACAGGGGCGAGGTGATTAATGTGCCAGATGATCTCCTGGACTTTTGGGGTGATTTCTACATCGAGCATTTAATTGGTAAACGATTCAGGGTGACTTTCGAACAGTTTCTAGAAGTCGTGCAGGAAATGAAATTCTGAGAGGTGGAATGAACCACAATGAACCCTAAGCAACCCGCTGACACAATCACCATTCCGCTGGCGACCGCTCAGGCGGCCCTCGACGAGCTGCATGACCTCCGGGAGCGTGTGAAAGCCCTGGAGAAGGAGAACACGCTGCTCAGCCTCTATGGATGGAGGGGTGAGCAATGAACATTTACCGCGGTCAAATATACACAGGCAATCTCGGCCCGATCTCGGATTCGGCTGGATCTGAGCAGCGGGGTATACGGCCGGCGCTGATCATCCAGAACAACACGGGAAACGAGTACAGCCCGACGGTCATCGTCGCACCCATCACGGGACGCCCCAAGCGCTACTTACCGACTCACGTCGACCTGTCGGATGTACCGGGTCTGACACCTGGATCGACCGCGATCCTCGAGCAAATACGCACGCTGGATAAGCGACATCTTGGGACCGGGCTCGTGGCGACACTCGAAGAAAGCAAAATGCGACTCATCGACGATGCGATCAAGGTGAGCCTCGGCCTTACACTACGCGAAGGAGGTGAGGAATCTTGAGGGTCTTGGTCGCCGAGTGGCGTGAGCTCACGATGAATGAGCGGTTGTCAGTCCTGGAGTACAAGGCAAGCGAGAACGAAAAGCGCTGGAAAAAGTAAAAACCCCATTTTCTCGGGGTAGGAGCCGAGATACGGGGCACACGAAAACACTTTATCAAGCCGATCGTACCACATTCAATCTGTACCCACAAGAACATTTTAGGAGGACTCATATGTCTGTACAAATCCATATCAACGGCGAGACCGCCTTGGAAGCCGTTCAGGAGCTCGCAACTCTTGCTGCAGCACTCTCCGGCCAATCTGTGGCAAGTCAAATCACCGCAACCGTAGAAGCACCGAAACAGCAGCGCACCCGCAACGTCACGAAGCCCGCGCAAGTGAAGGAGCCGGAGAGCTCGCCGGTTCAGCAGGAAGAAGCGCCACCGGCCGAGCCAGACTCTCAGGAGCCCGATCCGGTCGATCCGGAGCCGGAAACCACCGACGGTGCGGAAGACGAGGGGCCTATCCCGACACCGGTAGATCTGCGCGCTAAAGCACAAGAGGTCGGGGCGGACGGCGGCCGGGCGGAGGTAAAGGCTCTCCTCGACAAGTACGGCAGCAAGTCGATCTCCGATATTCCGGAGAACAAGCGCTCCGCGTTCATGCGGGATCTGGAGTCCCTGCACACCAAGCTGAAGGAGAAGTCTGAATGACGGCACACGCGGAACGCGCACATTCCCTTCTCGGCGCGTCCAAGGCGAGCCAGTGGATAAACTGTCCGCCGAGTGCCCGGCTGCAGGAGGGCATCAAGGATACGCGCAGCGAGTACGCCGATGAGGGGACACTTGCCCACGAGCTGGCGGAGAACAAACTCCGCCGGCGGCTCCTCCCCTGCGACTCCAAAGAGCGGAAGCGGCTCGATAAGCAGCTCAAAGAGATCCAGGCAAAGGACGGTTACGGTCCGGAGATGGAGAACGCCATCCAGGGGTATGTCGAGATTGTCGAGGAACGGTTCATGGCCGCTAAGGCCCGGACTCCGGATGCCGTCATTCTGTTAGAGGAGCGGTTGGACTTCTCGGAATGGGTACCAGACGGATTTGGCACCGGCGACGTCGTCCTAATCGCCGATGGCTTGATGGAGATCATCGACCTTAAGTATGGCAAAGGCGTCCCGGTCAGCGCGATCGGTAATTCGCAGATGCGGCTTTATGGCTTGGGGGCGTGGGCGGCATACAGCTACCTCTACGATATTCGCGAGGTCCATATGACGATCGTCCAGCCACGGCTCGACAGTGTGAGCGATGATGCAATGACGGTTGAAGATCTACTGGCGTGGGCCGAGACAGTCGTCAAGCCTGCGGCCGCACTGGCCTTCGCCGGAGAAGGCGAACACAAGCCGGGGGACCATTGCCGATGGTGCAAGGTGAAGGCTACATGCCGCGCCCGCGCTGACGCGAATATGGCCGCACTGGCGTACGAGTTCCGCGATCCAGCGCTGCTGAGTCTCGAGGAGATCGGCGCGATTCTGCACGTCGCCGAGAGGCTGAGCGCCTGGGCTAAGGATGTTGCCGACTATGCGTTCGAGCAGGCCAAGGCTGGTGTGCGGATTCCGTCTTGGAAGCTTGTCGAAGGTCGCAGCAATCGGACCATCACGGACAAGAATGAGGCTAAGCTGGCGCTTGAGCTCGCGGAGATCGCTCCGGAGAAATACCTCAAGCCGCAGGAGCTATTAGGCATCGGCGAGCTGGAGAAGCAGATCGGCAAGAAGGAGCTTGCCAAGCTGCTGGACGGCCTGATCGTGAAGCCGTCCGGGAAGCCGGTACTCGTCACCGAGACCGACCCACGGCCGGAGCTGAACGGCGTCGCGGCCGACTTCGCGGGGGAGGAGTTCGAACAGTGAGATCCCAGTGCAATCAAAGATTTAAGGGCTACGGCATTCGGCTCGCATTCTCTGAGCCCGCAGAAATGTATTCTGATAGAGCCGTAAAAGTTCGACTGCCGAACGAGCCTAGAAATGCGGAAGAATACGCGGCGTTGTGTGGCCCTGTGAAAGTCTACCATCTAAACCCAACCACAAAGGAGCAAACCAAATATGACAATTGATAACCAACCCACCAAAGTAGTAACCGGAAAAGTACGTCTCTCCTACTGCAACATATGGCAGCCGCGGGAGGACGACAACGGGGTAGAGAAATACGGAACGGCTATCCTTATCCCGAAGTCCGACAAGGAAACGCTCCGGAAAATCCAAGCAGCCGTAAACGCTGCGGTCGAGGCCGGGAAGAGCCAATGGGGCGGCAAGATTCCGCCGAACTTGAAAAAGCCGCTGCGGGACGGCGACGAGGAGCGGCCGGACGATGAGGCGTATGCAGGGCATTACTTCCTGAACGCTAACAGCAAGCAAAAGCCTGGCATCGCGAAGCCGGTCGGAAAAGATGCGAACGGCAAGACGAAATTCCAAGAGATCACGGACACGACGGAAGTTTACTCCGGATGCTATGCAAAAGTGTCGCTTAATTTCTTTCCATTCAACGGAAAGCAGAACGGCGTCGCCGCTGGTCTGAACAATGTCGTGAAGGTGCAAGACGGGGAGCCGCTGGGCGGCCGAGCAAGTGTAAGAGACGAGTTCGCGGACGAGGAGTTCGACGACGATTACGGCAGCGACGACGATTTTATGAACTAATCACACTGAAGGGGATTCGGAAGGGTCCCCTTTCCTATCTCAAAATACGGGAGGTTGCGCAAATGTCTATAGGAATAAGCAAGGAGATGCTGCTTGGGTGGCTATTCGGGAGACTTGAACATATGGGCGCCAATTCTGGCATTAACGATTTAGTCAAAGCCGCGCACCACAACGCGATCGACAAAGGCTGGTACGAGGAGCCGCGCACGTTCGGCGAGATGGTCGCTCTTATGCACTGCGAGCTGTCGGAAGCGATGGAGGACTACCGGAACGGTCACGGAGTAGCGGAGACTTGGTATGTGTCTGGTAAGCCGTGCGGCGTCCCGACGGAGCTGGCCGACGTCGTTATTCGAATCTTTGACGCCTGCGGGTATTTCGGGATTGACCTGGAGAAGGCGATCAGTGAGAAGATGGCATTCAACGCGACGCGGCCGCAACGGCACGGAGGAAAGCGGCTGTGAGCGTTATCTATAAATACCCTATTGATGTTGTGCATTCGGTCCATCGTGTGGAGACGCCGGCCTCCAGCACAGTTATCTCGGCCATCGAGCAAAACGGGCTGATCGTGATTTATGTTCACGTCCCTGACCCTTACGCTCCCGCTTTGTGGGATGGCACTAAAAGTATCCTTGTTCTCGGAACGGGTTGCGAGTTTGACGGGCCGGATTTTGAAGAGATGCGCTTCATAAACACCGTCAAAGTAGGCGTTTTTGTTTGGCACGTATTTGAGCTTATGGATAGTGGAGGGAAGCGGCTGTGATGTACGCGGGGGCTTATCTATTGATCGGGCTTATCTTTGCACACTTCGCTATAGCGAAAGTGGATCGCCAGATTAGCGAGGAAGTCGAGTCTGGCGAGGTTAGCGAAGAAGCGAACGACATCATCGAAAAATCGGATCGCATTCAGAACGTAATCGGGTACAAAAACTATTTAGCCGTGCTGTACATTGCGCTTTCCATTTTCTGGCTGCCGGCAGTAGCGTTCAAAGTATTGAAGCACATTGGAGGGAAGAGGCTGTGAAGGTCGGCATTCTTGACATCGACTCACAGATGAAACGTGACAACCGCGGAGAGAAGCGCAAATATCCCAATATTGCCTGCGGCAAGATTTACGGATTCCACAAGTCCCGCGGGGATGTTGTCGTTTATCCGTGGAAGGACACGCCGGTCGACAGGCTCTATATCTCCACGATATTTACCAACAGCCGCGCCACGATAGAAAAGAACCTATGGGTGTATGAGTTATTCGCGGATGAAGTGATTATCGGCGGGACAGGATGGGACGATTACTCTGTGAAGCCGTGGAAGATCTCGAGGCTACCTCCGGAGATCGAAGCGTTCGACGAGCCCCACTGGACCTATGAGATGTACGACCTCGATTATGGGATCGGATTCTCGACTCGCGGCTGTCATGTCGGATGCTCGTTCTGCGTCGTTCCTAAAAAGGAGGGCCTGGTCGAGTATCGAGACTCTACGGTCGAAAAGCTCCTCAATCCTCGTAGCAAGCACTTAGTCCTTATGAATAATAATTCATTTGCACATCACGACTTTATGGAGGACATCGAGCAGATCAAGCACTACAACCTCTCGATCCATTGGGACCAGGCCAATGACATCACACTAGTTACGCCAGAAATAGCGGATGCGCTCCGGTCGGTGAACTATCGAAGCTTCGACGGCAGGAAAAAAGAACTGTTTTTCGCCTTTGACTTAATGGTCAAGCGGAAGCGGGATAAGACCGGGGAAATGGTCAGTTACGACATGCTGAAAGTCGTGCCGGAAAAAGTGCGGATGCTTAAAGAAAGCGGTATCCGTCCGAGCCATCTAAAGTTTTATATGCTGATCGGATTTAACACGACCGAGGAAGAGGACCTGGCGAGGGTGGAGTGCTTGAAGTCTTTAGGCTGTGAGATTTACCCGATGTTGTACCGCGATCTGACGGGGAAGATCGGCGTCGACGCGACCGGAAAGCCTCAATCTTTCCACGTTCGCCCGATGCGGGACTGGATTCACACAGGGTTATATCGGAAGCAGAGCTTGCACGACTTTGATCGATACTGGCAGCGATGGGAGGAGGTAGCGCTTAAATGAAAACACTCCGAATCGACGTCGAAACGTATTCCAGTGTCGACCTGAAGAAGAGCGGCATGCACCGTTACATTGAGGCGCCGGACTTCGAGATTCTCCTGTTCGCCTTCGCGTACGACGACGACCCGGTCCGGGTGATAGACCTTGCCGACTTCGGGAGCTTGCCTCCGGATGTACTAGCCGACCTAACAGACCCGGCAGTCACCAAGACGGCGTTCAACGCGGCATTCGAGCGCGGGACGATCGCGAAGCATTTCGGGATCGAGTGCGACCCGGTCCAATGGCGCTGTACAGCCGTGCACGCGCTGACACTCGGGCTGCCGGGATACCTGGAGGGTGTCGCCGAGGTGCTGCAATTGGACGTCCAGAAGGACGCGAAGGGTAAAGCGCTGATCAAGTATTTCAGCGTCCCGTGCAAGCCAACAAAGACGAACGGCCAGCGGGCCCGGAACTACGCACACCATGACCCGGAGAAGTGGCAACAATTCGTCGAATACTGCCGGCAGGACGTCGTCGTCGAGCGGGAGATCGCCCGGAAGCTGGAGCGCTTCCAGGTCCCGGCGCATGAGTGGAAGCTATGGGCGCTCGATCAGCGAATTAACGATCGCGGCGTCCGGCTGGATCCGGTGCTCGTTCAAGCGGCCATCGCCTGTGATGCAGCGTACGAGAAGCGACTTGTCGAGGAGGCGCAGGAGATCACGGGCTTGGAGAACCCGAACAGCCTGCAGCAGCTCAAGGCATGGCTGTCGAACCGAGGGCTGGAGACGCCAGATGGGTTGTCAAAGGAGTTCATGCCGGTGCTGCTCGATGCCGCGCCGGACGAGGAGACACGCCGTGTGCTGAAGATCCGGCAGGAGATGGGGAAGACCAGCGTCGACAAGTTCAACGCCATGGCTCGCTCCATGTGTGCGGACGACCGGGCGCGCGGACTGCTGCAGTATTGCGGCGCGAATCGGACCTGGCGCTGGGCCGGGCGGCTCATCCAGGTCCAGAACCTCCCGCAAAACAAGATCGAGGACTTGGCTCTGGCCCGGGAGACACTCCGGTCCGGCGACTACGAGATGCTGGAGATGCTGTTCGGCGCCCCGCCGTTCGTGCTTTCCCAACTGATCCGGACCGCGTTCATTCCGTCGCCTGGCAGCCGGTTCATCGTCTCCGACTTCTCAGCGATCGAGGCCCGTGTCATCGCGTGGCTGGCCGATGAGCATTGGGTGCTCGACGTATTCCGCGGCCACGGCAAAATCTACGAGGCGACAGCAGCGAACATGTTCGGCGTTCCCTTCGAGACGATCGTCAAAGGGCACAATAACTACGAGCTGCGGGCACGCGGGAAAGTAGCGGTTCTCGCCTGCGGCTACCAGGGCGGGGAGAATGCACTTGCCGCGATGGACACCAAGAAGGAGATCAACCCAGACGAATACCCACGCCTCGTTCAGCAGTGGCGGGAGGCCAATCCTAACATCCGAAAGCTCTGGTACGCCGCCGAGCGGGCTGCTGTGAAAGCTGTGCAGGAGAAGACGTCCGTCAAGCTGGCTCACGGAGTACGGTACCGCTACGAGGCGGGCATGCTGTTCGCCGACCTGCCGAGTGGCCGGAGCCTCGCTTATGTGAACCCGCGGCTCAAGGCGGACCCGAATTTCAACAAGGACGGCCTAGTGTTTGATGGTATGGACCAGGTCAAGAAGAAGTGGATGTCGCACCGGACGTATGGCGGCCGACTCGTGGAGAACTTGGTGCAGGCGATCGCGCGGGACTGCTTAGCGGAGAGCCTGACGCGGCTCGATGGGGAAGGGTACAACGTGGTCATGCACGTACATGATGAGGCAGTGCTGGACGTACCGATCGGGACCGGCTCCGTGGAGCACGTGACGGAGATCATGAGCCGGCCGATCAGCTGGGCGCCGGGGCTGCCGCTCGCGGCCGCCGGGTTCGAGTGCGAATTTTATCAGAAGGACTGATTATAGATGCGAGAAATCGTAGTTGATAACTTCGCCGGCGGAGGCGGCGCCTCTACTGGCATCGAACTGGCAATCGGCCGCAGTGTGGACGTGGCGATCAACCATGATCCGGCGGCCATCGCGATGCACGAGGCTAACCATCCCGACACAATGCATTACTGCGAGAACGTGTGGGAGGTAGATCCGCGGGAGGTGGCTGCCGGGCGTCCTGTTGGGCTCGTCTGGCTCTCCCCGGACTGCACACACCACAGCAAAGCCCGCGGCGGGAAGCCTCGGGAGAAGAACATTCGCGGGCTCGCATGGGTGGCGGTCCGTTGGGCGGCCACGGTGAAACCACGCGTGATCATGCTGGAGAACGTCGAGGAGTTTCAGGATTGGGGCCCGCTCGATAAAGACGGCAAGCCGATCAAGGCTCAGAAGGGGCGGACGTTCCGGAGTTTCGTCAACGCACTTCGTCGGCACGGGTACCAGGTGGAATGGCGGGTTTTGCGGGCCTGCGATTACGGCGCGCCGACGACTCGAAAGCGACTATTTATGGTCATGCGTCGCGACGGCAAGCCCATCGTCTGGCCGGAGCCGACACACGCCGAACCAAAGACACCAGCGGTGCAGACAGGGCGGATGAAGCCTTATCGTACAGCTGCGGAGATCATTGACTGGAGTATCGAGTGCCCGAGCATTTTCGAGCGGAAGCGGCCGCTCGCGGAGAACACGATGCGCCGGATCGCCCGAGGGATGTTCAAGTACGTCATCAATAATCCGGATCCATTCATCGCTCCGTTCATTATCAAAGTGAATCACAGCCATGACGAAGCATTCCGGGGACAGCGGATCGATGAGCCGATGCAGACTATCACCGGGAAGAACGGTTGGGGCATTGTGGCGCCTCACATCACCAAGTTCCGCGGCGGGGCAACCGGGCACGGGATCGATGAGCCGCTCCACACCATAACGTCGGGGGCTGGCAGTGTTCGTCCGGCGGGCGCGGCTCACGCGCTCGGCATGGTTTCCGCATTCCTTGTACAGTATCACAGCGAGACGCAGTCTCACGAGGTCCGCGGCCAGACGCTCGACACGCCAATCATGACGCTCGACACGTCGAACCGCTACGGGCTTGTCACTGGCAACCTCATTAAGTTCCGCGGCGACAACATCGGCAGCGGGTACAACGAGCCGGTCCCGACGGTTACCGCTGGTGGATTGCACATCGGCGAGGTGAGGGCCTTCCTGGTCCACTATTATGGCGCCAGCGTCGAGCAGGATCTCCGAAGCCCGCTCGGGACGATTACAACTCATGACCGCTTCGGCCTAGTCATGATCAAAGGCACGCTTTATCAGATCGTAGACATTGGAATGCGGATGCTGACGCCCCGTGAGCTGTATAACGCGCAGGGGTTCCCGCAGACGTACATTATCTGCCCGATCTTCAACGGGAAGCCCTTCCCGCAGGCGGAGCAGGTCGCCAAGTGCGGCAATTCCGTCTCTCCACGAATGTCGAACGTCATGGTCCGAGCTAATATGCCTGAGCTGTGCGTCCCGGAGCATACAGACAGATTTTCCTGGGAGGAGATGCTGGCATGACTGTGACGAATGGTGTGCATGATCCAGTAAATTCGCCGTCACATTATACGATTGGCGGGATCGAGACGATCGACTACATGCGGACGAAAATGAGTCCGGAGGAATTCGCAGGCTACTGCCGCGGAAACGTGATTAAGTACATTTCTCGATCACCGCACAAAAACGGCTTGGAAGATTTGAAGAAAGCCCGCTGGTACTTGAATCGCCTAATCGAGTCAATGGAGTCATGATCATCCTGCGCCGACCTATTTCGAATTTCCGAAAGCAGAACCATAAGTATATATGCCGCTGCCGGGTGCGCTGTAAATACGTCTTCCTCTTCAAGCACCCGGCGGATGGCCGGACGGATTACGTCCTCTGCGAGAACAAGGCTCTCCAGGCTGCGGACATTCTGTACAACGATTAAGTATCAAAATGAATAACGAAGGACATGAGGAGGAGGCCAACGTGCAGATTGACAAAGAGAAGTTGCTAGAGTGGCTGGACGTTGAAATTGACCTATCGCAAGGAAATGACCCTGTTCTTAAAGCAGACAGATGGGCATTCCGACAAGTAAAAAAGGAAGTTGAGTCAGGGCGACTTGATGTTGTGACAGCCGACGGCGAACAATCCTGAATACGGAAGGACATAGGAGGCTCGTATGAGAGTTCGAATAACAAGGGGAAGGCAGCTGCTTTCCATTGCTGGGATGTGGTACAACGATCGAATTGGAGAAGAATTCGATGTGATCGACGATCCGATTCATGAAGATATGCTTGTGACTAAGCAAGAATACAAGGGCGAAATGATCGATCATAACATCTTCAAAGATGATTGCGAAATTGTAATAAACACCGACTGAATACGGAAGGACATAAATCGCTAGAAATGCACCACAAAAGGAAGTGACCGCATGGAACTAGACATCTCATTCGGCAAGCACCGCGCCGATACGAACTGGAAACCTGAATACCTGACCTGGGAAGAGTTCGTCGACCGGCTGCGGAAGGTGCGCCGGACGGGCGAAACCATGGCGCAATACGACGCGATGAGCGTACCGAACAGGGGCAAAGCGAAGGACGGCCCGGCTTTTGTCGGCGGGCTCGTCCGCGGCGGCCGTCGGAAGAAGGAAGCGGTCGACACGCGCAGCCTCATCACGCTCGATGTGGACCGGGCCGATGACGGATTCCTGTTCGCCTGTGAGCTCATTCTCGGCGGCACGGCCTACGTCATCTACTCGACGCATAGCCATCGGCCTACACGGCCGAAGTTCCGGCTCATTGTGCCCGTGGATCGCGCCATGAGCCCGGATGAGTACGCCGCTGTCAGCCGAAAGCTGGCCGAACAGATCGGCATGCACTACTTCGACAAGACGACGTTTCAAGTCCATCGGCTAATGTACCTCCCGTCCTGTTCCAAAGACGCTCCGGATCCCGTGCTGGATGTCTACGAGGGCGAGCCGCTCGGCGTGGATGGGGTACTGGCCGAGTACGACGACTGGCAGGACGTCATGCAGTGGCCGCGGCATGCGGAGGATAAGGCGGGGCCGCAGCTCGGCGGCAAGAAGGCGCAGGACCCGCGAGAGAAGCACGGCACGATCGGGCTGTTCTGCCGGGCGTTCACCATTGAGGAAGGCATCGACACCTTCCTCGGCGACGTCTACGTGACCGGGACGATGCCGAACCGCTACACGTACACCGGTGGCTCCAGCGGCAACGGGCTCGAGATTTATCCGGACCAGGACCTCGCCTACTCGCACCAGGACAGCGACCCGATCGCCGACGGCCGGACATATAACCTGTTTGACCTGGTCCGTGTGCACAAGTTCGGGCATCTCGACGAGAGGGTGAAGGAGTTCACGCCGGACGCCAAAAAGCCCAGTCACCTTGCGATGGAGCATTTTGTCGTCCAACTGCCGGAGGTCAAGCGGCTCAAGATGGCGGACATCCAGGAGTCGTTCGGGGAGATGGATGACATAGAGCCGGCGGGGGAGGACCCGGAGCCCGAGGATGACAGCTGGAAAGAGCGGCTCGAGTGCCATCACAAGACCGGAGACGTCCTCCCGACGGCCGGAAACGTGGAACTCATCCTAACCCATGACGTGTGGCGCGGCGTGCTGGCCTATGACGCCTTCGGAAACGCGGAGGTCGTGCGGAAGCCACTGCCCTGGCGGGACCGGGAACGGCCACACAAGGAGTATGAGCCATGGCTCGGAGCGGACGACAAGCGGCTGCAGCATTGGTTCTCGAAGGTGTACAGCATGCGCGCATCGACGACGATCCAGAACGCCTTCACGGAGGTCGTCCACATGCACAAGTTCCATCCGATCAAGGAATATATCGAATCATTCCAGTGGGACGGCCAGCCGCGGCTCGAGCGGGTGTTTATCGACTACCTGGGCGCCGAAGACTCGCACTACGTCCGGCAGGTGACGCGAAAGATGCTGCTGGCGGCCGTGGCCCGGCTGTATCGCCCGGGATGTAAGTTCGACGAGATGCTGGTTCTCGTTGGTCCGCAGGGGGCCGGAAAGAGTTCGCTGCTGGCGAAGCTGGGGCGGGACTGGTTCTCAGATAGCCTGCGGACGTTCGAGAACAAGGAGGCCGGCGAGCACCTGCAGGCGGGGTGGATCTTCGAGATCGGCGAGTTGTCGGCCATGAAGAAGTCGGAGGTAGACGAGGTCAAGGCGTTTCTGTCGAAGACCGAGGACCGGTACCGGGTGGCCTATGATCGTCAGGTGTCGGAGTTCCCGCGGAAGTGCGTCTTCTTCGGTACGACGAATACCCGAGACTTTCTGAGAGACGAGACGGGAAACCGTCGTTTCTGGCCTGTAGACGTGGACCCGGCGCGGGCACGACTCAACCATTGGGAGCACTTAACGGACGACGTGGTGGGGCAAATCTGGGCGGAGGCGCTGCACCTATTCAAGGCGGGGGAATCCTTGGCACTGGATCGGGAGGCCGCGGAGGCGGCGAAACACGAGCAAGCGGCACATCTGGAGATCGACCCGCGAGAAGGCATTATTCAGGAGTGGCTGGAGACGCCGGTTACGGATGAGTTTGGCGCCGAGCCGTACCAGAGGAAGCGCGTATGCGCGGCCATGATCTGGGCCGAGTGTTTGGGTGGAAAAGTAGGTGCAATGCAAAAATGGGACGCCCGCAACATCTGCGATATTATGCGCCGCATGCCTGGGTGGAGAGAGGTTCCGGGGCGAGTACGTGTCGCTGATTACGGCCAGCATACCGCCTTTGATAGGGTGATGCATTAAGAGATTGCTTAATGCATCATAATGCATCACCCACTGATCCCAATGATTCATTAAAAAATGCTTCATGCATCACCTTAATGAATCAGAAAACCCCTTACGCATCAAGGGATCAACGGCTACTGAATCCAATGATGCATCATAATTCTATTAAATAATAATAGGTAAATTAACCTATAAAACGCTAATAGCTAACCTACCCGTACGTAGGTTAAACGCGTATACGTCAATACGCGCGCGTAATGAATCATCACTCAGGAGGTGGCCCATGCGGGAATCAACACTGGAACGACGATTGGTCCGTCTCGTCGAAGAACTTGGAGGCGAGGCACCTAAATGGGTGTCTCCGGGGAACCGAGGAGTACCGGATCGGATTGTGATTCTCCCAGGAGGACGAACGATCTACGTCGAGATGAAGGCGCCGGGTAAACCGCTAGAGCCCCTGCAGGTGCGGTGGGCACGAATCCTGCGTCGCCTGGGGCACGAAGTATACAAGATTGATTCGAACGAGGACATTGATAGATTCATAGCTGAGGTGAAAGCGGATGAAGTATAAGCCGCACCATTATCAAGAATACGCAACGGCCCGCATACTAGACACCCCCTATCTCGCGTTACTTCTCGAGATGGGCCTGGGCAAGACGGTATCGACACTATCCGCTATTGATCAACTGCTGCACGACTACTTCGATGCGGAGCGCGTGCTGGTGATCGCGCCGCTGCGGGTAGCCGATGACACTTGGGCCAGAGAGGTCAGCAAATGGGACCATCTCCGTCACCTGAGAATCTCGAAAGTGCTGGGATCGGCTGAACAACGGCGGCGGGCACTTCGGGCGCCGGCGGACATCTGGATCATCAATCGGGAGAACGTCGAATGGCTGGTTAGCGAGTACGGCAGCAAGTGGCCGTTTGACACGGTCATCGTCGACGAGGTGAGCAGCTTCAAGAACCACCAGTCAAAGCGGTTTAAAGCGTTGCGGCGCGTCCGTCCTTTTATCCGTCGACTGGTTGGCCTGACCGGCACTCCAGCGCCAAACAGCCTGATGGACTTGTGGGCGCCGGTGTACTTGCTGGATCAGGGGGAGCGGCTTGGCAAAACCATTACCGGATTCAGAGATCGGTACTTTACGGCCGGCGCCCGTAGCGGTCATGTCGTTTACGACTGGAAAGCCAAGAAAGAGGCCGAGGAGCGCATTTACGAGGCGATCGGCGACATCGCGGTCAGCATGAAGGCGGCGGATTGGCTTGAACTGCCGGAGCGGATCGATCGCGCAGTGCCCGTTAAGCTATCCGGCGAGGCACAGGCGCTGTACAAGAAACTGGAACGTGATCTACTGCTTCCATACGCTGATGCCGATGTCGTGGCCCAGACTGCCGCTGTCCTTAGTAACAAGCTGCTGCAGATGGCCTCCGGCGCCGTCTACGACGAAGAGCGCGGTGTTAAACTGATCCACGACGCCAAGCTGGATTCATTGGAGGATATCATCGAGGCAGCACAGGGAAAGCCGGTCATGGTGTTTTACAACTACAAGCATAGTCTTGAACGGATCCAGGAACGCTTCCCGCAAGCCCGAATCCTACGGAAGGGCAAGGACGGGAACGAGGACATCCGGGCATGGAATAACGACGAGATCCCGTTGCTTCTCCTGCATCCGAAGTCAGCCGGTCACGGCCTTAACCTGCAGGAATCAAGCTGCCAGACGGTTGTCTGGTATGACCAGATTTGGAGCCTGGAAGAGGACCAGCAGGCCAACGCCCGGGTGCACCGGCAGGGCCAGAAGAGACGGATCGTTGTCATGCGTCTAGTAGCCGAAGGTACGATGGACGAAGAGGCTGTCGCGGCATTGGAGCGGAAGGCGGCAGGACAAAACGAACTGATGGAGGCCGTCAAGGCCCGAATAGAGAGGGTGAGAGCATCATGAGCGTGTGTAGTGTACCGAATTGCAAGAAAGTAGCACACGAGTCGTGGGCGACCGTGTCCGTCTGCTACGGTCACCGCGATGAGATCGAGGATGAGTTCGTGAAGTATTATGCCAAGAAAATCGGCGCTGATGAGCGGGAGACGTACTTGTCGATCTACAGACTAACGCCTTGGGGACGGATAGCGGAGCGGAAAGCTATGAAAAGGGGCTGATCAAATGACCTGGGTCGATAAGCTTGTACGAGAGTACGCAGCCGGAAAAAGGGAGCTGGTCGCCTATCGCAAAAAGCTAGAAAACACCGATCGGTCCGAAGCTGAGGAGATGGAGCTTGAGACCGTGAAGGGCATGATCTCCGATCTGCAGTACGGAATCGATTGGATGCGGTCCGGCCGGCGTCCCGGGTCCGTTCGAGGATATGATTCGCATGACGCCTATCGGTTTGCGGAGCTGCGGGACATGGACTTACTTCCAGCGTTGGATCTCTCCATTCCAGAGCCGCCACGGCCAGAACTTACGGCGGATCAGAAGCTAATGCTAGTGAACGTGTTACTGAAACTGTCAGCACGGGAGCGACAATGCTTCCTGATGCATGCGGTTCAGAGAATGAGTGAGCGAGAGATTGCAGACGAGCTAAAGGTGTCTAGGAGGTCTGTAAGGATATTCATAGAGAGGGCACGAGACAAGGTGCAGCAAGCGATTTGAGCATTTTTGTCGCCCGCTTGTCGCCCGATTTGGCGTATATAGTGAGGGGGTATATTCGAACCGGACCGCGAATCGTCGCATCCATTAGCCGGATGAATCGAATGCGACCCCAACACACAGTGAGCCGTCCATGTGGCGGCTCTTTGTTCTGAACATGAAAAAACCGCTAGGATACTTTCTCCAGCGGTTCTTGTCTGGTGCTTCCGGTACAAGAGATAGATTACCATAATTTAGGATGATGGTCAATGCCCAATAAACCAAAGCGACCATGCGGTCGACCCGGGTGCCCTGAGCTTACGACGGAGCGGTATTGCACGGAGCATGCAAAGCTGGTAAGTCGAACAGTAGAACGCGAGCGCGGCACAGCGCATCAGCGGGGCTATACCAGTAGGTGGGCAAAGTACAGCAAAGCTTTTCTGAAGCGTAATCCGTTGTGCGCATGCGAGGAGTGCAAGGCGCTGCCGGTTCCACGAGTAGCTGAGGTCACAGACCACATTGTACCGCATAAGGGCGACTCGAAACTGTTCTGGGATCCGAAGAATCATCAGCCCATGGCGAAGCGATGCCATGACAGGAAGACGGCCAAAGAGGATGGAGGGTTTGGGAGATGAAACCAGGTAGCTTGACGCTGTCTATAACCGGAATGCCGATTGTACAAGAGCTTTGCCAGACGCTAATCGATGTGTCGAAAGACGAGCGCATACCGGTACAGGTTCGGGAAGAGCTTTGCGATAGGGTCAATAACATCTTGGAACGGATGACAACAGAGTGACCAAAACACTTTAGACAACTAAAGTAAATCGCTTTAGTACGGTGAAGGGTAGGGGGCCAAAAATCTCTAGGAGCTTAGTGCCAAGAGACCGGCGGCCCCTTTTTTGCGAAGGAAATTCCCCACTGAAATTTTCAGAAAGGAGGTGCCGGCGATGTCTGGACGGCGACAACCGACAAATCTGCTCTTGCTCAAAGGCAAGAAGCATCTAACCAAAGACGAAATCAAAGACAGGCAAGCGAAAGAGGTTAAGGCAGCAGCTGACAACGTCCAGCCGCCGGACTACCTCCCGAAAAAGTTGAAAGAGGAGTTTACGGAAATCGCGAACGAGCTGCTCCGCATCGATCTCATGTCCAACTTGGACTGCGATGCGTTGGCTCGTTTTTTGTTGGCGCGTGAACAGTACGTGAAGCTCAGCCGGGCGCTCCGGAACACACCGGCGACTCAGCGGGTTAAGCACCCGGTAACAGGGAAGCAGCTCACGCTCTCGAACGAGACCTATTCCGAGATCTTGCTTAGCGTCGATAAGCTGTTCAAGCAATGCCGGCAGGCGGCGGCTGACCTTGGGTTGACGATTAGCTCGCGCTGCCGGCTCGTGGTGCCGAAGGCGCCGGAGGATAAACCGAAGTCGGCTGATGAGCAGCTGTTCGGAGGCGCCTTATGATCGGCGTCGACGAACTGATCGAAAGCCTGGGGCGCTATGCCGAGGACGTTGTTGACGGCCGGATCACGGCATGCAAGAAGCACCGCGCCGCCTGCGACCGTTTCCTCACGGACTTGCAGAACAGCGAGCGTGAGGATTATCCATTCCGATTCGACGTGGACGAAGTCTACAGGTTCTACCGATGGGCGCGGATGTTCAAGCACAGCAAGGGCGTGCTCGCCAGTCAGCCGATCGAGCTGACACCGTTCCAGTTATTCGTTACCGGCAACATCTTCGGCTGGAAGCGTAAAGGCTCCGGGCTACGGCGCTTCCGCAAGGCATATATCCAGTTGGCACGAAAGAACGCGAAGTCGCAGCTGCTCGCGCTGATTGGGAGTTATGAGACGTTCCTCTCACCAGAGCAGAGCGAAACCTACATCGCTGGCTGGGGGCGGGAGCAATCCAGCATCGTCTATGGCGAGGTGCTGACGCAGATTCAAGGCGTCGAGATGCTCGCCGGTAAGTTCACGGACGCATACGGCCGGATCCGGCACCTCAAGAGCGGCAGCGTTATTCAGCCGCTCTCGAAAGAGGCCCGCAAGACCGGTGACGGTAAAAACCCGAGCCTGGGGATCGTTGACGAGTATCACGTCCATGAGACAAGCGAGATTTACGACGTCCTAATCTCCGGTATGGTGGCGCGACCGAACCCACTGCTCGTAATCATCACAACAGCCGGCTTCGATATGGCGAAGCCTTGTTTCACAGAGTACCAGTACGTATCCGACATCATCGATCCCGACAGCCAGACGGAGAACGAAGAATACTTCGTGATGATCTGCGAGCTCGACAAGGACGACGACATCAAAGACGAACGGAACTGGGCCAAGGCGAACCCGATCGTATGCACATACGACGAGGGCATGGCGTTCCTCCGGAGCGAAATGCAGGCTGCACTTGATGTGCCGGAGAAAATGCGTAATTTTCTCACAAAAAACATGAATTTGTGGGTGGATCAGAAGGATAACGGCTATATGCCTATGGACGCTTGGCGGGCTTGCGGGAAGAATGATCTGCCGGATCTCTCGGTCCGGGATTGCTATATTGGTGTGGACTTGTCCCAGAAGATCGACTTGACCAGCATCGGAGGCGTCGTCCCGCTCGGCGACGGTCGTGTCTACGTTTGGCAGCACAGTTTCATCCCAGAGGATACGCTCGCGGCCAAGCGCAAGACGGATAAATTCGACTACGACCTGGCGATCAAGCAAGGGGCGCTGACGGTTACGCCGGGAGCCGTTGTTGATTATCGGTTTATCCAGGCGCATCTCAAGCGCGTCATGGCTGAGAACCTCTGGACGGCTAAGGAAGTCTGCTACGACCCCTACAACGCGACGCAGTTCGCGCAGGAGATGGAGAGCGAAGGGTACACGATGATCGAGATCCGGCAGGGCGTTCGGACGCTTTCAGAGCCTACCAAGCACCTACGTGAGCTCGTCAAGTCCGGCCGACTGATCCATGACGGCGACCGGCTGCTAACTTGGGCGGTGGGTAATGCGGTCATCCGGCAGGACCATAACGAGAACATCCAGCTCGACAAGGACAAGAGCACGAACCGGATCGACCCGATCGCAGCGATCATAAATGCTATGGTACGCGCGATGGTAATCGAGCAAGAGTCGATATACAACAACCGCGGACTGCTGATCCTGTGAGGGAGGTGATATTTTGGCATGGTGGAAGTTTTGGGCGTCTGAGAGACGAAGTTATCATGTATATAACGGCAACGGATCGGGCTGGGACGTGTTTGGCTCGGCGCCGGTTTCGGCCGGTGTGAGCGTGACGGAGCAGAACGCATCGGAGCTGACGGCGGTCGGCGCCGCGATCCGAATTTTGAGCGAGTCGATCGCCTCGCTGCCGCTGCCAGTGTATAAGCGAACGAAGGACGGTGGTCGGGAGCGAGCGCCGGATCATCCGCTTTATACGATTTTGCACGATGCGCCGAATCCACTGATGACGGCCATGACGTTTCGGGAGCTCATGATGAGCCACGTTCTGACCTGGGGCAACGCCTACGCCGAAATTGAGTGGGACGAAGCCGGCAAGGTCCGGGCGCTCTGGCCGCTCGAGCCGGACAAGACTGAGCCGAAATTTGACCGTGTGAAGCGAGAGCTGGTCTATGTCACGCAGATCGGGGCTGACAAAGTCACGCTGCCGGCATATCGAGTTTTCCATTTGTCAGGCCTCGGGACGGACGGCATCAAAGGCAAGAGTCCGATCCAGCAGCACCGAGAGGCGATCGGCCTCGCCAAAGCAACCGAGAAATACGGGGCGACATACTTTGGGAATGGTGCCCGGCCGAGCGGCGTGCTCGAGACGGATCAAGTCCTGAAAGACCAGGACGCCGTTACACGATTGCGCACGAACTGGTCGGAGGTTTACGGCGGGGCGGCGAATGCGCACAAGGTTGCGGTACTCGAGGGCGGGCTCAAGTACAAACCGATTAGCCTGCCGCCCGAGGACAGCCAATTCCTACAGACCCGGAAATTCCAGCTATCCGAGATCGCACGGATTTTCCGCATCCCGCCGCATCTCCTGGGGGACTTGGAAAAGGCGACTTTCTCCAACATCGAACAGCAGAGCCTAGAATTCGTGGTCCATACGCTCCGGTCGTGGCTGGTTCGCTGGGAGCAGGCCATATCCAGTCGCCTGCTGACGCCTTCGGAGCGGAAAAAATACTTTGCCGAGCATAACGTGGACGGCCTGCTGCGCGGCGACATCAAGAGCCGATACGAAGCGTATCAGATCGCCAGGCAGAACGGCTGGATGAGTGCAAACGTCATCGCAAAACTGGAGAATTTGCCGCTGATCCCGAAAGAGGAGGGTGGCGATGCGTACCTCGTCAACTCAGCGATGATGCCAATCAGTACGCTGTTGAAAGGGGGTGAAGGGAATGAACAAGGAGCGCCGAACACTAATGGCACCGATGGAGTTGCGGAAGGCTGACGACGGCACAGAGTTTATCGAGGCGTATGCCCTAAAATTCGGGCGAGAATCGGACAATCTTGGCTGGTATACGCCGGTTTATGAGAAAATCGATGCAAAAGCACTCGATAACGCTGACATGTCCAACGTGGTGGCTCTTTTTAACCATAACAGCAATCTAATCTTGGGCAGGAACACTGTAGCATCCGGCAAAGGCCGTGTTGAGCTCGAGGTGGACGGCATTGGCCTGAAGTGGCGATGCACGCCAACCGATACCACATACAGCCGCGATTTGTTGGAGAACATGAGGGCCGGCGTCGTCAATCAATGCAGCTTTGCGTTCTCGTTGGATATGGATGACGATGAGGCGGACCTTTGGGCTTACAACAAAGAGCGCGGCGCCTATGAGAGGACCATCATGAAGATCGAGCGGCTCTATGACGTTTCGGTCGTCACGACTCCGGCCTATCCCGACACTGAGGCGGTACTCTCGCAGCGGTCAAAAGACAAGATTGAGTCCTTAAAGCGCAGTTTGGAGCCGCCAAAAGCGACCGCACCGGACCAGCGCTTTTTTGATTACCTGAAAATTATTAAATCAATGGAGGTATGATCAAAAAATGGCAAACATTCATTCGATTGTTGAAATGCGCCAAAAGCGCGCGGGCTTGGTAAAGCAGATGGAAGAGGTATTGGACCGCGCAAGAAATGAGCAGCGGGCATTGTCCGCTGATGAAAACGTGCAAGTCGATAAGATTATCGCGGATGAAGTCGAACTCCGCAAGCAAATCGAGCGCGAAGAATGGCTCGAGGAGCGCAATGCGGAGCTTTCCGGCCACGAAAACCGCGACAAAGCCGCTGACAAAGAGCGCCGCGAGAAAACTGACTACCAACAAGCTTTTAAACGCTGGCTCCAAGTCGGCACGAACGAACTGACGCCGGAAGAGCGCTCAATCATGATGGAAAAGCGGGCTCTATCCACGACGGGCGGGAGCGGCTCCCAAGGCGGCTACACGATCCCGCAGGGCTTCTATGACGAACTGACGAAGGCAATGAAATGGTTCGGCGGCATGCGGAACGTCGCGAAGATCATTACGACCGAATCGGGTAATGTGCTCCCGATCCCATCCGCGAACGACACGACGAACGTCGGCGCAATCCTCGCGGAATCCACGGCAGCAGCGTCGAATGTGGATCCGGTATTCGGCAGCGTGAACCTCGGCGCGTACAAGTACACGTCGAATATCGTGCTGGTGCCGATCGAACTGCTGCAAGACTCCGCGTTCAACTTGGAGTCGTACCTTGCTGAAATCCTCGGTGAGCGGATTGCCCGCATCAATAACACCCACTTTACGGTCGGGACGGGCACGGCCCAGCCTCGCGGCGTAGTCATCGACGCCACGCTCGGCAAAACGGGCACGACGGGTCAGACCACGTCGATCATTTACGACGACCTCGTCGATCTGGAGCATTCGGTCGACAAGGCGTACCGCCGTAAAGCGTCTTGGATGCTTCATGACACCTCGCTCGCCGCAGTCAAGAAGATCAAGGCATCGACGGGTGAGCCGCTGTTCGTACCGGGTATCGCTTATGGTGAACCGGACCGCATCCTCGGCTACACGTACGAGGTGAACAATGATGTCGCCACAATGGCGGCGAACGCGAAGTCGCTCCTATTCGGCGACTTCTCGAACTACTTCATCCGCGACGTTATGGATATGGCACTTGTCCGCTTTGGCGAGAAGTACATGGACGCCGCACAAGTCGGCTTCGTTGTCTTTTCCCGTGCAGACGGGCGCCTGGTCAACGCCGGCACGAACCCGATCAAATACTACGCTAACTCTGGGACCTAATAAGAGCGGGGGCCTTCGGGCTCCCTTTTTCTTAAAGGGAGGTGGCTTTATGCTCGTAAAAATGAAAGTAAGCATGGCGGGCCCATATGAATCATGGGTGCCGGGTGATGAGCGGGACGTTCGTGAAGATATCGCGAAAGCCTGGGAAGCGGCCGGCATCGCAGACATCGTGGATCAGCCGAAACCGAAGCAGAAGGCGGCGAAGTCCAATGCCGACTAGGGTCATCACGCCGCCGGCCGTCGAGCCGGTCACGCTGGCCGAGGTCAAAGCGCATCTTCGCATTGATTTCACGGACGATGACGTCTACCTCTCGGCACTTATATCGGCCGCGAGGGATTACGCTGAGGGCTTCCAGCACCGGTCACTGGTTCCGCAAACGCTCGAGTATACGGACCATTGCTTCTCACCTGTTGTAAGGCTGCGGCGCGGTCCCGTCACCGAGATTGTGAGCGTATCGTATACCGCGATCGACGGATCAGAGCAGACGATCACGCCAGCGGACTACACACTCACTAGCAATGACGAACTGATCCCGAAGTACGGCACGTACTGGCCGCTTACCATTGGGTACGGGGACGCGGTGCGGATCCGATACAAAGCGGGCTATACCGATGTGCCATGCGCGACCAAACAAGCGATGCTCCTACTCATCGGTCACTGGTATGAGAATCGCGAATCAGTTACGGTTGGCAGGACTGCAGTGGAGCTCCCGCTTGCCGCTACAAGTCTACTCTGGATGGATAGGACGTGGTGACATGGAAGCCGGACGACTGAGGCACCGGATCACTCTAGAGCAATTCACCACGTCTCCAGACGGCGCTGGGGGTGTCACAGAGGCTTGGGTGGCATTCGAAACCGTTTGGGCCGCTGTTGAGCCGTTGCGCGGCCGGGAAATGGTCGAGCATCAGCAGATACAGTCTGGTGTCACCCACCGCGTCCGAAGACGTTATCGCTCGGGCATCAACTCGAAAATGCGGATCAAATTTGGCGGTCGCATATTTCGGATCGACAGTGTGATCAATCCCGACGAGCGAAACCGTGAGATGCAGCTGATGTGCGAGGAGGTTGCGGTGCCATGAGCAAAATCAAGCTAAAGCTGATCGGCGTCGACGAGATGTTGGGCACGTTTAGTCGGTTCGACAAGGAGACTCGGCAAGCGGTCCGGAAAGTGGTCAAAACGTCGGCGACCCGTATCCGCAAAGCCGCCCAGACTCGTATTCGTGTCGATACCGGGAAAATGAAAAAGACCATACGCGTCAAGTATTCTAGCGATGGGCTTTCAGCCGAAATCGGACCGAACTCCCCTTTCGCGCACCTGGTTGAATTCGGGACGACGCACTCTCCCGCGTATCCGTTCATGACCCCGACGGCCGAGGAACAAAAGCCCTTGTATGTAAAGGATATGGAAGCCGCGCTTAAAGCGGCGGTGAAAAATACATGAGCGCACTGCTTGCGATTCAAACCGCGATCTATGCCCGCCTGACGAACGATGCGACGCTCATGGCGAAGCTGACTGGCGTGCATGATGAAGTCCCGCAAGACGCTGCGTTCCCCTATGTAACGCTTGGTGAGTCGACATCAATACCTTGGCGGACGCAGTCACGCTTCGGCGAAGAAGTTACGATTACGCTGCATATCTGGAGCCGGTATAGAGGTTTCAAAGAGGCATTGCAAATACTGGAGGACCTGAACCGCCTGCTGGCTGATCAGGTTTTTGCTATCTCCGGGTGGGAAATGAGTGCTTGCTATTACGAGTTTTCCGACACGATCCGGGATGATGACGGGATCACACGGCACGTTCCGGTACGGTATCGGTTGCAGCTGCAGAAAGAAGGTGGGTAAATGATCGTGATTATGACTCAAACCGTCTCCGAGTCCGTAACCGGCGGCGCGGTAGTTTACGCTGCCGGTGAGCGGTATCTGGTAGACGATGAAAAGGCGGCGGAGTGGCTTTCCGATGGCGTAGCCTATGACCCGGACAATCCACCTGAGCCGGAACAAGAGCTGACGGAAGGAGGCGACGGCAATGCCGCGGACAGCGATCCCGATTCAGACGAATAACTTCCAGGGAGGCGCAAACGTAACGCTTGGCGCTGCGGATTCCGTCAATGGGATGCAATTTCCGAACGACGGAGACACGACGCTTATGGTCCGGAATGCTGGCGGTAGTGCCATCACGGTGACGGTTGTCAGTGTTCCGGATGAAGCTGGACGAACCGGGGATCTGGCTCTTTCCGTAACGGCCGGCGGCGTCGCCATATTCGGCCCCTTCCGTCCCGCTTGGTGGAATCAGTCCGGCGCGGACGCTGGCAAGGTTAACGTCAATTTCAGCTCAGCGACGAGCGTCACGGTCGGCGCAATCAAACAACAAAAGTGAGGTGATTGACCCATGACCCAGGCAATTGCGGGGTTTTCGGGCAAAGTTTTCATTTCAACGAATGGCGGCTCAACGTATAGCGCAGTCGGGGAGATGCGGGACGCGACTTTGTCGATCTCCAATGGTGAGATCGATGTGACTTCGTTCGACTCGAGCGGCTGGGCGGAGTACATTCCCGGGCTGAAAGAATGGGAAGTTGATACGGAAGGACTGTATGTGTACGCGGATGCCGGTCAATCGGCGCTGTATAACGCATTAGTCAATAATACCGTCGTAAAGGTCCGGCTGCTGCCGAAAAACACAACCGGACAAACAGGCTACCAGGGAGACGCCTTTATAACGAGCTGGGAAGTCAACAATACGACCGATGACGCAGTCTCGATCTCCGCATCGTTCCGGGGTACTGGCGCTCTGACGACGTATACAGCACCTTAACGGGAGGATAACCCATGAGTCAACAATATGTAGAGGTGGAGCTGGGAGGATCGACTCGCCAGCTCCGCTTTGATTTTAACGCCATTTGCGATATCGAAGAAAAGTTTGGCAAGGGTGTCGCAGCTATCTTCTCGGAGGAGCAAATCGGCTTTAATTTAGTTCGGTTGTTCTATTGGGCTGGCCTGAAATGGCGGGATCGCGGGCTGACGGTCGAGCGCGTCGGGCAAATGTTGTATAAAGAAATCGAGGCGGGGCAGAATCTGAACGATCTCCTGCAGCCGATTATGAAAGCCCTCAAACAATCGCGGGTATTGGGCGAGATGAAGGAAGCTTCAGGCGACGAGGGAAACGGCCAGAGCGGGACGGTCGAGTAAATTGGGAAGAGCTCAAAAAGCTCGCATACGGACCGCTCGAGCTGAAGCCACATGAATTCTGGCGGCTAACTCACGCTGAGTTTTTGGATATGATCGAAGGCTACAAGCTCAAGACGGAGTGGGAAATGGAGCGTCTTGCCTGGCACGCGGCGAACGTGATGAACGTGCATCTGAAAAAGCCGGTTACGGTGAAGCGGCTGCTCGGAAAAGAGCGCCGTCAAACGCTGGAAAGCAAAGCGGAAGAGTTCGAGAAATTGGCGAAGCTCATGCCGCAGATCAAGGGGGTCCAATGAGGGCTCCCTTTTACATTGGAATCAAACCCAAAGGGGTGAAAATAGATGGCCGCAAAGACGATCGCAAGCCTCGCGGTGGCAATTGGCGTAGATTTAACAGATTTTGAAAAGGACATGAAGGAATTTCAGAAGACCTGGGGCAAGGTCGGCAACCAGATTGCCGATGCCGGGAAAAAAATTGGTACTGCATTCACCGGTGCGGGCGTTGCGATCGCCGCGGGACTGGGCTTCGCGGTGAAGAACGCCGCGGACGCCGAGGTACAGCTTGCGAAAATGGAAACCGCCATGCAGGGCAACACAGCAGCCGCGAAAGAATACTTGTCATGGGCGAAAGAGTTTGGCAAAACAACCCCATTCGAGGCAAGCGAAGTTGTTGACGCGACGATTAAGCTCAAGGCCTACGGCATCGAAGCGAAGAGTACGCTGACACAGATTGGCAACATGGCTGCGGGCATGGGGAAAGGTCTCGACCAGGCGATCGAGGCAGTGGCGGACGCGCAGACCGGCGAGCTGGAGCGGCTGAAAGAGTTCGGCATCACGAAGCAGATGCTCATTGACAAAGCGCTCGCGCTCGGCAAAGGCGAGATCGTCAATGCCAAGGGCCAGATCACGGACCTGGAGGCGATGAACGAGGCGTTATTTGCCATTATGGAAGAACGCTTCGACGGTGGCATGGATCGGATGTCAAAAACGCTAACCGGTCAAGTATCTGCACTCAAAGATACATTCAAGCAATTTTCGGAGTCGATCGGCACGACCCTCCTGCCGGTCATTGAAGGCGTTGTGGGATTCCTGCAAAAAATGGCCGACTGGTTCGCCAACCTGCCGGGGCCGGTTAAAGATACGATCGTGATTCTCGCCGCTGTTGCGGCCGGAATGTTGGTTCTCATTGGCGTGGTTGGATTCCTGGTCGCGGCGTTCGCCTCACTCGCAACGGCTACCGGGATCGCGATGCTTCCGCTGCTGGGATTCGTCGGCATTATTGCAGGCGTCGTCGCCGCTGTCGCGCTTATCGCCTTCTTCATTGTGAAGTATTGGGACGAAATCAAAGCGGCTACGATCATGGTATGGGATGCGGTCGCCGCTGCGCTCACGGCGGCGTGGGATTGGATCGAGAGGATATTTCAAGCCGCGTTTGAGTTCCTCCGGCCCGCGCTAGAGGCGTTCTGGGACGGCGTTACGGCAGTATTTAAAGCGTATATCGAAACAATCAAAACGGTCGTGTCGGCCTGGTGGGAGATCGTCAAGACGCTGTTCGCGACGGCGTTTTTGGCGATTATCTACATCGTAACCGGACAATGGGGTAAGCTCGGGGAGCTTTTCCAGGCAGCCGGCGAGAAGATCGTCGACATCATCTCAGGTGCTTGGGATAAGATCAAAGACATCTGGGGCGGAGCATTTGCGGCCCTTGCTGATGCGGCGAAGCGTGGCTGGGATTGGATCTCTAACGTATTCTCCGCCGCATGGGGGGCCATAAAAGACTTCTTCTCATCGGTCCCGGAGGAGGCGGCAGGCATTGGCCGCGCCATAATGGAGGGTATGGTCAACGGGATCAAGTCGATGGTTTCGCGCCTGATCAGTGCGGCCGTGGACGCCGTAAAAAGCGCCGTCAACGCCGCTAAGAACTTTCTCGGGATCAACTCGCCGTCTAAGCTCTTTCAAGAGATCGGGATGTACACCGGGGAAGGCTTCGCGATCGGGCTGTCCGACTCATCGAGTATGATCGCAGACGCTTCCGTTGGGATGGCCGGCGTGCCGGTCGCTCATACCGGATCGCAGGGCGGCGGCTCGGCAACGATCGTCGTGGAGCTGGATGGCCACACGATCGCTCGCGCAGTAGGTCAGCCGTTGGTTGACCTGGTCCGCGTCAAGACTGGACTGAGGATATAAGAGGGGAGGAGGACGATGGAAACAGAAAATAGCATAATCATTGAGCCTAGCAGAAACACGGTTTCGCTGGAATTAAGCGTAAACTCCATCGAGGTTGTTGCAGTCCATGACGAGATTATGTATGTCTTTATCGGGCCCTCTCAAGTTTATCCTTATTTTAAGGAGGTGCCATCGTGATCTTTACCATCAAGGCACACGATACAACCTCGCTTAGAGGCACGCTGAAGGATGCGAATGGTAGTGTCGTAAATTTAACCGGAGCTACTGTGAATTTTGTTGTTGTCAAACGGGATCTCACCCCGAAATTCAAACGAGCTGCAGAAATAACGAATGCTGCAGGGGGACAAGTTCAATACTCATTCACTCCCACGGATACGACTGAGATCGGGATTTTTTACGGTGAGTTTGAAGTCACTTATGCCGGCGGGGCAGTAGAAACGTTCCCGAATGAGGGCCACATTCGGATCATGATTGGCTCAGATTTAGGATAATCCAATGGGAGGTGCTTTGGTTTGTCATATAACACAAAAGCGATTATCACGGACGTAAATAACAAACCCGTACCACAGTATTACAACCCCGCAACGGACAATTACGAGGCGGCTCAGGGTTCGAACGGAGCTATCAATACGCAACTAACAGGCAGTAATGCAACAGATGCTCAAAGCGGATTTGTCCCCGGTATGGGGTACAATGGAGCAACTTTCGACCGCTGGCGCAACAACACACAGGGTACGCTTCTAGCGAGTGC